>NZ_JBFBBZ010000040.1:12758-90918 GCF_040682935.1 Amycolatopsis sp. NPDC051061
TCTTTGTTAATTATTACGCCCCCTTTAACACCCCCACACCCCCCCCCCCGGTTTTGTTTTTAAAATCGGTTTACCCAACACTGTTTCTCACTCACGACGGCCGGCGCGCACTAGGAACGTCATGACCCGCTATGTCCTGCGACGGCTGCTCCAGCTGATCCCGGTGTTCTTCGGCACCACTCTCCTCATCTACGTCCTGGTCTGGGCCGTGCCCGGCGACCCGTTCTCCGGCAAGTGCGGTCAGGCGGCCTGCCCGCCGGCCTACATCGCCCAGATGACCGAGAAGTTCCACCTGGACGACAACCTCTTCGTCCAGTACTTCAAGTACCTCGGGAGCCTGTTCACCGGCGACTGGGGCGAGACCTTCAACGGCACGTCGGTGGGCGAGCTGATCGCCACTTCGTACCCGATCACGCTGCGCCTGGCCGTGATCGCCGTGGTCATCGAGGCCCTCATCGGGCTCACCGCCGGCGTGCTGACCGGCCTGCGCGGCAAGGGTTTCCTCGACAACCTCGTCCTGGTCTCGACCACGTTCCTGATCTCGCTGCCGGTGTTCGTCACGGCGATCGTGCTGCAGCTCGCCCTGGGCAGCAACGGCCTCGGCCTGATCGAGGCCAGCGTGTCGGACGACCCGGGCATCGGCGAGCTCATCGTGCCCGGCATCGCGCTCGGCAGCCTGTCCATGGCCTACGTGGCCCGGCTGGCGAGAACGAGCATCGCGGAAAACCGCCGCGCCGACTACGTCCGGACGGCGATCGCGAAGGGGCAGCCGCAGAGCCGCGTCGTCGGCGTCCACCTGCTGCGCAACTCGGTGATCCCGGTGCTCACCTTCCTCGGCACCGACCTGGGCACGTTGATGGGCGGCGCGATCGTCACCGAAGGCGTGTTCAACATCAACGGCCTGGGCGGGCTCATCTTCCGCGGCATCCAGAACCGGGAGAGCGCGACCGTCGTCGGCGTCGTCGTCCTCCTCGTGCTGGTGTACCTGATGATGAGCCTGATCGTCGACCTGCTCTACGCCGTTCTCGACCCGAGGATCCGCTATGACTGACCCGAACCAGGTGGGCGGCGGCGGTGCCGACGCGGCCGAGCTGTCCCGCGTCGACGACTCCGCCACCGGCCCGCAGAAACCCCGCAGCCTGTGGAGCGACGCGTGGCGCCAGCTGCGGCGCAAGCCGGCCTTCGTCGCGTCGGCCGTGATCATCCTGCTGATCGTGCTGATCGCCGTCGCACCCGGCCTGTTCAGCTCCCGGGAAGCGGGCTTCAGCGATCTCACGCACGCCAACGAAGGCCCGTCCGCGGACGCCTGGTTCGGCTACGACAACCAGGGCCAGGACGTGTACGCCCGCACGATCTACGGCACCCGCGCTTCGGTGCTGGTGGGCGTGTTCGCGACGCTGCTGACCGTCCTCTTCGGATCACTCGTCGGCATCGTCGCCGGCTACTACGGGCGGCTCGTCGACAGCCTCCTGTCGCGCTTCGGCGACATCTTCGCGGGCCTGCCGTTCGTGCTCGGCGCGATCGTCATCCTGACGACGTTCAACGCACCCGGCTCGAGCCCGGGCGCGGTCACGATCATCGTCCAGGTGGTCTGCTCCATCGCCGTGCTGAGCTGGCCGGTGGCCATGCGCATCATGCGCTCGGCGACGCTGGTGGCCAAGCAGCTCGACTACGTGAAGGCCGCCCGCGGCCTCGGGGCGAGCACCCCGCGGATCATCTTCCGCCACCTGCTGCCGAACACGGTCGCGCCGGTGCTGGTGTACGCCACCATCGCGCTCGGCGCGTTCATCGGGGCCGAAGCGACGCTCGCCTACCTCGGCATCGGCGTGCACGCGCCGGTGATCTCGTGGGGCGTGATGATCAGCGACTCGCGGGACTACTTCCGGAATGATCCGCACATGTTGCTGTTCCCCGGCGGCTTCGTCACCCTGACCGTGCTGGCCTTCGTGATGCTGGGTGACGGCATCCGCGACGCGCTCGATCCGAAGTCGAGGTAGCTCCCTTGTCCGACAACGAACTCCTGCTCGAAGTAGAGGATCTGCACGTCGAGTTCCGGACCTCCGACGGCGTGGCCAAGGTGCTCAACGGCGTCGGCTATTCGGTGCACGCCGGCGAGACCCTGGCGGTGCTGGGCGAGTCCGGCTCCGGCAAGAGCGTCACCGCGCAGACGGTGATGGGCATCCTCGACATGCCACCCGGCGTGATCACCGCCGGCGCGGTGCGCTGGCGCGGCGAAGACCTGCTCACCGCGTCCGAGGACCGCCGCCGCGAGGTGCGCGGCAGCGAGGTCGCGATGATCTTCCAGGACGCGCTTTCCGCGCTGAACCCCGTGTTCACCGTGGGCTTCCAGATCGAGGAGCAGCTGCGGGTGCGGCTCGGGATGTCCAAGAAGGACGCCCGCAAGCGCGCGATCGAGCTGCTCGACACCGTCCGCATCCCGGCCGCCGACCGGCGGATCAAGGACTACCCGCACCAGTTCTCCGGCGGCATGCGCCAGCGCGCGATGATCGCGATGTCGCTGGCGCTGGACCCGGACCTGCTCATCGCCGACGAGCCGACCACCGCGCTCGACGTCACCGTGCAGGCCCAGATCATGGACCTGCTCGCCGAGATCCAGGCCGAACGGAAGATGGGGCTGGTGCTCATCACCCACGATCTGGGTGTGGTCGCCGAGGTCGCCGACCGGATCGCGGTGATGTACGCGGGCCGGATCGTCGAACAGGCCGACGTCGTCGAGCTGTTCCGCGCGCCCGCCCACCCCTACACCGCCGCGCTGATGGACTCCCTGCCCCGGCTCGACCTCAAAGGACAGACGCTGGAAACCATCAAGGGCCTGCCGCCGAGCCTGCTCGACATCCCGCCGGGCTGCCCGTTCCACCCGCGGTGCAAGCGAGCCGAAGACCGCTGTTCCGTCGAGGTGCCGCCGCAGCACGGCATCGGGTTCGGCCGGACCAGCGCGTGTCACTTCGCCGAAGAAGTGGTGGTGAACACTCGTGCCTGAACCGATCCTCTCGGTCTCTGACCTGAAGAAGTACTTCCCGGTCCGCACCGGCGTCCTGTTCAAGCGCACGATCGGCCAGGTCAAGGCGGTCGACGGCGTCTCGTTCGACTTGATGCCGGGCGAGACGCTCGGCGTCGTCGGCGAGTCGGGCTGCGGCAAGTCGACGCTCGCCCAGGTGCTGATGCGCCTCGAGGAGCCGACCGGCGGCGCCGCGACGTTCGAGGGCCGCGACATCTTTTCGATGCGCGGCAACGAACTGCGGAAGCTGCGGCGCGAGATCCAGATCGTGCTGCAGGACCCGTACACCTCGCTCAACCCGCGGATGACCGTCGGCGACATCGTCGGCGAGCCGTTCGAGATCCACACCGACGTGGCGCCGAAGGGCTCGCGGGCCAAGAAGGTGCAGGAGCTGCTCGAGGTCGTCGGGCTCAACCCCGAGCACCTCAACCGCTACCCGCACCAGTTCTCCGGCGGTCAGCGCCAGCGCATCGGCATCGCCCGGGCGCTCGCGCTGCGCCCCAAGGTGATCATCTGCGACGAGCCGGTGTCCGCATTGGACGTCTCGATCCAGGCGCAGGTGATGAACCTGCTCGGCGACCTGCAGGGCGAGTTCGGGCTGTCGTACGTGTTCATCGCGCACGACCTTTCCGTGGTGCGGCACCTGTCCAACCGGGTCGCGGTGATGTACCTCGGCAAGATCGTCGAAGTCGGGACGGACGAGGAGATCTACGAACGACCGTCCCACCCGTACACCCAGGCGCTGCTGTCGGCGGTACCGGTGGCGGACCCGTCCGTGCGCGGCCAGCGGCAGATCATCCGGCTCGAAGGCGACGTGCCGAGTCCCCTGGATCCCCCGTCCGGCTGCCGGTTCCGCACGCGCTGCTGGAAAGCGCAGGACCGGTGCGCCACGGAAGTTCCGGAGCTGGTGCCGCGGACCGACGGCCACTTGTCAGCTTGTCACTTCGCGGAGCAGAAGTCGGTTGTTCCGTAACGTACGTTTGGCCGTTGTAACCACAATGTCCGGTCTATACGGTGCAGGAACCGCTTTCCCGAGGAGGAGAATCGTGAAGAGACCCAGGCTTCTCGCGGCGGCCATGGCCGTTCCGCTGTTCGGGGCGCTCTCAGCCGTCGCGGTCCCGGTCGCGGCGGCGCAGCCCGCCCTGGCCGGCCCGGCGACCGAGTTCACCGTGCTCGCCAAGGACACGCAGAGCATCGGCACCGCCCAGCAGGCCATCCGCGCCGCGGGCGGCACCGTGCTGGAGACGAACGCCGCCGTCGGCCTCATCAAGGCCAGTGCCCCGGCCACCGGGTTCACCGAGCGCGTCTCGGCGAACCGGGCCGTGTTCGGCGCGGCCAAGGCCCAGGTCATCGGCTCGCTGCCGAAGAACGGCAAGAAGGCCAAGAACGACAACGCGGAGAAGGAAGGCCGCGGCGCCGCGTCTTCGAAGAAGGCGGCCACGAAGGCCGTGGGGATGGACCCGCTGGACGACCAGCTCTGGGGCCTCAAGTCCGTCCGCTCGGACCTTTCGCGCACCAAGCAGCCGGGCAGCAAGCAGGTCAAGGTCGGCGTCATCGACACCGGCATCGACGGCACGCACCCGGACATCGCGCCGAACTTCGACGCGGCCGACTCGCGCAACTTCACCAAGGACATCCCGTTCGACGTCAACGGCGTCGAGGTCGACGGCCCGTGTGAGTTCCGCGGCTGCGTCGACCCGGCCAACCACGACGACGGCGGCCACGGCACGCACGTCGCCGGCACCATCGCCGCCGCGGCCAACGGCTTCGGCGTCTCCGGCGTCGCGCCGAACGTGACGCTGGTGAACATCCGCGCCGGCCAGGATTCGGGCTACTTCTTCCTGCAGCCGACCGTCGACGCGCTGACCTACGCCGGCGACGCGGGCATCGACGTGGTCAACATGTCGTTCTACACGGACCCGTGGCTGTACAACTGTGCCGCGAACCCGGCCGACTCGGCCGCGGAGCAGGCCGAGCAACGCACGATCATCGAGGCGACCCAGCGCGCGCTGAACTACGCGCACCGCAAGGGCGTCACGATGGTGGTCGCGCTGGGCAACCAGCACACCGACCTCGGCGCGCCGCAGCCGGACACGACGAGCCCGGACTACCCGGCCAACACGACGCACCCGCGTCAGGTCGACAACAGCTCTTGCCTCAACCTCCCGGTCGAGGGCAACCACACGATCGGCGTCGGCGCGTTCGGGCCGTCGCAGGCGAAGGCGGACTACTCGAACTACGGCACCGAGCAGATCTCGGTTTCCGCGCCGGGCGGGTACTTCCGCGACGGTTTCGGCACGCCGTGGTTCCGCACGGTCGAGAACGAGATCCTCTCGACGTACCCGAAGAACGTGGGTGTCGCCGAGGGCAACATCGACGCGGCGGGCAACGTGACGCCGGAGGGTGTCGCGCTGGGCGTCCAGAAGGCGACGGCGGCCGACGGCCGGGTCGGCTACTACCAGTGGCTGCAGGGCACGTCGATGGCGACCCCGCACGCGACCGGCGTCTCGGCGCTGATCGTCTCGCAGTACGGCAAGAAGTCCCACGGCGACTTCGGCTTGGACCCGGACAAGGTCCAGCGCGTGCTCGAGGGCACGGCGTCGGAGATCGCCTGCCCGGTGCCGCGGACGGTGGACTACGTGGACGAAGGCCGCGGGCCGGAGTTCACGGCGACGTGCACGGGTGGCCCGTCGTTCAACGGCTTCTACGGCAACGGCGCGGTCGACGCCTACGCGGCGGTGACCCACGGAACGCAGTACCTGAAGTAGGGGTTCGCGAAACGGCCCACCTCCGCCGGAGGTGGGCCGTTTTCGCGCGGGAGGGGCGCACGGGCGGAGCCCGCCTCCACCACGCGCTCGTGCCGGGTTTCCGCGGCCGGTAAACCTCTCCGGCGCTTCGCGCGTGTAACGCGGGACAGGGGAGGGTTCCGTGAAAGAAGTGTTACCGAGCCGGGGCGAGGTGGTGGGGGCCGCGGTCTGGCTCGGCAAGCGCGGCGTGCCCGTGGACGTCCCGAGCCGGTTCCTGACGACCCGCCTCGGCGTCCGCCAAGGCGCGCGACCGCGGGCGCTGCTCGTTCCGCAGTTCGCGATGCTCCTGGCGGCGCTCGCCGCCTCGGTCGGCTACCAGTGCCTGCAGTACCTGCCCGGCGTGCGCGGTGTGGAGATGACCGAGAGCAAGGTCGTGTACTTCCTCGTCATCGGGCTGCAGGGAGGGACCTGGTTCGCGCTGTGGCGACGAGACCGGCAGGCCTTGGCCCTGCTGGGAGGGCGAGCGCTCGACCGGCCGCGGCCGCCGTGGCGCGAGGTGCTCGATGGCTGGTTCGTCGCGTCGGCCGTGGTGACCTTCGCCGGGGGCGCCGCGCTCGGGGTCACGATGTTCGCCACGACCCCGTACCGGACCTACGCCTGGAGCTGGCTCGGTGTCCTCGCGCTGGGCGCGGTCATGTGCGCGGTGATCACCGCCGGTGTCCTCCGGCGGCCGGTGATCGCCGAAAACGAGGCCACGCTCGCGGTCGACGCCCGTGCTGCGGGCCCAGGACCTGCACCTCGCGCTGCCGTCCGCCTACGCGTGTCCCGTGCTCCTCGATCTGGTGACCACCCACCGGCAGCCACCGGGGTTCGCGCCGTGGCTGGTCGCCTACGCCGCGCTCGCGGTCGTCCTGCAACTCGCCGGTGTACTGGCCGTCCGCCGTCGCCTGCCGGCCCTCCCGGACAGCGGCTACGGAGTCCCGGCGGAGGCTGCCCGATGATCGTGTTGACGGCCGAGGAGCGGGCGGCGGTCAGGTGGCTCGAGGCCCACGGCGTCCGGGTGGCCGAGCCGGACACGGTGCTGACCGCGCGGCTGAGCGTCCGGTGCGGGAAGCCGGCGCCCGAGGCCTTCACCGCCGTCTTCCTCGTCAACGCGGTGCTCTTCACCGTCATCGGCGGCTACCAGTTCCTGCGGCTCCTGCCCGGAGTGGACCGCGGCAGCGACCTGCCCGACGGCGGGATGCTGTCGTTGGGCGCCGCTTCGATGCTGCTGAGAGCGTGGCTCCACGCCCGCGCGGGCGATCGGCGGGCGGCGGTGCAACTGGGAGACCGGCGCCTCGACCGGCCGCGGCCACCGTGGCGGGAGGTCGTGAACGGCTGGTACCTGACGACGCTGCTGATCACCTTCGGCGGGGGCGCCGCCCTGGGAATCGCGCTGGCGGCGACGGGCTCGGTGTGGGCGATCTTCTGGCTCGGCATGCTCGCGCTGGGCGCCGTCGTGGACGCGGTGATCCTGACCGGGGTGCTCCGGCGGCCCGTCCTCGCCGACGACGAAGGTTCGCTGGCCGTCGACGTCGTGACGCGGCTGCAGGACGTCCACCTCGCCTTGCCGTCGGTCTTCGCGGTGCCGGTGGTCGCCGACCTCGCGTTCCAGGACGCGCCGGCTTGGCCGTGGCTGACCGGCTACGTCGTGCTGGCGGTCGTCACGAACGTCATCGCGTGGTTGACCCAGCGTCGCCGGGTGCCTTCGTTGCCCGCGGACGGCCACTACGGGGAGGCAGGATGAGCGCGTCCGAGCACGAAGCGGGTCTGCGGTGGCTGGCGAGCCGCGGCCGGCGCGTGGCGAGGCCGACCCCGTACATCGACGCGCTGCTGGCCACGCGCAACGCCGTCACGATCCACAGCCTGCCGTGGTTCCTGCTGTTCGGCCCGCTCGCGCTCCTCGGCGCGATCGGTCACCTGCAGCTCTTCGGTGCGTCCGTGATCGCACCCGCGTACTTCGCCTGCTTCGCCATCCAGCTGACGACGTCGCTGACCGTCCGATCCCGGCAGCGGCAGCTGGCGAAGCAGACCCACCCGTGGCCCGGCGCGACGGGCGCGCGGCCCGGCGGCTGGTTCCTCGCGTCCGCAGTGCTGGCGTACGGCGGCGGCGTGGCTCTCGCACTGTCGATGCTTTCCACGGCACCGGCCTACGCCGCGGGCTGGCTGACCCTGCTCGGCGTCAGCGCGCTCTGCTCGGTCACGATCCTGGCCGGCTTCCTGCGCGGCCCGGTGCTCGCCCAGGACGAGGCGTCGTTCGCGGTGTACCGGGAGCTGCTGGCGGAGAACCTCCACGGGGCGGCGCCGGCCCTGGCGGCGGTTCCGCCGATCCTGGAGGTCGTCACCGGCCACCGGCTGCCGCCCGGGTACGGGCCGCTGACGATCGCGTACGCCGGCTTGGTCGTGGCGGCCGAGCTGATCGCCTACGTCCGGGGCCGGCACCCGTTGCCGCCCGGCCACTACGGCGACCCGCTGCCCACACCGTCCGATGTGGACTGGTCACCCCCGAAGGCAGTTTGACCCGTTTTCGCCGAATACTTCCGGCATCGGCGTTTTGCCTGGTGAGAGCGTGATCGTTGCGCCATCCGGGCGTTGACAGCGACGGCCTCGATCGGGAAACCTTCGACCCGGGAAATACGGTCGGGGACCCGGATTCCGTTCGAGGGGGACATTCTTCGTGCGCACTGCGCTGAGACGATTTCGTGCTGCCCTGATCATGACGGCGGTCATCGCCGTGACGGCCGGGACGGTCGCCACGCCGGCCGCCGTCGCCGATGACACGCCGCCACCCGACCGGGCGCAGGTCGAGGTTCTGTGGAAGTACGGCGGTCCGGTCACCCGGGCCGACGCCGCCGCGGCCCTCGCCGGTTCCGATGCCGATGTCACCACCTTCCTGACCACGCTGAAGCACCGCGACGCCGTGATCGACCGCGATGTCCACGTCAACCAGCTCATGGCGGCCGGCGGACCGGCGACGAGGAGTGCGGCGCAGCAGGCGCTGGACGCCGGCGCCGACGACGCGCTCGTCAGCTTCCTGCAGTCGGGCTGGCAGGCGCCCTACACCAGTGACCTTCGGGTCCGCGTCGACCAGGTCATGGCCGCCGGCGGCCCGCAGCTGCGCCAGGCGGCGCAGAAGGCACTGGACGCCGGCACCGACGACGCCCTGACCGCGTTCCTGCAGTCCGGGTGGCGCGCTTCCTTCACGACGGACCAGCGGCTGCGGGTCAACCAGGCGATGGCCGCCGGGGGCCCGGAGGTCCAGGCCGTCGCGCAACAGGCGCTCGATGACGGGTCGGTCGACGCCTACAACCGCTTCCTGGACGTCGACCTGCCGGTCGCGCAGGCCAGGGACGCCGAGACGACGGACATCGCCCAGCTCGCCGCGACGGCGACCAACGCGGCGTCGACGGCAGCGACCGAGACGAAGGCGGCACAGGACGCCTCGGACCGCGCGGTCACCGAGGCCGCGGCGGCCCAGGCCGCCGCACAGGCCGCGAAGGACGCGGCAGCGGCGGCGCAGGGGCACTCCCAGCAGGCCACCGACGCCGCTTCCCGCGCCGCCTTCGCCGCCAAGCAGGCCGCCGCGACGGCGCGGGAAGCGATCGGCGCGGCCAATGCGGCGTCTTCGGCGGCGAACACCGCGGCGGCCGCGGCGGCGGGACGGGCCGCGTCCAACGCTTACGACGCCGCGGCTCTCGCGGTCGGCGACCAGAAGAAGGCCGGCGACGCGAAGTTCGCGGCGCAGGTCGCCCGCGACGCCGCCAACGCCGCGTCCACGGCGGCCAACGCGGCGGACTGGGCCAGAACGGCTTCCCAGCAGGCCGGCCTGGCGGGTGACGCCGCCAGGGACGCGGCCACCCAGTCGGTCAACGCCGCCAACGCCGCGACCGAAGCCGCCGACAACGCTGCGGCGGCCGGTGCGGATGCGCGGGAGGCCAAGGCCGCCGCCGCTCGTGCCCGGGCACAGGCGGCCCGGGCCGTCGCCGCCGCCGGCGCCAGCCGCGCTTGGGCGAACCAGGCGGCGGACCAGGCCGGCCAGGCGGCCGCGGCCGCCCGCGCGGCGGGACAGGACGCGACGAACGCCGCGGCCGCCGCCGAAGACGCCGCCGCGCACGCCGGCCAAGCTGCCGATGCGGCCCAGCAGGCCACCAACCACGCGAACGCGGCGACCGCCGCCGCCACGACCGCGATCAACGCCACCAACCAGGCGGCCCGGATCGCCGCGGCGGCCCGGCAGGCGGACGCGGACCGGATCGCCCTGGCGGCGCAGCAGGAGGACGACGCGGCCCGGGACGCCCTGGCGGCCGCGGCGGACCTCCCCGCGAGCCCACGCTGGGATCTGGACCAGGCGGCCACGTGGGACGCCGAGACCACCCGGTTGCTGGCCGAGGCGACCGCGCCCGGCGCGGCGCGGGCGACGGTGGTGACCGATGCGCGGAAGATCGCCCTGACCCTCAGCACCACCGGCGGGCCGTGGACCGAGGCGGCGGCCGGGTCGGCCCTCGCCGGGTCCGACGACGAGGCCGTGTCGTTCGTGGACAGTGGCCTGCTCGCGGCCGCCGGGCAGGACGACCGCGTCGTCCTCGGGGACCTCGTCGCGTCGGGGACCCAGGCCTTCAAGGACGCGGCGGCCACGGTCCTGGCCGGCCCGGACGCCGGGGTCCGCGACTTCCTGCGCGGCCGGGACTACCCGGGACGCGAGCAGGACGACCGGCTCCAGGTCGACCAGGTCATGGCCGCGGCGCGCGCGGGCGGGCAGCTCACGGTCGTCGCCAACGGGCAGAAGGCCCTCGACGCCGGCGGCGACCAGGCGCTCCGGCAGTTCCTCGAGACGGGTCAGTACTCCGCCGCCGACATCGACGCCCACGTCAAGGCGAACCAGATCCTGTCCGCCGCGCAGTCGTCGGGCTCGCGTGAGCTGGCCGCCGCGGCGCAGGCCGCGCTGGACGGGCCGGCCCAGCTGCTGCACCAGTTCCTCACCGTCGGCCAGTACACCGCCGTCCGCCGGGACCAGAACACCGCGGCGCACTACGCGGCGATCGACAGCCTGCTCGCGCAGGCTTCGCGTGCGGCGGCCGACGCGACGCACAACGCCGACGACGCCCAGGCCGCGGCCGCCCGGGCCCACAACGCGGCCCAGCAGGCGGCCGACTACGCCAACCAGGCCGCGGCGGCCGCCAGCCAGGCGGCCGGCTACGCCGACCAGGCCCGGGACGCGGCGGCCCGCGCGGCCACGTCGGCCGCCCAGGCGAAGGAGTCGGCCGACACCGCCGCCCGGGCCGCCTCCTCGGCCGTCGCCTCGGCGGACCGCGCGGCGCGCTCGGCGTTGTCCGCCCAGCACTCGGCGGAGATCGCGGCCGGGTACGCCGACCAGGCGGCCACGTCGGCCCGCACCGCGTTCGACGCCGCCGTGCAGGCGGGGCTCGACGCGCACGCCGCCGACGAGGCCGCGCAGCAGGCGTGGCAGACCGTCGTCACCAAGGCGAACGCCGAACGGCAGAAGGTCATCGACGACCGCACCACGGCGTGCCAGAACCGGCCGCAGCAGGGGATCGTGGTGCTCAGCGCCGCCGACTGCATCCTGCTGGTGACGGGCACGGACGCCGACCGCGACCGCATCTTCGGCAACCTGCAGGCCCTGTGCCGCCGGCTGAACGAGGGCGACGCCGACCTCATCAACCGGTGCCTGGACCCGAACAACCTGTGGGACCCCAACTTCAACCCGCTGCCCGACCCGGCCGCCGCCATGGCCGCCCACACCGTCATCGGCCCGCCCGGGGAAGCGGCCGCGCTGGAAGGGTTCGAAGAGCTGCTCGGCCTCGCCGAGGAAGGTGCGGAAGCCCTTTCGATGGCGGCCGAAGCGAGCAAGCTGGCCGGTGCGGTGAACGAGGCCGCCACCGGCGAGCGGCTGGTCGGTGCGGACGCCCGGCTCGCTCAAGCCGCGCAGGAGGTGGCGGGCCGCGAGCTCGGTGACCACATCGTGCTGGGTTCCCGGTACCACGGCCTGGAGGACCTGACGGCGAAGCTCGGCGGCCGCAACCTGCTGTCCGATCTGGACTGGCGGGAGCAGGTGCAGATCTCGGCCGACCTGCTGAAGCTCGGGGACACCGACATCAAGGTCTCGTTCGCGCTGGACGGGCTGGAGGGGGCGACGCCGGCGGAGATCCTCCACCAGGCCTACCTGGCCGAGATGCGCGGAACCGCGGTCCCGACGCAGTGGGAGCTCACGACGTACAAGTACGCCGGTGTGCTGGACAAGGTCGAGTTCTACCAGAACGGCGTGCGCATCCCGAACCCGTACGGTGGGTAGCGCGTCGATCGGACGGAGAGAGGGAGATCCGGCTTTGCAGACCGTTCCCGGACGGCTGCCGCTCGTCCTGAACCGGAAGTTCCACCTGGCGAAGTACGAGGGCGGCCACGCGCAACTGCTGCTCCGCAGCGGCCGGAGTGGGTATCACGACGGCGAGTACCTGAAGTACGACTCGGTCGCCGACGTGCTGTTCAAGAACGTCGCGGTCCTCGCCGTGGCCGAGAGCTACCACCCGCTGGAGGTGGCGCTGGGCGGGTCCACCGAGTTCGCGGGCCTGCACGCCCTGCTGAACTGCGAGCTCGGCGACCGGAAGCTCTACGTCCTGCGCAGCTCGTTCGGCGGGCCGGTGGGGTACGTGGTCGCCGGCGCGGTCTACTGGACCGACGACCCGGACGGGTCGACCGGCGCCGAGAGCGTGCTGCTCGGCGGGACCGGCCGCGCCCCCGGGGCACCGGTCTTCGCCGCGTGATCGACGCGGCGGGGTACGAGCGGGGTTCCTCGCGGGGGCTCGGGCGTGCGCCGACGAGCTGCACCGGTCGCTCGAAGAAGGCCTCACCGACTGACGTCGGGGGGGTGTCCCTATGTGGTTGTCAAGCCGCGGCGGGAGCTGGTTCGGGGTGGCGGTAGTGGGTGCCGTTGCGGAGCATCGCGTAGAGCACGTCGCAGCGGCGGCGGGCCAGGCAGATCAGCGCGGCGTTGTGCTTCTTCCCCTCGGCCCTCTTCCTGTCGTAGTAGGCCCTGCTGGTCGGGTCGGACAACGCGGCGAACGCGGCCAGGAAGAACGCGCGTTTGAGCTGGCGGTTGCCGGTCCGGGCGGGGTGCTCGCCCTTGATGCTGGTGCCGGAGCTGCGGGTGACCGGGGCGATGCCGGCGTAGGCAGCCAAGTGCCCGGAGGAAGCGAAGTTGGAGGCGTCACCGACCTCGAGCAGGATGCGGGCGGCGGTCCTGACGCCGATGCCGGGCATCGAGGTCAGGACCCCGGCAAGAGGGTGCGCATCAAGTATCCCCTCAACCTGCCCGGCCACCTGCTTGCGCTGCTGGAGAACAGTTTTCAAGCTGTCCGCCAGTCGCGGGAGCACGGTGTCCGCGGCGGCGGTGCCCGGGACGGTGACGGTCTGCTCGCCCAGCGCGGCCATGATCGCCTCGACCAGCCGCTCACCCATGCGCGGTGCGTGGACCTTCGCGATCGCGGTGAGTTTGCGGCGGCCGGCCTGGGCGATCCCCGTCGGCCCGCCGCAGCGCGAGAGGATCTCCAGCACCGCGGGATGGCTGACCTTGGGGCCGATGGCGTGTTCGAGGGCGGGGTGGATGCCGGTGAGCAGACCCCGGATCCGGTTACTGAGACGGGTGGCCTCGCCGGCCAGGTCGTCATCGAACCCGACCAGCACCTCCAACTCGGCCAAGGCCTCGTCACCGACATCGACCGGCCGCAACGTGTGCGGCAGCGACCGGGCCGCGTCGGCGATGACGAACGCGTCCCGCGCGTCGGTCTTGGCGCGGCCGGGGTAGAGGTCGGCGATGCGGCGCATGGCCAGCCCGGGCAGGTAGGCGACCTGGTGCCCGGCCGCGCGGGCGACCGTGACCGGCAGCGCGCCGATGGTGGCCGGTTGGTCGACCACGACCAGCAGCGTTCCGTGCTGGGCGAGTTTGTCGAACAGGGCTCTCAGCTTCGGTTCGGTGTTGGGCAGCGGCCCGTCGTGCAGCCGCTTGCCGTCCGGGTCCAGCCCGACCGCGTGGTGGGCTTCCTTGCCGACGTCCAGGCCGAGAAACACGCTGAAACTGCTGCTCATCCACCATGCCGTTTCGTCCGTCGGATGTGGTCACCGATCAGGCATCGAGCGCCGGCACCCACGTTACGACGAGACCTACCCAGCGGTGGCCGTGTCCCTATCAGCGGTCGGTCGATGCCACCAGACCCGGTGACACCACCCCCCGGATCATGGGTTCGACTGGGGGCGTTAGTCATGCCGGGCCTGGTGACCACAGCTCCTTGATCAGGAACTACGAAAAAGGTAACGGGGGGCCGGCACGCACGCCGGCCCCCGCGACGTCAGCGGTTCGAAGCCTTCTTGACGAACTTCGCGAGATCCTTCGCCTGCTGCACCCGGGTCGGCTCGTGGACGTACATCATGTGGCCGGCCGGGTAGTACGCCGTGTCGATGTTGTCGCGCAGCTCCTCCGGGATCCGCAGGTGGGCCAGCACGTGCTCGGCCGCGAAGTAGGCCGTCGCGCCGTCGTAGTGGCCGAACGCCACGTGGACCTGCAGGTGCGGGTTCGCGCGCATCGCCGCGCTGACCGAATCCACCACCGACACCGAGCGGCCCTCGAAGTCCGAGTACGACCACGCCTTGAACGTGTCCTCGTGGATGAGCTCGTACGGCAGGTCGTTCTCGTACCCCAGCTCGGCCCGCACGTAGTGGTTGAACGACGCCGCGTACGCGCCGATCACCCGGGAGATCGACGGGTCGTCGCTCATGTGCTCGCGGCCGCCGTCCGGCTCCCACGTCGTGAACCGGCCGTCCATCCGCCCGACCGTCAGCCCGCGGTCGCGCAGCAGCTCGGTGAAGAAGCGCACGTGCTCGATCCGCAGGTTCACCCGGTCCACGTAGGACTCGGTGAGCCCGGTGAGCGACGCCAGCGTGGCGACCGCGTCGGCCCGGTCCTGAGTGGACAGCCGCGCGCCGCGCGAAAGCGCCCACGGCAGGTCCTTCGCCGCGAAGTCCTCGGCGTCGGCGAGGACGTCGTCGAGCGGGCGCTCGCCGTGCAGGCCGTGGTAGTGCGCGATCGCCGCGTACGTCGGCACGTACAGCGAGTACGGCAGGTCGTTGCCCTCGGTGAACCGCAGCGTGCCGAGGTCGAGCACCGACGAGATCAGCAGCAGGCCGTTGAGGTAGAGGCCGTGCCGCTCCTGCAGGTGCGCGGCCAGCCCGGCGGCACGCAGCGTGCCGTACGACTCGCCGGCCAGGAACTTCGGCGACAGCCAGCGCTGGTGCCGCGACACCCACAGCCGGATGATCTCGCCGACCGACTCGATGTCGCCCTTGAAGCCGTGGAAGTCCTTGGTCTCGCCGCCTTCGGACGCCCGCGAGTAGCCGGTCGACACCGGGTCGATGAACACCAGGTCGCTGTGCGCCAGCAGCGTCTCCGGGTTGTCGGCCAGCCCGTACGGCGGCGGCACGAGGTCGTCGACGTCGCCCGAGAGCACCCGGCGCGGGCCCAGCAGGCCCATGTGCAGCCAGATGCTCGACGAGCCGGGGCCGCCGTTGAAGGCGAACGTCACCGGCCGCGTGCCCGGATCGGCGTCGTCGAGGGTGTAGGAGGTGATGAACACCTCCGCCTTCGCCTTGTGTCCCTCCGACTTGCCGTCCTTGACGACCTCCTTGCGGAGGACGACCCGGCCCGCCTTCGCCGTGTACGCGAGCTTCTTCCGCTTCACGGTGATGGTGTGCTGGGTCGTGACGATGTCGTCGGTCGGCTCGGCCGGGATCTCCGTCGTCTCCGGAGCCTTCTTCTCGGGGGCCTCTTCGGGGGTCGTGTCCGCCATGGACCCAACCTAGTTGTGGCAGGGTGACTTGGTGCACACCGGGGACTGGCCGACGACGGTCGGAGACGCGCTCGCCGTGCAGGAACGGCTGCGCGGCCGGGTCGACCTCACCGACGACCTCCCGGAGCTGCCGCCGACGGTGACCGGCCTCGCGTACTCCCAGCGCTTCGGCCTCCTCGAGACCCCGCGGCGCACCGACCGGGCGGCGCTGCGATGAGGACGCTCGCCGAGCTCGACGCCGCCGTGGCCGGGTGCCGCGCCTGCCCGCGGCTGGTGACCTGGCGCGAAGGCGTCGCCGGCACGAAGGCGGCGTTCCGCGGCGAGGAGTACTGGGCGCGGCCGGTGCCGGGCTTCGGGCCGCCGGACGCGTCGCTCGCCGTGGTCGGGCTGGCGCCCTCGGCGCACGGCGCGAACCGCACCGGCCGGATGTTCACCGGCGACCCTTCGGGTGACTTCCTCTTCCGGGTGCTCCACGAAGTCGGGCTCGCGTCGCAGCCGACGTCGGATCGGCTGGGCGACGGTCTCGAGCTGTACCGCACGCGGCTCGTGTCGCCGGTGCGCTGCGCGCCGCCGGAGAACAAGCCGACGCCGGCCGAGCGCGACACGTGCCGGCCGTGGCTCGCGGAGGAGCTGACGCTGTTACGTCCGACACTGCGCGCGATCGTCGTGCTCGGCGCGTTCGGCTGGCAGGCGTTGCTGCCCGTGCTCGCCGCGGCCGGCTGGCCGGTGCCGCGGCCGCGTCCGGTGTTCGGGCACGGCGCCGTCCTGGAGCTCGACGACCTGCGCGTTTTCGGCTGTTATCACGTCTCGCCACGCAATGTCCAGACCGGACTGCTGACCCACGCGATGGTGGCGGACGTCTTCCGCGCCGCGAGCTCGGTGACGGCCTCGGACTGAATCGTTACGGAAGGTGCAGCGACGCTGGTCACAGCGAGATGGGGTCCCCTCGCAAGGTCCGTGTGAAGGTGCGACTATTGGCTCATGGCTGCTGCGAAGTCGAAGTCGGAACCGACTCGGATCCTCGTCCTCGGTGGTGGGTACGTCGGGCTCTACACGGCGTACGGCCTCCAGAAGATGCTCCGGGCCAACGAGGCCTCCGTGACCGTCGTTGACCCGCAGCCCCACATGACCTACGCGCCGTTCCTCCCGGAGGCCGCGGCCGGCGCGATCGAGCCCCGGCACGTGGTCGTGCCGCTGCGGCGGGTGCTCAAGCGCTGCCACGTGCTGACCGCGCGCGTCACCAAGATCGAGAACGACAAGAAGTCCGTCACGGTCGAGGCGGCCGACGGCCACGTCGAGCAGCTGGGCTACGACGTCCTGGTCGTCGCGCTCGGCGCCGTCGCCCGCATCCTGCCGATCCCGGGCCTGGTCGAGCAGGGCATCGCCTTCAAGACCATCGGCGAGGCGATCTACCTCCGCAACCACATCATGACCAAGCTCGACGAGGCGGCGAGCACGCTCGACCCCGAGCTGCGCAAGCGCCTGCTGACGTTCACGGTGGTCGGCGGCGGGTTCGCCGGCATCGAGGCGCTGGCCGAGCTCGAGGACATGACCCGGTTCGCGGTCGAGAACTACTACCCGAACATCCAGCCGTCCGACGTCCGCTGGGTGCTCGTCGAGGCCGCCGGCCGGATCCTGCCCGAGGTCCGCGAGACCCTGGGCGTGTACACGGTCGAGCAGCTGGAGAAGCGCGGCATCGAGGTGTACCTGTCGACGGCGGCGAAGTCGTTCGAGAACGGCCACGTCGTGCTCTCGGACGGCACGGAGTTCGACACCGACACGCTCATCTGGACGGCCGGCGTGAAGGCCAACCCGGTGCTGGCCAACTCGGACCTGCCGCTCGACAAGCGCGGCCGCCTCGAGGCGACGGCCGCGATGCAGGTCGTGGGTCACCCGGAGGTGTGGACCGCGGGCGACAACGCGGCGATCCCGGACCTGTCGCGCACGGAAGAGGACCCGACGGCGACGTGCCCGCCGAACGCGCAGCACGCGGTCCGCCAGGCGACGCTGCTGGCGAAGAACATCATCAAGGTGATCCGCGGCGGCAAGCCGAAGGACTACTTCCACAAGAACCTCGGCGCGGTCGCGAGCCTCGGCCTGCACAAGGGCGTGGCCGACGCGCTGAACCTGAAGATCAAGGGCTTCCCGGCGTGGCTCTTCCACCGCGCGTACCACCTCAAGGCGATGCCGACGTGGAACCGCAAGATCCGCATCCTGTTCGACTGGATCCTCGGCGGGCTGTTCCGGCGTGAGGTGATCTCGCTCGGGCAGATCAACAACCCGAAGGACGAGTTCGCGCGCGTCTCGAAGTCCTGACGTTTTCTTTCGAAAGCCCCCGGTCGCTTCGGCGAGTGGGGGCTTTTCGGCGTTTTCGCCGGTTTGGCAGGGAAAATCCGGCTGTGTGCCGGTGAGCGACATGGTCTGGACAACTGGGCCGGTGAGCGGGTAAACCCTTTCTTCACAACGCGGAATAAGTCCGCTCCGGCTCCTCTCCCCACGGTCCCCCTTGGAGCTTTGCCATGTCCTTTTCCCGCACCAAAGCGGCGCTCGTCGCGGCCTTGCCGATCGTGGCCAGTGCCGCCGTCCTCGCCGCCACCCCCTCGACGGCCGCCGCGGCCGGCGGGGCGTTCCCCGCCCACTACGCGGCGCCGTACCTGCAGATCAGCGACGGTGACGCCGGCCAGATGGCCGCCGACCTGAACGCGACCGGCACGAAGTTCTTCACGCTGGCGTTCCTCACCCCGCAGTCCGGCTGCACGCCGGTGTGGGAGGCGAACGGCACCGGCGTCGGCTCGTTCAAGTCGCAGATCAGCGCGCTGCAGGCGGCGGGCGGCAACGTCATCCCGTCGTTCGGCGGCGCCGAAGGCGGTGAGCTGGCCCAGACCTGCACGAACACCGCGAGCCTGACCGCGGCCTACGCCAACGTCGTCAACACGTACGGCACGCCGCGCCTGGACTTCGACATCGAAGGCGGCGTCCTGAACGACACGGCGTCGAACCAGCGCCGCAACTCCGCGCTGGCCGCGCTGCAACAGCAGAACGGCGCGGTCCAGGTCGACTACACGCTGGCGGTCGACCCGACGGGCATCCCGTCGAAGGAGCTCGACCTGCTGCGCGACGCGAAGAACAAGGGCGTCAAGATCAGCGTGGTCAACCTGATGGTGATGGACTTCTACGACGGCCAGCCGGTCCTGGGCGACGCCCTCTCGGCGGCGCGGGCATCGGCGTCCCAGCTGGCCGGCCTGTACGGGATTTCGACGTCGGCGGCGTACGCGATGATGGGCCTGACCCCGATCGCGGGCCGCAACGACGACGGCGCGCAGTTCAGCCAGTCGGACGCGCAGCAACTGGAGACGTTCGCGGCGTCGAACGGCGTCGCGGAGCTGTCGTTCTGGGAGCTCCAGGACTACGACCGCGCGACGGGTTACGCGTACTCGAGGATCTTCAACGCGATCACGGGCGGCGGCACGACAACCCCGCCTACTGGCGGCGGAGGCACGATCACGGGCTACGGCGGCAAGTGCGTCGACGTGGCGGGTGCGTCTTCCGCCAACGGCACGACGGTGGACCTGTACACGTGCAACGGGACGAACGCGCAGCAGTGGACGTCGACGTCGGGAACGTTGCGGGCGTTGGGCAAGTGCCTGGACATCAACGCGGCGGGAGTGGCGAACGGGTCGAAGGTCCAGCTGTACGACTGCAACGGAACGGGCGCGCAGCAGTGGACGGCATCGGGAAGCCAGCTGCTGAACCCGGCATCGGGCAAGTGCCTGGACGCAACGGGCCCGAGCTCGGCGGACGGCACGCCGCTGCAGATCTGGACGTGCACGGGAGCGGCGAACCAGTCGTGGACGCTGCACTAGCGGCCATCACCTAGAGTGTGCGGTGCCCCCGTAGCCCAATCGGCAGAGGCAGTCGACTTAAAATCGATTCAGTGCGGGTTCGAACCCCGTCGGGGGCACGCACAGCATCCATACGTTCTCGGCCGGTTCGCCGGCCGCGACCGGTTGTCACACCGGGGCGGGCACCTGTAGGTGACCGCCCCGACGTAATGAAATCCAGCCGCGGGGTCAGTTGCCCTGGCCGGTGCCGCCGTCGGTGATTGCTCCCGACGCGCAGTTGTACGGGTTCTCGCCGCTTGCCTCGTGCTCGCCCAGCGACAGGACCGGGACGCCGATGCCGTTGAGCGCGTCGCCGATCGGGACCTGGACGCCGAGGACGTTGACGTCGTTGCCGCAGATGCCCGGTGTCACGTTGACGTTGTGCAGCACGTCGGTGTTTTCGAGGTTCACCAGGCCGACCTGGTCGGAGTCGCCCGGGGTGTCGGCGGCGGCGATCCCGCCGGTGAGGAACGCGCCGGCGGCGACGGCGGCGGTGATCAGGCCGATCTTCTTGATCATGGAGATCTCCTCGGGTGAGAACGAAACGGGGATCGACGACGGCGGTGAAAGCGTCGTCGGTGGGAAGGGTGCACGCCGCGGCCGTGATTCACGCGCAGGTCCCCCGATCGTGTCGCGAGAATCCGCGAAATCCAGTGGGTTTGTAGCTATATCGGCTGAATCGACGTCGCACGCTCAACGCGCACCTATTCGACTACGGCGGGGTGGGTTTCCCCTGGTCGAGCGCCGGGTTGTGGACGCTCGCACCGGTCGAATACGCGTCGATGCGGCCCCGGAAGCGGGGTAAGGCAACACCGGTGAACGGCGTGTGATTATGGTGAATGGTCGAATCGGCGTGATTGATCGCCGGTGACGGAAGAACTGGCGAACAGGCGGGATCGAGATCGTGACGAGTGCGACGAGCCGGGGAGGCGACACGGCGAACGCCGGTCGGTTCCTGGTGCGCGCGCTGGTCGTGATCGGCGGCGCCGCCGCGGTCTCCGCGATCGCGTGGCTTTCCGCAACGGCGTCGGCCAGCACCGTCACCTCGGCCACGGACGAGCCGATCGGGTCGAGTGTTTCGGCCGTCGTGACCGCCATCGGCGAGCCGCCCGTTCTTTCGCGGGTAGCCGGCTCCGTTCCCGTGGCACGCGACGTTCCCGTGGCACGCGACGCGGCGACGCCCGCCCTTGCCCGCGTGCGCGACCTGCCCGGAGCAGCCGCGCACACGGTCCCGCTGGCCGACGTGCTCGAAACCAGCGCCACCATCCTCGCCGTGGCCGCGACCGACCTGACCGGACTGGTCTCGCCGGCCGACAGCCCGAGCGACCACATCTCGCCCGCCGGTCCCGATGCCGAGGCGTCGAACGACCTCACGCGCGCACCGGCGATCAGCAGCCCGCAGGAACGACCGGCCGGCCACGCCTCGGCGGCGATCCCGGTCCGCGCGGTCCTGCCCGAAATCGCCGGTCAGCCGGACGTTGACCACCCGTCCGCGCACGGCGTAAGTGGGCCCGTCGGCGGATCGTGGCTGCCTTCCTGCGTGGTTCCGGCCAGTGCCGGACTCACCGCCGGCCACGACCGCGGTTGCGGTGACGCGGTGCAGTTCTCTGAAGCGGAACACGTGCAGCCCTCGCACCGTCGAAATGACGTGCTGCGCCGAGCCGTGACGTCCGTGGAGATCCAGCCCGGCGTCACGCCGGACTGACACACGCCGGCCTTTCCGGCCCGCGAAGTACGCAGGTTCCCCGCTCGCGTCGGGTGTTGTCACAGCGCTCGATCCGATTCCGGGTGAAGCGTGCCTGTTCTCTCATTTCCGTTATTCAGTGAACCATTTAATCCATTGTTTGATCGAAGGAGTATTTGTCATGCGAGTCCAGACGAAGCGCACCCTGCAGGTCGCACTGGTCAGCGGCGGCCTGCTGATGGTGGGGACCGCCAGCGCGTCCGGGGCCGAGACCGTCGACCCCGACGTCTCGGTCTCGCCGCTGGACCAGATCGCCACGAACCCCGGGCTGCACGGCGCCGCGGACGCGATCAACAGCGCGCACCCGGTCCAGACCCTCACCGCGGTGCTGCCCGCCGTCATCCAGCAGCGTCCCGCCGCGGCCACCGAAGCCCCCGCGGGGGTGCTGCACACCGTGCCGGCGCAGCTGCTCCAGCACGTTCCGGCGCCGAGCGCCGAAGTCAGCGACGACCAGCCGGAGCAGGACCTCAACGCGCCGCTGGGCAGTGAGCTGGCGGCCACCGACCTGCCCGTTCTGCCGGTGCTGCCGCTGCGCGGAGACGTCTCCACCCAGCCCCTGAACCCCGGTGCGGGCACCCGGGTCACCGGCCTGCAGAACTCCGGCGCCTCGACCGAGGCGGTCCAGTCGACTTACGACCGGCGTGCTGACCAGCCCGCGGGGACGCTTCCGCTGCTGGGCGGCCTGCTGCCGAGCACCAACGGAGTCCTCCCGACGCAGGCACCCGCGCTGAACGGGCTGCCCGACGTGACCCAGCTGGCCGGGAGCACCCCGCTGACCCACGGCGGGCGCTACAACACCAATGCGGTCACCGCCCCGCTGACCCAGCACGGTCCGGGAAGCCTGATCGAATCGGCGACCGCACTCCTGCACAAGTAGCAGCACACCCACGCTCAGGGCCGGAAGCGCACCCGCCTCCGGCCCTGAGTGCTGTCGACGCCTCTCGCGCCGGGAACAACCGCGAGCCGACCTCGGTAGCGAGAGACGGATCCGCCCGCAGCAGAGCCGCCACCGCCTTCGGCGAACCTTCGATCGTCGAGTCCGTCACCGCCAGTGCCGGGAACGTGTACTTCTCCGCTCCCGGCGTAGTCGCCGGGCCCGCGGTCGCGTCAGGCGTGCACGGTGACCGGGAACTTCGCCGGGCCACGCAGGTTGATCCGGCCGTTCCACTCCAGTTCTCCGGCGAATCCCAGATCGGAGAAGCGCTGAACCAGCCGGCTGATGGCGACCTGGCCTTCGAGACGGGCTGGCGCCGCCCCGAGGCAGTGGTGCGGACCCGCGCCGAACGACACCTGGTGGCGGGCGTTCGGCCGGTCGAGCCGCAGCTCGTCGGCGTCCGGGCCGAAGAAGCGCTCGTCGCGGTTGGCCGAGCCCAGGCAGGCCAGGACGAACGTGCCCGCCGGGATCTCCTGGCCCGCGACCTCGTGCGGCGTGGTCGTGATCCGGCGGGTCTGCTGGACCGGTGAGTCGTAGCGGAGGAACTCCTCCACCGCGTTCGTCGCCAGGTCCGGCTGCGCGCGCAGCAGCCGCAGCTGGGAAGGGTGGCGCAGCAGTGCGTTCACGCCGTTGGCGATCAGGTTGACCGTCGTCTCGTGGCCGGCCACGTAGAGCAGCACCACCTGGGCGACCAGCTCGTCGCCGTCGAGGACCTGGCCGTCGTGCTCGGCCTGGATCAACGCCGTGAGCAGGTCGTCCGCCGGGTGGTCGCGCTTCCACGCGAGCACGTCGCGGGTGATCCCGCTCAGTTCGGCGTCCGCCGCCGTGATCGCGCGGGCGGTCTCCTCGTCGGCGACGATCTCCAGCGAGCGCACCAGGGTTCCGCTCAGCTCGCGGATCCTCGAATGGTCCGTCGGGGGCATGCCGAGCATCTCGGAGATCACCGCGAACGGGAGCGGGAACGCCAGCTCCTCGACCAGGTCCGAGTCGCCCTTCTCGGCCATGCGGTCCAGCGCGGCGTCCACCAGGCCGGCGATCTTCGGCTCCAGCGCGGCGATCGCGCGGCGGGTGAACACCTTCGTCACCAGCGAACGCAGCCGCGTGTGGTCGGGTGGGTCGCGGTCGAGCATCGAGAGGTTCAGCGCACCGGCGTTGCCCTCCTCGCCGAAGTACTCCATCTGCTGCGTCATCGGCGACGGCGCCAGGTTCGCAACTTCCACCGAGAGGCCTGCGCGAAGCAGCGCCGAGACGTCTTCGTAGCGCGAGACGAACCAGAACCCCAGCGGATGCTCCTGCACCGGGTCCTCGTCGCGCAGCATCTTGTACTGCTCGTACGGGTTTTCGAAGAAGCCGGGCGCGAACGGGTTGAACAGCAGTTCGCCGGGCTCGATCACATCGGTCATGGCAACCCCCACATGCACTGTGTCGGTGACATGCACAGTGTATGTCCTATGCTTTGCGCATGTCGACCGTGAAGAGCCGGCGGGAGCAGTACTCCGAGGCCACCCGGGCCGCCCTGCTGGCGGCGGCCACCCGCCGGTTCGCCGAGCACGGCTTCGCCGGGACGGCGCTGGAGGACATCGCCGGCGACATCCAGGCCACGCGCGGCGCGATCTACCACCACTTCGCCAGCAAGACGGCGTTGTTCGAAGCGGTCTTCGAGCAGCTCGAGACCGAGGCGATGGAGCTGTCCGCGAGCGCGGCGGCGCGGGCGGCGGACCCCTGGTCGGCGGCGTTCGCGGCCCTCGACGTCTTCCTCGACCGCTGCTGCGACCCGGTGTACGGCACGCTCGTCTGGCGCGAGGCGCCCCTGGCTCTGGGCTGGCTGCGCTGGCAGGCGGCCGAGGAGCAGTACGCGTACGGGCTCGTCGAGCAGCTCATCAAGGCGCTGGTGGAGGGCGGCGACATCGACGACCAGCCATTGGAGACGACGACGCGGCTGGTGTTCGGCATGCTCGGCACGGCGGGGATGGCGCTGGCCGAGGCGTCCGATGTGGACAAGCCGCGGCTGAAGGCGGAGTACGCCGCCGTCATCGGGCGGATGGTGTCCGGGTTGCGGCCGGCGGTCGGCGAAGTGAGCGCCGGTTAAATCGTGACCTCGGCGTTTCTTGGCGACCGATTTATACGATTTTTCAAGCCTTTCGAGTTAATGGGGACACCGCGCGTAGCGCTTGTTGGGTCCGTGTAAGCTCCGGTCTCGCTTGACCGGGTGATCGCTCACCCGAATCAGTGGCCGCCGGTCGGGGCGCGCGGCCCTGCTGTCGCGGTCCGGGCTCGGATAGGAGATTTATGCAGGTCAGGTCCACTCTCGTGCGTGGCGGGATCGCGGCTCTCGCCGCGGCCGCCGCCGTCATGATCGGTTCGCCGGCCGCCCTTGCCGACGACGGTGCCGCCCACGGCCGCGTCGTCGAAGTCAAGGACGCGAAGGGGAACATGGTTCCCAAGGCGACCGTCGGCTACCGGCTCAACCTCGGCCGCGGCGGCGACTACATCGCCGAGCTGTTCGAGATGAAGCTTTCCAACGGCAGCACGCTGAAGCTGTACTGCGTGCAGATCACCGTCGGCCTGCGCACCGACGTCGACATGGTCGAGCGGCCGTGGAACAAGTACCCGGCCAAGGGCGCGTTCAACGAGAACAGCGCGAAGATCAACTGGGTGCTGCACAACGGCTACCCGGGCACCGGCCTCGACGCGCTGGGCAAGGCGCTGAAGAAGCAGGGCGTCGAGCTCCACGGCGGCGTCTCCGAGCAGGAGGCCATCGCCGCGACGCAGGCCGCCGTGTGGCACTTCAGCGACGGCGTGAAGCTGGACGCCACCAAGCCGCTGGCCGAGGAGGACGACGCCGGCATCAACGCCGACGTCGCCGCGCTCTACGCCTACTTCACCGGTGACCAGAACAAGGGCATCGGCGAGCAGCCGAAGCCGACGCTGAACATCGCCGCGGACAAGACCGAGGGCGCCGCCGGCGGCAAGGTCGGCCCGTACAGCGTCGCCACCAGCGGGGACATCACCTCGCTGACCAGCCAGCTGCCCGAAGGCGTCAAGATCACCGACGCCGACGGCAAGGAGCTGAAGAGCTCGGACGTCAAGGACGGCAGCAAGCTCTTCGTCGACATCCCGGCGGGCACCAAGCCGGGCAAGGGCGCCTTCACCCTCAAGGCCACCGGCGAGCTGGACACCGGCCGCCTGTTCGTCTCCGAGAACTACGCGAAGCAGCCGGCGCAGTCGCTGATCGTCGCCGACTCGGAGAAGACCGAGGTGACCGCGAACGCGCCCGCCAGCTGGACCGAGGCCGGCGCCCCGACCACCGCGCCGAGCACCCCGGCCGGCTCGAACGGCGGGGGCGGCGACCTGGCCAACACCGGCGTCGACGCCGCGGTTCCGTTCACCGTCGGCGGCCTGCTGCTCGGCGGCGGCGCGCTGATGCTGCTGGTGAACCGGCGTCGCAGCCGCGCGTAAGCAGTAAGCAGTACCCGGAACGGGGTCGGTCCACTGTGGACCGACCCCGTTTTTCGGGTGCCGGGGACCCGACCATCGGATTGCGATCATCGGGGCAAAAGCGGCGAACCGCACGTGGATTGGTCTAGACTTTTCGCCCGGACGGCGAAGGGACGACGGCATGCGCGGTACGACCGTTCCGCCCGGGACGCCCTGCCCGCCACCGCGGGCGGGGGAGCTGCCGATGCACCGGCTGGAGGTGCCGGCCCCGCACGCGCCGCCGTTCGCGGTCGGCACGTTCGACGAGGTCGGGCCGCTCTCGCGAGCGGAGTTCCCGCACCGGCACACCTTCCACGAGCTCGTCCACGTCACCGGCGGCACCGGCGCGCACGTCGTGGACCTGACGCGCCGGCCGCTGCGGCCGCCGCACCTCGGTGTCATCGCGCCGGGCCAGGTGCACCAGTGGGCCGGCGTGCGCGGCCTGACCGGCCACGTCGTCGTGTTCACCGACGACTTCCTCCTCGACCATCCGCCCGACCGCGAGCTGTTGCGGCGGCTGAGCGAGCAGCCGTGGCTGGGGCTGGACGCGCGCGCCGAAGCCGGCGTCACGCGGCTGATCGCGGATCTCGTCGAGGAGCATCGCCACGGCGAAGAGTCGGTGCTGCGGGCGCTGCTCCACGTCCTGGTCGTGCGCGCCGGACGGCTGCTGGGGACGCCGCCGCCCGAGCCGGCCGGGACGGTCGCGGCGGAGTTCGCCCGGCTCGCCGGCCGTCCCGACCTCGGGCTGTGGTCGGTGTCCGCGCACGCCGAGCGCATCGGCGTCACCCCGGGGCACCTCACCGAGGCCGTGAAGGCCGCGACCGGCCGCACCGCCGCGCAGGTGCTGCGCGAGGCGCGGACCCGCGAGGCCCAGCGGTTCCTGCTCCGGACGGACCTGACCGTGCGCCAGGTGGCGTCGCGCGTCGGGTTCGCCGATCCGGCTTACTTCTGCCGGTTCTTCCGCCGGGAGACCGGGCTGAGTCCCGGCGACTTCCGCCGTGGCGGGGAGAAGCACCACGACTGACCGGTCCAGTCCATCGTCGCGGACCCGGTGCGCTGCCTACGTTCGAGGGGATTCCCGACGCCCCCACGAGGAGCAGGCATGGACGAAGACAGCAAGCTCAGCCGCAAGACGGTGCTGCGCGCCGCGCTGGCCGCGGGCGTCGCCGCGCCGGTCGCCCTGATCGGCGGCCCGGCGCTCGCGCGCACGACGGTCGCCGGCGGCCAGGCCCCGGAACTGACGCCGGCGTGCCACGACGGCGACGAGCCGACGATCGAGCAGACCGAAGGCCCCTACTTCAAGCCGAACTCGCCGGAACGGACCGACCTCGTCACGCCCGGCACCCAGGGCACGCGCCTGACGGTGTCCGGCTACGTCTTCGGGCGTGCCTGCCTGCCGGTGAACCGCGCGCTGCTGGACTTCTGGCAGGCGGACGTCAACGGCGCCTACGACAACACCGGCTACACCTTCCGCGGCCACCAGTACACCGACGCCCAGGGCGCGTTCCGGCTCTCGACGATCGTGCCCGGGCTCTACCCCGGCCGCACCCGGCACATCCACGTCAAGGTCCAGGCACCCGGCCGGCCGATCCTGACCACCCAGCTCTACTTCCCGAACGAGCCGCGGAACAACACCGACACGATCTTCGACGCGCGGCTGCTGATGACCGTGCGGGACAACGGCTCCGCGAAGGAGGCCGCGTTCGACTTCGTGCTGAACGTCCCGCAGAACCCGACGTCGACCCCGCCGACGTCGACGCCGCCGACCTCCACGCCGCCCGGGGGCACCAGCTGGACGGCGGGCACCAGCTACGCGGCGGGTGCCCGGGTCACCTACGGCGGCCAGGGCTACGTGTGCTTGCAGGGGCACACCGCCCAGCCGGGCTGGGAACCCCCGGCCGTCCCCGCGCTGTGGCGGGCCGGGTGACTCCCTGAGGAGGGCCGGGTCCCGGCAAAGTCGGTGGTCTGCTCCGGCGGTCTTACGGCAGTACGGGCCCGGCGCCGGGACCCGCCCGACTTCCGCACGATTGGCGTCGACTCCGCACGGGCCGGCCTGGGACATTCGCCGGTATGACCGATTCCCCCACGTGGCTGCGGCGCTTCCACCCGGCGACGCCCGGCGCGCCGCGGCTCGTGTGCTTCCCGCACGCCGGCGGGGCGGCGAGCTACTTCCACCCGCTCTCGGCCGCGCTGGCCCCCGCGGTCGACGTCCTGGCCGTGCAGTACCCGGGCCGGCAGGACCGGCACGCCGAACCGCTGGTGGACGACCTGTCCGTGCTCGCCGACCGGCTGGCGGACGCGCTCGCCGCCGAGGTCGCCGGGCCGGTGGCGTTCTTCGGGCACAGCATGGGCGCCAGCCTGGCCTTCGAGGTCGCGCGGCGGCTCGGGCCCGGGCCGCTCGGCTTGTTCGTGTCGGCCCGCCGCGCCCCGTCGGCGCCCCGCGCGGTGCGGATCCACGAGCGAGGTGACGACGAACTGCTCGCCGACGTCGGGAGGCTGGGCGGCACGGATGCCCGGGTGCTGGCACACCCCCAGCTCGTCCGCATGGTGCTGCCGGTGCTGCGCAACGACTACAAGGCGGCGGAGACCTACCGCTACCGGCCGGGGCCCGACGTCGGCTGCCCGATCTTCGCGCTGGTCGGCGACCGGGATCCCAAGGTCACCGAGGCGGAGGCGCGGCGGTGGGCGGCGCACACGTCCGGCGGTTTCGAGCTGGAGTCGTTCGCGGGCGGGCACTTCTACCTGAACGACCACTACGCGGCGGTGAGCCGCCTGCTGGACGAGCGGCTCACCCGGTGGACGGGTGAGCCGCTCGTGTCAGGTCAGCAGTAGAGGTTGGCGCCGGGGTCGACGCCGAGGACGGAGCTGATCTGGCGGTACTTCGAGACCCGGCTCTCGACCTGGGCGGGGTTGCCGCCGTTGCATTCGATCGAGCCGTTGATGCTGCGGATGGTCTCGCCGAAGCCGCGGCCGTTGACCATCGCGTTGTGCGGGGTCATCGTGCCGGGGCCGCTCTGGGTGTTCCAGTACCAGAGCCCGGTCTTCCACGCGACGGCCGCGTTCTGCTCGACCTGCCAGGGGTTCCCGAGCAGGTCGATGCCGAGGGCGTCGCCGGCGGCCTTGTAGTTGAAGTTCCAGCTCAGCTGGATCGGGCCGCGGCCGTAATACGCGGCCTGGCCGGCGGGGCAGCCGTAGGGCTGACTGGTGTCGCAGTAGTGCGGGTAGTTGGCCGTGTTCTGCTCGACGATGTAGACGAGCCCGCCGGTTTCGTGGTTGACGTTCGCGAGGAACGCGGCGGCTTCCTGCTTCTTCACCGTGTCGCTGCCGGTGTTAGCGAAGCCGGGGTAGGCCGACAGGGCCGCGGTCAGGCCGCTGTAGGAGTAGAAGCTGTTGCGGCCGGGGAAGATCTGGTTGAACTGGGCTTCGCTGACGACGAACGAACCCGGGTTGCCCGGGTCGGTGCCGCCGCCGCAGGAGTAGGGCTCCCAGTACCAAGTGCTGATGATCGGGTCGTAGCCCGGGTTGGCGTTCTTGGCGCGGTAGTAGCCACCGTTGGTGTAGCGCACGATGGCACCGACGTCGTACCACTGGCCGGCGACCCAGTTGGGGGCGTTGCAGGTGGTCCCGCCGCCCCCGCCGTCACAGCTGTAGGGCTCCCAGTACCAGGTGCTGATGATCGGGTCGTAACCCGGATTCGCGTTCTTGGCGCGGTAGTAGCTGCCGTTGGTGTACTTGACGACCGCGCCCACGTCGTACCACTGGCCGGCGACCCAGTTGGGCCCGCTGCAGGCGGCGGCCGCGGCCTGGGGGGCCTGACCGGTGGCGGCGGGCACGCCGAGCACGAGTGCGGCGGCGGCGGCGAATGCTGACAGGACCGCGACAAGACGTCTTCTCAAGACTGGCTTACTCCTTCGGCCACGACGCAGTCCGGGCGCGGGGGGCGCCCGGTGTCGGAGGGGATGTGCTCATCCGGCCGGGACGAGGGTGACACCGGTCACTAGAGCAGATTGGTCTAGTCCAGTCAAGGATTCCGGTGTTCCGGGCACGGGGTCTGCGCGAACGACTCCCGAGTTGAACCGGTTGGCGGTGCGGTTCCGGCGGCTCCTCAAGCGTCGCGAATGACTCATTCGGGGCGCCGGAGGTCTCGAATGAGTCATTCGCGACGCCGCTACGCCGCGGACTCTCCGGCCGGTTTCCGCGCCAGCACCCGTCCCTGCGGCACCCGCGCCGCCGGGTCGCGCAGCACCTGCGTCACGACCTCGAACCCGGCGTCCACCACCAGCTCGCACACCCGCTCCAGCGGCAGCCAGTAGATGTCCAGCGAGAAGCCCTCGTGCCCGTAGCCGTCGGTGCGGTGGTGGTGCCGGTCGCCGGCGTGAAACCCCAGCTGCAGGTAGCCGCCCGGGGCCAGCACGCGGAACAGCTCCGCGCACACCTCCGGCAGCCGGGCCGGCGGGGTGTGGATGATCGAGTACCACGCCACCGCGCCCGCGAGGCCGCCGTCCGGCAGGTCCAGCGCGAGCAGCGACCCTTCGGAAAACCGCAGGTCCGGGTGGTCGCGGCGGGCGACGGCGAGCATCTCCGGCGACAGGTCGATCCCGGCGACGTCGAGGCCCGCCGAAGCCAGGTACGCCGTCACCCGGCCGGTTCCGCAGCCGAGGTCGGCGACCGGGCCGGCCCCGCGGACGAGGTCGGCGAACGCCGTCAGCAGCGCGCGGTCCTGCACGTCCTCGGCGATGGGTGGCACGAACCGGTCGTAGCTCTCGGCGACGATCGAATAGGTGTGGCGCGTAGTGGTCAGGAAGTCGGTCACGGCGCGCACGCTACCGGCGGCCACCGACAGTTTCCGCGGTCCGTCCTAAGTGGACTGAGCGCGGCCCAGGTGGTCGAGCATCGAGCGGACGGCCTCGAACTCCCGGACTTCCTGGCGGCAGTCCGGGCACGCCGAAAGGTGCCGCTCCACCCGCGCCGTGTCGACGGCGTCGAGCAGCCCCAGGCTGTACGCCCCGAGGTCGGTCCGGTCGTACCGGGCCATGGATCGCGTCTCCGTTTCCGCGTCCCGCACGGGAACGCCCGCACTGCCGGACATCTCCAGAGTCCCGACGCGCGCGCGGTTGCCGGCACCGTTTCACTGTTTTCCACCCGATCGGCCGACAACTTGAGGCGTCGAACAGCCCATGTGAGTGACAAGAAGTCGTCACGGTACTCACCGGTCCGGACACGGAAAGCTTTTCTGCCCCGAATTTCGGCGATTCGGCGTCATGGCTCCCGACCGGGGTCGTCGGACCTGCGTCGGACCCGAATTTTCCGGGCTCGACCTGGGCGAAGGCGATCCGGAACGAGGAGAGCGAGAGCGATGACCGTACGGAGCCACCTGGCGAACGACGTCGTCGAAGAAGTCGGGGTGTGGCTGGCCGGGGAGTTCACGGGGCGGCTCCCCGCCGCGGAGATCGACCGCGTCGTCAAGGTGACGCGGCTCGACCTCGAAAGCAGTATCGCGCCGGAGGAGCTCGGGGAGATGCTCCACCGGCTGGGCCGGGCCCGGCTGCAGCGAATCCTGCAGCTGCCCCCGGTCGCGCGGGTGCGGATCCCCACGTCGCGGTGACCCGCCGCTTTCTCGGGAAAGCTTCAGCGGGACGCGGCCGCCTTGATCGTCCGGAGGACCGGCGCCGTCTCCAGGGCGCGGATGGCGTCGAGCGCTCCCAGCCGGCGGGTCAGGTAGTGGTGCAGCGCCGCCGCGTCCGGGCAGAGCGCGTGCGCGACCAGGTTGGCCGTCCCGGTCGTCGCCGCGACGAGCGCCAGCTCCGGGTGGCCGGCCAGCTGCCGGGCGACGTCGTCGAGGTGGGCCGGGGCGACCGCCATCCAGAGCAGCGCGTGGGTCGTCGCGCCCAGCGCGGCCGGGTCGACCTCCAGGTCGAAGAACACCGTGCCGCCGGCTTGGAGGTCGGCCAGCCGGCGCGCGACGGTCGCCGCGGACCAGCCGGTGGCCGTCGCCAGCTCGGCCAGGCTCGCCCGGCCGTCGCGCTGCAACGCGGCCATCAGCGCGGCGTCGTCGCCGGTCAGCGGCTTGCCGTCGCCGGAGAAGGCCGGGGTCAACGCGGCGATCTGCGCCGCGTCGAGAGCCTGGGCCCGCCCCAGCCACGCCGTCGGGCCGCCGAAGTACCGGTGCAGCAGCTGGTGCGCTGAGACCGCCGTGATGCTCGCGGAGCGCGGGATGTCCCGCAGCAGCAGCGAATGGTCGCTCGCGGCCGGCGTGGACACGTTCACGCAGATCTCGGTGCCGCCCGACACGAGCTTGACCCACGCGGTGTCGGCGCGCCGCGCGAGGGCGAGCGCGACGTCGCGTGCGGTGTTCGGGGTCGCCGTCAACCGGATCATCCATTCGGCTTGCCCGGCGCGTTGCGGGTCCGGCAGCCCCACGACGCGAAGCGACGCTTCGGCGCGTAGCCGTCGATAGCGCCGCGCCACCGTCTGGGTCGAGACGCCGAGGGCGTCGCCGATCTTCGTGAACGGCGCCCGGCCGTCGAGATGCAGCGCGTGGATCAACGCGCGATCGACGTCGTCGAGTGCGGTCATATCCCTCATCAAAGCCCACGACGTGGAAGAAATCAGCCAGACGACCGCGATGAGTGGAAGTCGTGACGGGAAGCGGGCCAAGGTCGGCGGCGACCGAAAGGGGGTACCTCTTGCCGACCACGACCCGCTACCGGCACCGCTGGGCTGCACTGGCCGTGCTGCTCGCCGCCGAAGCGATGAACCTGCTCGACGCCACGATCGTGCAGGTCGCCGGCCCGGTGATCCACGCCGGCCTGCCCGGCCCGGCCGCCGACATCCCGTGGTTCAGCGCGGCCTACACGCTGCCGTTCGCGGCCCTCCTGATCACCGGCGGCCGGCTCGGCGACGTCTTCGGCCGGGCGAGAGCGTTCAAGATCGGCGTCACGGCCTTCGTGCTCGCGTCGCTGGTCTGCGCGGCCGCGCCGGACGCCGGCCTGCTGATCGGCGCCCGCGCGGTGCAGGGCGCGGCGGCGGCGCTGATCATCCCGCAGACGATCGGGCTCATTCGCGCGCTCTTCGACGGCGACGAACTCGCGAAGGCGCTCGGCAGCATCGGCCCGGTGATGGGCCTGTCCGCGGTCGCCGGACCGCTGCTCGGCGGGGTCCTGACGCAGGCGCTGTCGTGGCGGGCGGTGTTCCTGGTGAACGTCCCGCTCGGCCTGGCGGTCCTGTTCGCCGCGCGGTTCCTGCGCGAGGACAAAGCCGCCGTGCGCCCGAAGCTCGACCTCGTCGGCACCGCGCTCGTCGTCGCCGGCGCCGGCCTGCTCGTCTACCCGCTGATCAGCCCGGCCGGGACGTCGTGGCCGCTGCTCGCCGCCGGGGCCACGCTGCTCGTCGCGCTCGGGTTCCAGCAGCGCCGCACGCCCGCGCCGCTGGTGGAGCCGAGCCTGTTCGCCCACCGCGGGTTCCCGGCCGCGCTCGCCGGGTCGCTGCTGTACTTCGCGGTGATGACCGGGCTGATGCTCCTCGTCCCGATGCGGCTGCAGCTCGGCGACGGCGTCGACGTCCGCACCGCGAGCCTGACGCTGCTGCCGCTCTCGGCCGGGCTCGCGGTGTCGTCGTGGTTCGCCGGCTCCTGGCTGGTGCCGGAGTTCGGCGCCCGCGTGATGTTCGCCGGACTGGCCTTGCTGCTGATCGGGATCCTCGCCGTCGCCGGCGGACTGACGCCGGCGCTGGTGTTGTGCGGCCTCGGGATGGGGACGTTCACCGTCCCGTTCTTCGCCGCCGCCCTGCACCGCGTCCGGCCGCACGAGACGGGCTCGGCCGCCGGGCTGCTCAACGCCGTGCAGCAACTCGGCGGCACCCTGGGCGTCGCCCTCCTCGGCGGGCTCTACCTGCGCACCGGGACGGCGACCGCGGCCTTCGGCGTCGCCGCCGGGTTGACCGTGGCCGCCGCCGTGGCGGTGATCCCGCTCAATAGTCGTCGCGGCCGGTGAACTGCTGCTCCAGCAGCTCGGCCGCGCCGGCCACCAGCTCGAGGGGGTCGATGAACTCGTTGATGTCCAGGTTGACCAGCGGCAGCGAGTGGCGCAGGACCAGGTGATCGCCCATCACCGCGAGCCCGCCCACGACCGTCGAGTTGCCGACCTCGGTCAGCACGTCGAGGAGGTCGACCTCGTCGTGGCGGGCGAACGGCGTCGCGATCTGGACCCAGTCCTCGCGCTGGTCGAGGATCTCGCGGGCGATCACCATGATCTGGGCCCGCTGCTCGGTGTCGGGGTCGTCGCCGAAGATCAGCCGGATGCGGAGCTCGTCGGGGTCGTCGCGCACCACCCGGTATTCCTGCCTGATGTAAGCGACCAGATCGCCCCAGTTCGCCACGCAGTCCTCCGCTCTCGTACTTGTTCGGACGCTCAGCGTAGCGATCAGGCGGTGCCGATCCGGTCCAGGTCGGCCAGCACTTCGGCGGGCAGTTCGAGCGAAGCCGCGGCGAGGTTTTCACGCAGGTGCCCGAGCGACGACGTCCCCGGGATGAGCAGCATCGACGTCGACCGCTGCAGCAGCCAGGCCAGCGCGACCTGCATCGGCGTCGCCTCGAGCCGGTCGGCGCAGTCGTCGAGGATCCCCGACTGCAGCGGGCTGAACCCGCCGAGCGGGAAGTACGGCACGAAGGCGATGCCCTCGGCGGCGCACTGGTCGACGAGGGCGTCGTTCTCGCGGTGCGCGAGGTTGTACTGGTTCTGCACGCAGACGACGGGCGCGATCGCCTTCGCCTCCTCGAGCTGCTCGGCGCTGACGTGGCTGACGCCCAGGTGCCGGATGAGCCCCTGCTGCCGCAGCTCGGCGAGCACCCCGAAGGGTTCGGCGAGCGACATCGGCACGGGGTAGTCGCCGGCGTTGTTGCTGAGCCGCAGGTTCACCACATCGAGCGCGTCGACGCCGAGGTTGCGCAGGTTGTCGTGCACGGCCTGCGTCAGGTCGTCGGCGGACAGCGCGGGCGGCCACGCCTTGTCGGGCGTGCGTCGCGCGCCGACCTTCGTGACGATGGTCAGCGCGTCCGGGTACGGGTGCAGGGCTTCCTTGATCAGCGCGTTCACGGTGTGCGGGCCGTAGTAGTCGCTGGTGTCGAGGTGGGTGACACCGCTTTCGACGGCTTCGCGCAGCACGGCGACGGCGCTGTCGTGGTCGCGCGGCGGCCCCCAGACACCCGGGCCGGCCAGCTGCATGGCGCCGTACCCCATGCGGGTCACGGGGACTTCGCCGCCGAGGGTGAACGTGCCGCCCAGGTTCGCCATGCCGCTCCTCAAGTAGGTGCTGTTCCGCGAAGGAGTCTAGGCAGGCTCAGCCGCAGACGCCCTTCGCGCGCAGCACCCGCGTCACCGACTCCTGCACGCGCGCTTTCGGCAGCTCTCCGGACTTCACGGCCTGCTCCAGCCGGTTCAGCACCTCGTCCACGCGGCCCCCGGACGACCACAACGCCTCGTCCGCCCCGGCCTGCAACGCCTTCAGCACGGCGTCCGGCAGCGAGTACTGCGCCGTGATCGCCTTCATCGCGCCGAGGTCGTCGGTCAGGACCAGGCCGGTGAACTTGAACTCGGTCCGCAGCAGCTGGTAGGCGGCCGGCGAGATCGACGCCGGGACGCCGCCGGTCAGATCGGGGACGTCGAGGTGGCCGACCATCACCGAAACCGGGCCGTAGTCCGCGAGGTTCCGGTACGGCACCAGGTCCAGCGTCCGCAGCTGCGCGAGCGGCGGCGTCACGACCGTGCCCTTGTGCGAGTCGCCCGAGCCGTGGCCGTGGCCCGGGAAGTGCTTCAGCACCGGCTGGACACCCCCGTCGCGCAGGCCCGCCGCGAACGCCGCGGCGTACGTCTTCACGCGGTTCGGGTCGGGGCTGAAGGACCGGTCGCCGATGACGTCGTCGTCCGGGGCGTCGGTGACGTCGGTGTCCGGCGCGAAGTCGACGGTCACCCCGCGGGCACGCAGCCGGCGGCCGCGGTCGGCGGCCAGCGCGCGGACCTCGGCCGGGGTCTTGGTCGCGGCCAGCACGCGGGCCGACGGGAAGTCGCCGTCGAGATCGTCGATGCGCTGGACGCGGCCGCCCTCTTCGTCGACCGACACCGCCACCGGCAGCTTGGCCACGGCCTGGACGGCGTCGAGCGAACGATCTTTCAACAACGCTGTTGCGTTACCGCCGATGAAGATCCCGCCGACCTGGTTGTCCCGCACCAGCGACACCGTGGCGCCCGGGTCGTCGCCGGACACGCCCACGATGACCAGCTGCGCGACCTGGCCGCGGACGTCGAGGCCGTTGACCAGCGACGCGCAGTCACCGGGCCGGGTCAGGCTCGACGTCGGGGCCGGGGAAGCCGGGGCGACCGTTCGTGCCGAAGACGGGGGAGGAACCGGCGACCGCGGGACCGCCAGCCCGGACACGGTGTCCGATTGACAGCCCGTGACCAGGGAACTCACGACAGCGATGCAGAGCGCCACCCCCAAGGCGGCCGGACGTCGGCGGTTCATCGGTCCCTTCACTCGTCGGTGTGCCCCACGACGGTAGTCGACGGCCCGCTTCACGATGTGAAGAAGGGCTGCACCGCGGTTAGAGAATTCGTGAAGGCGCCCTCAGCAGACTGGCACCACCAGGACACGGACAGTGGGGAGGGGCCTCGATGGACCAGGTGCGAGTGGCGGCGTGGGCTTCGGACCCGATCGCGCTCACGGGACTGATCAACCACCTGAAGTCCCGGCCGGAGCTGCTGGTCGTGCCGCGCGCCCGGCGGGGCGAGGCGGCCGTGCTCGTGTTCGCCGTCGGGCAGGTCGACCGCGAGGTGATCGCCGCGCTGCGGGCCGCCTCCGCCGAGTCGCCCGCCGCGATCGTGCTGGTCGCCGGGCAGGTCGACCCCGGGCACCTGAGCCTGCTCGCCGACTGCCACGTCTCCGTCGTGCTGCCGCGGACCGCGCTCGACCGGCTCACCGACAGCGTGCTGGCCGCCGCGCGGGGACGCACGACGTCGCTGCGCGACCAGGTCGAGGCCCTGGCCCACGCGGGCACCCCCGCCGCGTTGACGCCGCGCGAGGTGGATGTGCTTCGCCTGATGGCCGAAGGCTGGGACACTGCGGAGATCGCGGGCAAGCTCTGCTACTCGGAGCGGACCGTGAAGAACGTCATCTACGCCATGACCAACCGGCTCAATCTGCGCAACCGGCCGCACGCGGTCGCCTACGCCGTGCGGGCCGGTGTGATCTGAGGAAGCCCGTTGCGCACGATCGTCCGCCGGACCGCCGTCGCGGTCGCCGCGTTGATCCCGCTCGCCGCCTGCAGCCCCGGTGACGACGGGGGCCCGACGAAGCTCACCATCGCCACCTTCGGCGAATTCGGCTACGCACCCCTGATCGCCGAGTACCAGAAGCTGCACCCGGACATCACGGTGCAGAACCGCGTCACCGATTTCGACACCCACCACAAGGGCCTCGCGACGCAGCTCGCGACCGGCCACGGTGCCGCCGACGTCGTCGCGATCGAAGAGCAGTACATCCCGCAGTACCGGAAGGCGAAGGACAAGTTCACCGACCTCGCCTCCTTCGGCGCGGGGGATCTCGAAAAGCAGTGGGCGCCCTGGAAGTGGGCGCAGGGCACCGACGGCGCGTTCGTCCTCGGGCTCGGCACCGACATGGGCAGCCTCGCCCTCTGCTACCGGCGCGACCTGTTCCAGGCCGCGGGCCTGCCGACCGGCCGCGACGAGGTCGCGAAGCTGATGCCGGACTGGGACGCCTACGCCGCGACCGCCCAGCGGTTCACGGACAAGACACCGAACGTGAAGTTCGCCGACTCGGCCGGGACCGTCTACACGGCGATGCTCAACCAGTCGCCCGAGAACTACTTTTCGGCCCGGGACGACTCGTTCATCGGCGACCGCAACCCCAGCGTCCACAACGCCTTCACCCTCTCCGGCGGGATCGCCGCGAAGGGGCAGACGGCGGCCGCGACGACGTTCACGCAGGCCTGGAACGTCGCGATCAAGCAGGGTTCGTTCGCGACCGTCGCCTGCCCGGCGTGGATGCTCAGCCAGATCAAGGAAGCCGGCGGCGACGGCACCAAGGGCAAGTGGGACGTCACGACCGTGCCCGGCAAGAGCGGCAACCAGGGCGGTTCGTTCCTGACCGTGCCGAAGCAGAGCGCGCACCCGAAGGAGGCGTACGAGCTCGCGCGCTGGCTGACCGCGCCGGAGCAGCAGAAGAAGCTCTTCCTCTCCGACGGCATCCTGCCCAGCGAGCCGTCGGTCTACGCGGACCCGCAGGTCGTCGCGCACACCGACCCGTACTTCGGGGACGCGCCGATCGGGCGGATCTTCGCCGCGTCGGCCGATCAGCTGCGGCCGAACTACCGCGGCCTGCGCGACGCCGACGTCCGGCCGGAGTTCGGCCGCGCGCTCGGGCGGATCGAGGACCAGACCGACGGCGTCGACCAGGCCTGGGCGGAAGCCGTCCAGCAGGCGCAAGCCGCCCTGAAGTAGCGCGCGTGCACCACCGGCTCGCCCGTTTCGACCGCAAGGCCACGCCGCTGCTGTTCGTCGCGCCCTTCTTCGGCCTGTTCGTCGTCTTCGGCGCCTTCCCGCTGCTCTACACGGCGTGGGTGTCGCTGCACGACTGGAACCTGCTGGAGGGCGACCAGGGCTACCTCGGCCTGGGGAACTACGGCGCGCTGCTCGCGGACCCGAACTTCTACAACGCGCTCGTCAACACCGTCGGCATCTTCCTGCTCGCCGCGGTCCCGGAGTTCCTGCTGGCGCTGGGCATCGCGGCGCTGCTGGACCGCCCGCTGCGCGGCGCGACCTGGTGGCGCACCGGGATCCTGCTGCCGAACGTCGTGTCCGTCGTCGCGATCGGGCTCGTGTTCGGGCAGCTGTTCAGCCGCGACTACGGCGTCGTCAACGAGGTTCTCGGCTGGTTCGGCGTCGCGCCGGTCAACTGGCAGGCCGGGACCTGGACGTCGCACCTCGCGGTGGCGTCGATGGTGCTCTGGCGCTGGACCGGCTACAACGCGCTGATCTACCTGGCCGCGATGCAAGCCGTGCCTGGCGACCTCTACGAGGCCGCGGCCATCGACGGCGCCTCGCGCTGGCGGACGTTCTGGTCGATCACGGTGCCGGGCATCCGGCCCGCGCTGGCCTTCACCGCCATCGCCGGCACGGTCAACGGCCTGCAGCTGTTCGCCGAGCCGCAGCTGTTCGACGCCGGCGGGTCGGGCGGGACCGGCGGCAACGACCGCCAGTTCCAGACGCTCGTGATGTACCTGTACGAGAAGGGCTTCACGCACTTCGACGCCGGGTACGCGGCCGCGCTGACCTGGGTGATGTTCGTGATCTGCGCGCTCTTCGCGCTGGCCAACTACCGGCTCGTGCGCCGGTTCGTGAGGTCGGCGTGAGACGCCCCGGCGGCTGGGTCTACGTGGTGCTGATCGGCGTGCTCGGCGCGTCGATCTTCCCGCTGTACTGGTCGTTCGTGGTGTCCACTCGGGACAACTCGGCGATCGGCGAGACGGCACCGATCCTGCTGCCGGGCGGGCACCTCGTCGAGAACGTGCGGCGCGTGTTCGACACCGTCGACTTCTGGCTGGCGCTGGGCAACTCGCTGATCGTCGCGGGCACCGTCATGGTGTCCAACGTCGTGCTCGCGAGCCTGGCCGGGTTCGCCTTCGCGCGGCTGCGGTTCCGGGGCCGCAACACGCTGTTCCTGCTGGTAGTCGGCTCGGCGATGGTGCCGGCGCAGCTCGGCGTCATCCCGCTCTACCTGGTGGTCGGCGAACTCGGCTGGTACGGGCGGCTCGAAGCGGTGATCGTGCCGGGGTTGCTCAGCGCGTTCAGCGTGTTCTGGATGCGCCAGGCGTGCGAGAACGCGATCGGCGCCGAGCTCGTCGACGCGGCGACCGTCGACGGCTGTTCGACCCTGCGCACCTACTGGCACGTGGCGGTGCCCGCGTTGCGCCCGGCGGCCGCGGTGCTGGCGATGCTGACGTTCATGGCCGCGTGGAACGACTACTTCTGGCCGCTGGTGGTACTCGACCCGAACGAAACACCGACCGTGCAGGTCGCCCTGTCGCAGCTGGCCAGCGGCTACTACACCGACTACGCGCTCATGCTCACCGGCGCGACCGTGGGCGTGCTGCCCGTGATCGCGCTGTTCCTGCTGCTGGGCCGCCACATCGTCCGGGGGATCCTGAAAGGGGCGCCAGTATGACCGGTCTTTCCTTCCCGCCGGGCTTCCTGTGGGGCGCGGCGACCGCGTCCTACCAGGTCGAAGGCGGCGTCTCCGAGGGCGGCCGCGGACCGTCCATCTGGGACACTTTCGCGGCGCGGCCGGGTGCTGTCCTCGGCGGTGTGTCGGGCGAGGTCGCGTGCGACCACTACCACCGGTTTCCCGAGGACATCGGGCTGCTGGCGGATCTGGGGCTGGGTGCGTACCGGTTTTCGGTGGCGTGGCCGCGGGTCATGCCGGACGGGCGGACGCCGTCGCCGGCCGGGCTGGCGTTCTACGACCGGCTGGTGGACGAGCTGCTGCGCCGCGACGTCGTGCCGGTGCTGACGCTGTACCACTGGGACCTGCCGCAGGCGCTGGAAGACGAGGGCGGCTGGCCCGCGCGTGACACGGCTTATCGGTTCGCGGACTACGCTTCCTTCGTTCACGACGCCCTGGGTGACCGCGTCGACCAGTGGACGACGATCAACGAGCCGTTCTGCGCGGCGTTCCTGGGGTACGGCAGCGGGGTGCACGCGCCGGGCGTCCAGGACTACGACACGGCGCTGGTCGCGGCGCACCACCTGTTGCTGGGGCACGGGCTGGCGACGAGGCGCTGACTTCGGCGGCGCGGCCGGGGCAGGAGTTCTCGCTGGCGCTGAACTTCGCGCCGGCGTTGGCGGACGGCACGTCGCGGGCACACCTCGAAGCGGCGCGGAAGTTCGACGGGATCCACAACCGGTTCTTCCTGGACCCGGTGCTGGGCCGCGGTTACCCGGCGGACGTGGTGGCAGACGTCGAGCACCACGGCGGTCGGTTCGCGGCTTCGGTGCGCGACGGCGACACGGACACCATCGCGGCGGCGATCGACTGGCTGGGCGTGAACTACTACGCGCCGGCGCGGGTGACGCCCCTCGAGGATCTTTCGGTGCACGGCAACTGCCCGCTGCCGGGGTTGCGAGGCTTGGACGTGCTGCCGGCGGTGGGGCCGCTGACGGCGTTCGGGTGGGAGCAGGCGCCTGCGGTGTTCACGGACCTGCTCGGCTGGCTTTCAGCGCGGTCCGGCTTGCCTTTGGTGGTGGCGGAGAACGGCGCGTCCTTTGTGGACAAGCCGGCATCCGGCCGGGTGCACGACGCGGCCCGGGTGAACTACTTGATGGAGCACGTCCGCGCGGTGCACGACGCGATCCGTCTCGGTGCGGACGTGCGGGGGTACTTCGCGTGGTCGCTGCTGGACAACTTCGAGTGGGCGATGGGGTATTCGCAGCGGTTCGGGTTGGTGCACGTCGACTTCGAGACGCAGGCGCGGACGGTGAAGGACTCGGGGCGGTTCCTCGGCCGGGTCGCCCGGGCCAACGCGCTAGGGCCGCTGCTGGCGGAAGGCGTCGGCGACGCCCGAGCGTGACGGCGTCTCCAGCTTCCCCAGCAACCGCGTCACGTGGGCCTGCACCGTCCGCCGTGGCAACGACAGCTCCGCCGCGATGTCCGGGTTGGACCGGCCCTCCGCGACCAGGCTCGCGATCCGGACCTCGATCGGCGTCAGCGATTCCCAGCCGTGCCCCGGCCGGACCGCGGAGAACAACGCCCCGCGCCGGACACCCAGCCGCCGCAGCCGGGTCTCCGCCCGGCGCAGGTCCCAGCGCGCTCCCAACGTCGTGTAGATCTCCGCCGCCTCATCGAACGCCGCGTGCGCCGCGTCCAGTCGGCCCGAGCGGGCCAGCAGCTCCGCCGCGTCCTCGAGCACGGAAGCCAGCTCCGGGCGGCGGCCGACCGCGCGGAAGTGCTCCGCCGTCGCGAGCGCCGCCGCCGGGTCCTCTTCGATCAGGCCCCGGCACCACGACACCGCCGCGTGCGCCCGCGCCGGGCGTCGCTCCTTCGCCGCCTCCTCCTCGCAGACCTCCAGTGCGCGGCGGGCGCGGACGACGTCGCCCTGCTCCATCGCCAGCCGCACGAACGTCGGGAGCCACTGGTGGCGCAGCATCATCTGCGCGTACGTCGGGTTCAGGATCGGCTCGAGGACGGCCATCGCGCGGACCCGGTCGCCGCGCTGCTCGGCCGCGAGGGCGTCCGCGACCAGCAGGAAGTCGAAGCTCTCGCGCTCGGCGCCGGTCGCCGGGGCGTACTCCTCCGCCGCGTCGAGGTGGGCCGCCGCCTGGGCGCGGTCGTCGCGGCGGCCCGCGATCAGCGCCGCGACGCCGTGCAGCAGCAGGGCCGCCGGGCCGGGCTCGCGCAGGCCGTAGAACGTGATCGCCGGGCCGTCCTCGGTGACCGTGTCCAGTTCGACCAGGGCCTCGTCCCAGTGGCCTTCCCAGTACCGGTGCACCGCGACGGACACCTGCAGCCCGACCGGCATCGAGTGCCGCACCGCGACGTCACCCGCCGCGCGCAGGGCCGCGTCCGCCTCGGCGAGCCGGTCGAGGTTCTGGAGCGTGAACACGCGGTTGTCGAGCAGGTCGAGGTGCAGGTCGGCCAGCTCGTGCTCGTCGCCGACGGCCTCGATCGCCGCGTCGATGTGCGTGAGCGCGGAGTCGTGCTCGCGGCGCACCGAATCGACCAGCCACAACGACTGCAGCGCGTGCGCCGTCAGGTACCGGTCGCCGCCGGCGAAGGACTTGGTCTCGTACGCGGCTTTTTCCGCGGTGTCCAAATCGGACAGATCGCCGCGGCGGAAGTTCGCCAGCAGCTGCCGGTGCTTGACCCGCCAGAGCTCCGGCACGGCCGGGTCGTCGACCGACGCGGCGAGGATCCCGACCGCGCCTTCGGTGTCGCCCCGGCGGTGCCGCAGCGCCGCCAGGACGTGGCGCATCTCTTCGGCGGTGTCCGGCTCGGTGGCGACGTCGAGAGCTTGCTGCGCCAGGGATTCCGGGTTGCGTTCCAGCCGGAACAGCACCTTGACCAGCGCCACGAGCAGGACTTCGCGCCGCGGGCCTGCCCCGGCGGCCAACGCGCGTTCCAGCAGCTCGACGGCGATCAGCGGCGCCCGGTTGGACACGGCCGCGTGGTGCGCGGCGAGCCAGTCCAGCACCCATTCGTCCACAGTGGCCGGTGCGGCCACCAGCTGCTCGGCGACGCGCTTCACCGGGGCACCGATCCCGGCAAGCGCTTCCGCGGCCTGCCGGTGCAAAGCCGCCCGCGTCCCGGCCAGCAGCCGGTCGTAAAGCGCCTGCCGCAGCAGGGGGTGCCGGAACGCCAGCTGCGTCCCGGTGTCGATGAGGACGTTCGCGGCGACGGCCTCTTCCAGCGGCTCCAGCAGGTCCGACGGCCGGGTGCCGAGCACCGCGGCGATGTCCCCGACGGCGAACTCCATGCCCAGCAGCGCGCCCCAGCGCAGCACTTCCTGGGTCCGGGCGGGGAGGAAGTCGAGCCGCCGGTCGACCGCGGCGACCAGCGAGCGCGGCGCTTCGAACTCCGCCGGGTCGTCGACGTCGGCCTCGCCGCCGGACAACTCGACCGCGCCGGCGCGCAGCAGGACGTCGACCATTTCCTTGACGTACAACGGGTTCCCGGCGCCGCGAGCGGCCAGCTCGCGCAGCCCGGGCCCGGGCACGGCGCCGATCTGGTCCTCGATCAGCCGTCCGACGTCTTCGCCGGTCAACGGGGCGAGGTCGAGCACCACGCCGTCGCGCGCCTGGACGCCGCGCCGCAGCTGGGCGAGCTCGGCGCGGTCCGGCGCCGGCCGGGTCGCGGCCACGAGCAGCAGTGGCAGCTGCCGCGTCGCGGCGCAGAGGCGGTGCCAGACCAGCACGGACGCCTCGTCCGCCCACTGCAGGTCGTCGACCACGAGGACCTGCGGCGAGCGCGCGCACAGCTCGTCGACCAGGGCCAGGAGGCGGTCGACGGCGCCGAGCACGGGGTCGGCCGGCCCGAGGCCGCGCCGCACCGGCCCCTCGCCGGCGAGTTCCTTGGCCACTTTCGCGCGCCGCGGGTCGGCCGAATGCGCGTCGATCGCCAGGCACTCGAGCATCACCTGCAGCGGAAAGCGCGTGCTCAGCTCGTCGGCGGCGGCCCACAACCGCTGGAAGCCGGGGCCGTCCGGCAGGGTGCTGGTGAGCAGCTCGGACTTGCCGATCCCGGCCTCGCCCTCGATCCACACGGCCCGGCCGCGCCCGGCCCGGACATCGGCGACGAGCTCGGCGAGCCGGGTCGTCTCGGCTTCGCGGCCGAAGAGCCGGTGCCCGGTGACCTCGGCGGGCGCGGCGGGCGCGTCGAGACCCGGGTCCTGGGCGAGGATCTGCTGGTGGAGGCGCTGCAGCGCCGGGCCGGGCTCGACGCCGAGCTCGCCGACGAGCGTGGCGCGGGCGTCGCGGAAGACGTCGAGGGCGTCGGCGTGCCGGCCGCTGCGGTAGAGGGCGAGCATGAGCGACTCGCGCAGGGACTCCCGCAGCGGGTGCTCGCCGGCCAGCACCGCCAGCTCCGGCGCGAGGTCGAGGTGCCCGCCGAGGGCCAGCAGCGCCTGGGCGCGCCGGTCGAGGGTGTTCAGCCGCAGCTCGGCGAGGTATTCGCGGTGCCGTTCGGCGAACGCGCCGGGCACGCCGGAGAGCGCTTCCCCCTGCCAGAGCGCGAGGGCGGCGTCGAGCTCGGTGACGGCCGCCCGCGGATCACCGCGATCGAGGTGCCGCTGCGCGCGTTCGCGATGCCGGTCGAAGACGGCGGCGTCGAGCGCGTCCTCGTCGAGCAGCAGCGAGTACCCGGCGGGGTCCGACACGAGGACGCTGGCGGCCGACCAGCGCGAACGGCCGGGTTCGAGCGCCCGCCGCAGCCCGGAGACGTAGGTGTGGACGCTGCCCTCGACGCTCGCGGGCGCGGAGTCGCCCCAGACACCGGCGATCAGCTCGGCGCGCGGGACCGGGCGGCCGGCGTTGACCGCGAGCACGGCGAAGATCGCGCGCTGACGGGCGGGGCCGAGGCCGATCTCGGCCGCCCCGCGCCAGGCCCGCAGAGGTCCCAGCAAGCCCACTCGCAGACCGGTGTCCGCTTCCCCTCGCATGTCCCTGCCGTTCCCTCGGGGGACGAACCCGCCGGGGGCGGGCCCCCAGGACCCCGGCGGACATCTTTCGGTGCCGACTACTCCGGCGAGCTTACTGACGTGGCAAGCCCGTACCGGGTTGCCCGGTGACGGGATGGGTTACGACTTCGGTAGGGGGTTAGCGGGTGGCGGGTTTCGATCACCCGACCGGTATGCCCCGGTGCCGGACGTCATGAAAGGGTCGTTCATCGCGTCGGACGACATGAAAGGGTCGTTCATGACGTCTCGGCCTCACTCGCCGGCGACCGCCCGGGACCGCACCGAGCCCGCCCGCCGGATCCCGAACGGCTGCATCCGGCTCTCCGCGCGCCGCATGTCCCACGCCGCGCCCATCGCCGTGTACTTGGCCAGCGCCGCCCGGAACGCGATCCGCGCGTCGTCCAGCCTGCCCGACTCCGCCAGCAGGATCGCCGCGTCCTCGGTCGCCTTGGCCTGCTTCAGCAGCCGGCCCGCCGCTCGGTAGTGCGTGACCGCCGTCAGCACCGGTTCCGGATCGCCGGTCACCAGCCCTCGGCAGTGCGCGGCCGCCGCCGCGTGGGCCGGCGGTACCTCGCCCTCCGGAGTCAACAGCCCCACCGCCCGCTGGGCGAGGCCGGACTCGCCCAGCCACAAGCTGAGCCGCACCAGGTCCGGCAGCCACTGGTGGCGCGCCGCCGGCGGGTAGTTCTCCTCCAGCAGCGGCAGCAACGCGGCCAGCGCCGCCTCGGGCCGGCCGTCCTGCTCGGCCAGCAGCGCCCGGGCCGCGAGCAGGAAGTCACCGCCGTCGGGCTCGAGCCCCGGCGGCCACTGCTGCCGGCCCGCCGCGTCGACGTGCGTCCGGGCCAGCACCGGCTCGTCGCGGTGCCCGGCGATCAGCGCGCCGACGCCGTGCACCAGCAACGCCGAACCCGGGCTGCGCAAGACGTACGACGCCGTTTCCGCGCCGTCGCGGATCACCGCGTCCAGCTCGGACAGGGCCTCGGACCAGCGGCCCAGCCAGTAGTAGTGCACCGCGCCCGCCAGGTGCATCTCGCCCGGCACCGCGCGCGTCGCGGCGATGCGCCGGGCGGCGGCCAGGGGCTCGGCGGCCTCGTCGAGGCTGTCGAGGGTCGGCACGGACAGCGCCGCGTCGTCCAGCGGGTGCAGCCCCGCCGGTGCCAAGGCCGTCTCCTCGCCGAGCCGCTCCAGCGTGGCCAGCAGCGACTCGTGGCGCCCGCGCCACATCTCCGGGACGTCGGCGTCGTCGAGCGTCCGCTTCAGCTCGGCCGTCGCCTCGGCGAAGTCGCCGCGCCGGTAGTAGACGTAGGCCAGGATCCAGCGCATCTCGGCGGCGCGCTTGCTGTCGGATGTCCGCGCGACGACCGAGCGCGCCTCCGCCTCGGGTTCGCGGCCGAGCCAGAACAGCAGCCGCGCGAGCGTCGCGGTCAGCGTCTCCCGCGCGTCCGGCGGCAGCGTGCCCTGCGTGACGGCGTGGCGCAGCAGGTCGACGGCGACGCGCGGGGTCTCGGTGGCGACCGCGCCGATGTTGTCCAGCAGCCACGTCGTCACCCACGGGTCGACCTGCGGGGGCGCGGCCGCGAGCTGCTCGGCGACGCGGTCGGCGGGGGCGCGCGCGGCGGCGAACGCCTCGGCCAGCTGCCGGTGCAGCGCCACCCGCATCGCCGCGGGCGTCTTTTCGTAGAGCACGCGGCGCAGCAGCGGGTGCCGGAACGCCAGCCGGGCGCCCGATTCGACGAGCACGCCGGACGTGATCGCCTCGTCGACCGCGCCGACCAGCGCCGTCGGCGGCCGTTCGGTGGCGACGGCGATGTCCGAGAGGGAGAATTCACGGCCCAGCAGCGCGGCCCAGCGCAGCGTGTCGCGGGTGCCGCTGGAGAGGAAGCTCAGGTACAGCGTGATCCGCGACCCCAGCGGCGCCGGGATGGTCTGGTACGGGTTGCCGTCGAGGTGCGCGTGCACGCCGTCGAGCACGATCAGCGACTGCGCCAGCAGCGACTCGACGATTTCCCTGACGTAGCGCGGGTTTCCGGACCCGTGGGACACGAGAGTCCGCAGCCCGGGCCCGGGTGGCGCGCCGACCAGCTCGGTGGCCAGCCCGTGCGTGTCCGCGTCGGCCAGCGGCGGCAGCGCGAGCACGGTCGTGACATCGTTGTCGAGCTCGGCCCGCAGGTCGTCGAGCGCGGCCGGTCGTGGCACCGGCCGGCACGCGCCGACCAGCAGCAGCGGCAGCTCCCGCGTCTCCCGGCTCAGGTGGCGCCAGACGCGCAGCGTGGTGTCGTCGGCCCAGTGCAGGTCGTCGACCACGAGCACCAGCGGCGCCTCCGCGCACAGCTCGCGGACCAGCCCCAGCAGGCTGTCGACCGGGTCGTCGCCGGACCGCTCGGCGAGCCGGGCGGCCAGGTTCGCGCGGCGCTCGTCGGTGGCCCGCGGGTGCACGCCCAGCGCGTCGAGCAGCGGCCGCAGGGCGAACCGCTGGTCCAGCGCGTCCGCCGCCGCGAAGGCGGGCCGGAAGTCCTGAGCCATGGCGAGCAGCTCGGCCAGCAGCGCCGTCCGGCCGCTGCCCGGTTCGCCTTCGAGCCACAGCGAACGCCCGGTGCCCGCACCGAGTTCGGCGACGGCTTCGCACAGCCGGGCCAGCTCGGCCTCCCGGCCGAAGAAGACATCGGCGCGCTCCGGCATCGTCGTGACGGGCGAACGCGGCACGTGCACGGCCGGCGGTGGTTTCGGCGCCGGCTTCTCCCGCAGCTCGTCGTGCAGCCGCCGCAGCGCGGGGCCCGGCTCGGTGCCCGAGGACTCGACGAGCCTGTCCCGGACGTCGGTGTAGACCGCGATCGCCTCGGTCCGCCGGTCGGAGCGGGCCAGCGCGCGCATGAGCAGGCCGCGCAGCGTCTCGCGGAAGGGGTGTTCGCGGGTCAGCGCGGTCAGCTCGGCGATGAGCTCGGCGTGCCCGCCCGACTCCAGCACGAGCTCGGCGCGACGCTCGATCGTCGCCAGCCGCACCTCGGCCAGCCGCGCGCGCTGGGCGGCGGCGAACGGCCCGGGCAGGCCCGACAGCGGGACGCCGTGCCAGAGGTCGAGGGCTTCGTCGAGGACTTCGCGAGCACCGCGCGAGTCGCCGTCCGACTGCTTGCGCTGGGCCAGTTCCCGCAGGGTTTCGAACCGGTGGACGTCGATCGCGCCGGCGTCCAGGCGGAGCGAGTAGCCGGACCCGATCGACGCGAGCAGCTGCGGGCCCTCGCCCTTGGCGCGGCCGGGTTCGAGCGCGCGCCGGAGGCCGGAGACGTAGGTGTAGATGGAGCCCTGGGCGCTCTGCGGCGGCGCCTCGCCCCAGACGGCGTCGATCAGCTCCTCGCGCGAAACCGTGCGGCTCGGGTTCATCGCCAGTACGGCGAGAACCGTCCGACGGTGCGCGGAGCCGAGGTCGAGCTCCGTTTCGCCCTGCCACGCTTTGACCGGGCCGAGCATTTGGAGTCTCGGTGCGGAGCCGTCCGCAGCCGACATCGGTCTCCCTTCGTGCGCTGACGAATCGTCACGCGCCGGATGCCTGACGTGAGCATACGCGGACCCCGTGAACCGGCAGGCAAGGATGGCGGACATTCGGGCAACGGCGGCCGGGCGGGGTTCCGCCGGGCCACGGCGTGCGACACCCTCGGGTCGCCGAGACTTCGAGGAGCCCCAAATGGCCGCAGCCGAGCCGACGGAGGACATGAAGCGCGCCGCTGTCCGCTTCGCGTACGCCATCGAGGCGGCCGGTGCGCACCTCCGTGACGTCAACAGCGAGATGGCGATGGCCCAGGTAGCGTGGCGCGGCGAGGCGTCGGTGCGGTTCGGCCAGGCGATGAGCGACTGGGAGCAGGAGTTCGACGTGATGCTTTCGCGGCTGGTCCGGCTGTTCGAGCTGACCGGCGGCGGCGTGCCGAGGCAGCGGCGGTCATGACGCGCCGCGAGCTCGAGTTCGGCTTCGCCGATCTGGTGCTGGACCGGATGGGGGCGATCACCGGCGAGCTGGGCGACCTGCTCGCCGAGCTGGAGTCCACTGTGGAGCCGGAGCTGGCCGGCTGGACCGCCGAAGCGCGCGAGGAGTACCTGCGGGCGAAGCGCGACTGGGGACGCGCGGCCGAGCGGATGCCGGGGTGCCTGGAGCGGGCCCGGGAGGCGGTCGGCGAGCTGGCCCGCGGCGTCCGGTGACTTCTTCACGCGCGTGAAGACGGAATAGGGAAGGCGTGAAGACCGGCCGTCCACACTGGGTCCATGAAGCCCGTCGAAGTGACCGTCCTCGCCTCGGACCCGATCACGCACGCCGGCGCGGTGACCCTCCTGGAATCGCATCCGGACGTCCGGATCACCGATCTCGTGCCCGACGTGCTGCTGGTGATGGAGGAGCACGTCACCGAGGCGGTGCTGGGCGACGTCCGGGCCGCGAAGGCGTCGCACGTCGTGCTGGTGGTCGAGCACTTCCGCGAGAGCGACCTGATGTCGGTGCTGGAGAGCGGCGTCGTGGCGATCCTGCCGCGCCGCGAGACGGGCGGCGCCGAGCTGGTGACGGCGGTGCTCGCCGCGGGCGACGGCACGGCCAACCTGCCGCCGCGGCTGCAGGGGGCGCTCCTTTCGCAGGTCCAGCGGATGCGCAAGGACGTCCTGGAGCCGAACGGGCTCACGCTGTCCGGGCTCGCGGCGCGGGAGTGTGACGTGCTGCGGCTGGTCGCCGAGGGCTTCGGGACCGAGGAGATCGCCGCGAAGCTGTGCTACTCGGAGCGGACGGTGAAGAACGTCCTCTACGGCCTGATGACGCGCTGTGGCCTCAGCAACCGCGCCCACGCCGTCGCCTACGCGCTGCGGGCGGGCGCGATCTGAGACGTTTTCCTTGCCGCTGTCACCTTTTGGTGGGCTAGGGTCACGATCATGGTGTCGACCGCTGCAGAAATCGCGGCTTCCGTCCGGGCCGGGGACCTCGATCCGGTCCAGGTGACGAAGGAAGCCCTCGACCGGATCGCCGCGGCGGACGGCGTCGTCGGCGCGTTCCGCCGGGTGCGGGCGGAAGAGGCGCTCGCGGAGGCCGCTTCGGTGGCCGGGCGGCCCGATCTCGCTTCGCTGCCGCTGGCCGGGGTGCCCGTCGCGATCAAGGACGTCACGGAGATCGCGGGCGAGTACGCGTCGCACGGTTCGCTGGCGGGGCCGTCTTCGCTTGCCGGGGAGGACGGCGTGATCGCGGCGCGGCTGCGGGCGGCCGGCGCGGTGCTCGTCGGGCTGACGCGGGTGCCGGAGCTGTGCGTCTGGCCGATGAGCGACACCCCGGACGGCATCGCCCGCAACCCCTGGGACCCGACGTACGCGTCCGGTGGTTCGTCCGGTGGCAGCGCGGCGGCGGTGGCGGCCGGGCTGGTCCCGCTGGCCCACGGTACGGACGGCATGGGCTCGGTCCGGCTGCCGGCGGCGATGTGCGGGCTGGTCGGGCTGAAACCGGGCGCGGACGTGCTGGCCGAAGGCGGCTGGTTCGGCATGTCGGTGCACGGCCCGCTGGCCACGACGGTCGCCGACGCGGCGCTGCTGGTCTCGGTGCTGGCTTCGGATCCTGCGTTGGCTGTCGTTTCGCCACCGCCGGCTTCCCGGATCGGGATGTCGACGACGGTGCCGCTGCTGCACACGCCGGTGCCCCGCGAGCTGGTCGCGGCGGTCTCGCAGGCGGCGGGGCTGCTGGCGTCGGCCGGGCATTCGGTGTCGCCGTCCGCGCCGCGCTACCCGGCGACGATGGTCCTGGGCATGACGGCCCGCTGGTGCGCGGGCCCGGCTCGGCAGGCCGCGGGCTTCGACTTCGGCCGTCTCCAGCGCCGGACGCGCACGCACGTGCGGGTGGGCCGGTTGATCGAGCGAATGGGCCTGATCCGCTCGCGCACGCGTGACCGGTGGATTTCGCGGGCTTCGGAGTTCTTCGAGTCCCACGACGTGTTGATGACGCCGACGCTGTCGCACTGGCCGGTGAAGGCGGGCCGCTGGCACGAGCGCCGGTGGCTGACGAACGTCCTGCCGTCGACGCGCCTGGCCGGGTTCACGGGCCAGTGGAACCTGGCGGGCTACCCGGCGATCACGGTCCCGGTGGGCCGGTCGGTCCGCTCGGGCCTGCCGACGTCGGTCCAGCTGGTGGCTCGCCCGGGAGGAGAGTCGCTGCTGCTGGGTCTGGCGGCCCAGCTGGAGTCCGCGAACCCCTGGCCCCGCACCTCCCGCAGCAACTGAAGCGCCCCAATGTGGCCTTCGGTGCGTTCAACGCACCGAAGGGCCCCTTGGGTGCGTTCAACGCAACCAAGGCCACATTGGGGCGCTGTGGACAACTCGCGCCGGAGCTCCGGAACTGTCGGTGCCCGCCGGTAGCGTGAAAACGGGGGCTGCTCAGGCCGGAAAGCCGTGAAGGCCTCCTTACCGGCCATAGACGCCGGTAAGGAGGCCTTCACGGCACTTCAAAACCTCAGGAACCCGGCTTGCTCGCGGTCGGCGACAGGGGCTTCACGCCGTTGCCGTTCCCGTTGGCCGGCTTGGTCGCCGGGCCGTTCTGCCTCGGCGCGTTGGCCGGCTTCGCGGACTGAGCGGGCTTCGACGGTGCCGCGGCCTTCACCGCCGGCTTGGCCGAAGCCGGGATCGACGGCTGCACCACCGGCACGACCGGCGCCGAAGGCGTCGTCGCGGACTCCGGAGACGCCACCGAGTCGCCGCCCACCAGCTTGGCCGCCTGGGTGATCACCGCTTCCTCCGGCAGCGTCGCCAGCTGGGTCTCGCTGCGGTTGAGGATGTCTTCCGCCGCCGCGAGGCTCTTGCGCGCCTGCTCGCGGATCTCCGCCAGCCGCTCGACCTTGCGGTTCGCCGCCGTCGTGCGCTGGGCCGCCTGGGTCGTCGCCTCGTCGAGGCGGCGCCGGGCTTCTCCCGTGGCCTCGTCGAGCCGGCGCTTGGCCTCCGCCGTCGCCTCCGCGAGCCGGCGCTCGGCCTGGTTCTTGCTCGCCGTGCGCTGGTCGGCGACGTGCTTCTCCAGCGCCGCCTTCTGGGCCGCCAGGGACGACTCGAACTCGCGCTCGAGCTTCCGCCGCTTCCGCTCGGCCTCGTTGTCCAGCAGCTCGCGCCGCTGGGCCGCCTCGACGGTCAGCCGCCGGACCTCCGCGCGCGTCTCGGAAAGCGCGTTCTCGTGCTCCGAGTGCAGCAGGTCGGCCTGCTTGTCCAGCTCCGCGACGAGCTTCGTGTACCGCTCGCGCAGCTTCTTCGACGCCTCGGTCGAGCCCGCCCACGTCTTCTCCGCGGCGGCCTCGGCGCGCTTGATGATCTCGTCCGCGCGGGCCTGCGCGAGCGTGACCGTGCGCTGCATCCGCTCGTCGAGGTCCTCGAGCCGCTCCGGCGGCTTCTTCAGCTCCTCGATGCGCGCTTCCAGCGAAGCCATCTGCGACCGGGCCGACTCGGCGTCGCGCGCGGCGGCGGCGGCCTGCGCGGCGGCGGCATCGCGTTCGCTGAGCACCCGGCGCAGCTGGGACTCGACGTGGTCGAGGTACTGGCGCACTTCGTTGCGGTCGAAGCCGTGCCAGGCCTGCGTGTATTCACGACGAAGGGGAAGGAGGCCGTTGAGGGCGGTTGCGGCGGGGTCGCGCTCAGGAACCATGCGCCCGACCGTACCCGGGCACCGTCCGCTTACGCCCTTCGGCTTAACAAATCATCAACACGTGTCGTGACCCCGGCGGCGCGTCGCCGGAATGGCCGCATCCCCGAAACGCAGCGTTACCAGTGGAAGCCACGCGAAAGCCGGGCGAGCGCCATCGCCGCGCGCGAGAGGTGTTTCTCGCCACGCCCGATCTTCAGACCGCCCGAACCGCCCGCCGCGGCCGAATCCGGGAAAATCCGGAAACCCTGGTACGCGACGGCGTCGGTGAGGCCCGGCGTGAGCGTGTACGCCAGCCCGATCGCCTGCCCCGCCGGGGTGCCGATGTGCTTGGGCCGCTCGACCAGGGCCTTCAGCACCATGTCCGCGGCCTGCTCCGGCGACTTCGTCGGGAACGCGTCGTAGATCTTCGTCGGGCGGATCATCGGCGTGCGCACGAGCGGCATGTGGATGGTGGTGAACGTGATCCCGTCGCCGTGCGTCTCGGTCGCCGCGATCCGCGAGAAGTAGTCCAGCGCCGCCTTCGACGCCGCGTACGCCGAAAAGCGCGGCGCGATGCCCTGCACGCCGATCGACGACACGTTCACGATGTGCCCGAACTTCCGCTCCGACATGTGCGGCAGCACCGCGAGGATCAGCCGGACCGCGCCGAAGTAGTTGATCGCCATCGCGCGCTCGTAGTCGTGCATCCGGTCGTACGACAGCTTGATCGACCGGCGGATCGACCGCCCGGCGTTGTTGACCAGCATGTCGATCCGGCCGTGCTCGGCCAGCATCGCGTCGACGGCCTTGCGCACCGAGTCCTCGTCGGTGAGGTCGGCCGGGTACACCGACGCCGTGCCGCCGGCGGCGACGATCTCGTCGCGGACCTCTTCCAGCTCGTGCTGCCGCCGCGCGACGAGCAGCGGGACGCCGCCCGCCGCCGCCACCTTCAACGCCGTCGCGCGGCCGATGCCCGAGGACGCGCCGGTGATGATCACGCGGCGGCCGTCCAGCTCGCCGCGGGGGCCGTGCTTGCGCGCGCGGAACGGGTCGAGGTGCTCGCGCCAGTAGCGCCACAGCGTCGGCGCGTACTCCTCCAGCCGCGGCACCTCGACGGTGCCGGCCAGCGCCTTGCGCGTCTCGGCCGAGGAGAACACCGACGGGAACGCCATGGTGTCCAGCAGCACCGGCGGGATGCCGAAGCGCTCCATCACCGCGTCGCGGGCGATGGTGACGCCGGGGATGTGCTCGGTCAGCTTGACCAGCCCGACGATCCGCTTGGAAAGGCCTTCGCCGAGCTGCGCGGTGATCGTCGGCGCGCCCGCGGCCCTCGCGAAGGCGTTGTACACGGACACGACCGGTTGCGGCTCGGGGTTGACCAGGTGGAAGGCGTGGCCGTCGAGCCCGGGCTTGACGACCAGCTCCAGCAGCGCCTTGGCGACGTAGTCGACCGGCACGATGTTGGTGTCGCCCAGGTCCGGGCCGACCAGCGGCAGGACGTCCGGCAGCCCGGCGAGCCGGTTGATCGCCGGGAAGAGGTAGTACGGACCGTCGATCTTGTCCATCTCGCCGGTCTCGGAGTGCCCGACGACGACCGCGGGCCGGTACACCCGCCACGGCACCTCGTCCTGCTCGCGGACGATCTTCTCGGCCTCGAACTTGGTCCGGTGGTACGGCGTGACCAGCCGCTGCCCGGCGTCGAACATCTCCTCGGTGAAGACGCCTTCGTGGTCGCCCGCGACGGCCACCGAAGACACGTGGTGCAGGCAGCCGGCGCGCAGGTCCGCGGCGAGGCCGACGACGGCGCGCGTGCCGTCCACATTGGCCTTGATGCTTTCCTCGTCGTCGGCGGTGAGGTCGTAGAGCGCGGCCAGGTGCACGACGTGGTCGACGTGCCCGCGCAGCTCGTCGCGGTCCGTTTCGGACACGCCGAGCAGCGGCTCGCCGAGGTCGCCGGTGACCAGCGTGACGCGGTCGGAGTGCGGCCACTGGTCGACCAGCGCGGCCAGCTTCGCCTTGCTCGACGCGCGGACCAGCAGCGCGACGCGGTCGTCCTCGGGGCGGGAGAGCAGCAGCCGGGTGAACTGGCGCCCGATCAGTCCGGTCGCCCCGGTCACCAGAAACGTCGCCATCGTCTTCTCACCTCTCGCCGCCTCGCCTGACCCTGGGCATTCTGCTGCATCCGGCCGTCAGTGACCACCTTGTGACGACGTGATGTTACCCACGAGTAACTTAGGCGGGGTCCGCGACGACGACGCGGTTCTCCTCGTAGCCGTCCGCACCGCCGACCCAGCGGCCCCCGCACGTCACCAGCACGACGCGGTGCGGCCCGGACTGACCGAACAGGTCGTCGGCCCGCGCGGGCAGGTCGTCCTTGTGCACCGTGACCAGCTGGGAGATCCGGTAGCGCCAGGGCTTGCCCGCACTGTCCACAATGGTCACGACGCCGCCGATCTTCGCGGACCAGAGCTCGGCGAACGGCCCGGTGGCGCCCCGCCAGTTCACGTGCCCGGCGAAGACGCTGGCCCCGCCGGCGGCGTCCAGTCCGGCGCCCCACCAGGTCGCCTGGCCGAGGTCGTTCGGGATGGGCAGCTCACCGCCGGGGCCGAGGTCCTTGCGCACGAGGGAGGCGGTGCCGCCGGCGGGCAGCCGGACGGTGCCGGGCGGCTGCGGCGGCGAAGGCGGCGGAGGGGGTGGTTCCGAAGTCCGGGCCGCCGGCGCGGCCGGGGTGGCGCTCGTCGTGGCCGGCGGTGGCGTCGCCGGAGTGGCCGGACGCGCGGCCGGAGCGGCGGCGCCCGCGGCGGGCAACGCGGTGCCGGCCACGACCGCGACCGGCGGCGAGGCGACCACGGTAGCGCCGAGCTGCACCGCGAGTACGGTGGCCGCGCCGAGCGCGAAGCCGGCGATCAACCGGCCACGACCGCCTCGATTTCGGCGGCGACGGGTCTGCCAGGCGTCGGCGGCCGGCCAGTCGGTGCCGCGTTGCCAGTCGCTGCTCTGCCGGTCGCCGGCCGGCCACTCGTCGCCGATCCGCCGGTCGGCGCCGCCCTGCCACTCGTCGACGAACCAGCTGTCGTCCTGCCAGCTCTTGCCTGCCATCCCCGGCTACCTGCGCGAAGCCCGCCGCGCGGCGAAGCCGACCAGCCCGGCGCCCAGCAGCACCAGGAGGCCGAGCCCGGCCAGGCCCGGCGTCGAGTAGCTCGTCTCGACCGCGCCCCGCGCCTGGGTGACCGGCGCGTCGCCGGCCGGGATCGCGCGCGGGACCTCGTTCGGTTTGTTCGTCACGGTCAGGGCGAGCGTCTCGCCCGGCTGCACCGTGCCGCACGCCGACGGCGGGTTCTGCGGGTCGTACGCGTTCGTGTAGCCCGGTGGTGGGCTCGCTTCGATGACGCAGACCGCCTGCGGCGCGCGGAGGTTCTCGACCGTCACGCCGCCGGTCGCGCCGTCGGTCGTGACGACCGCGGGCTTGCCGTCGGCGCCGGTGAGCGGCTTGCCGTCCGGGCCGAGCGCCGCCGACGTCCGGTCCTTGCCGGTGAGCCGCAGGACCGCGCCGCCGACGCCCTTGCCCGTGTTCGCGTCGGCCTTGGTCACCGTCACCCGACCTGGCTTGGCGAGCGCGACGACGCCCTGCGCCGTCAGCTCCTTCTCGCCGCCGGTGGAGACGACGCGCTGCTTCGTGGTGTCGACCGGCACCCGCACGTACGGCCGGTCGGCGGGCGCGGACAGCGCGGCCTTCAGCTTGGGCTGGTCGCCCGCGGGGGTCAGCTTCACCCGCACGGTGCCGTCGGCGCCCGTCTTGAGCGTGACGCCCTTCGCGGCGCCCTGCGGGCTCGAGCTCCCGGCGGTGGCGGCGCTCTCGCCGTCGCCGAGGGTCGCGTCGGTCGCCGTCAGCTTCACCGGGACGTCGGGGACGCCCTTGTCCTTGGCGTTCTTCACCGTGATCGTCCACTCGGCGGGTTCGCCGGGGTACTGCGGGTCCTTCGGTGTGGTCACCGACGCCGTCCACGGGCCGCGGTTCGTCTCGGCTTCGGTCCGCAGCCGTTCGACGGCCGCCTTGGCGCTCGCGGGCAGGTGCGCGAGGTGTTCCGGCGCGTCGTAGGCGATCTTCGCGCCGGGCAGGGCCGGGTCGAGGTCGGCGGGCGTGCGGGGCGCCGCGGTCCAGGAGTGCAGGAGGTGGGCCAGCGCCGCGGCCTCGTCCGGGTCCTTCGTGCCGCCGTAGCGCAGCAACAGGTAGGAGATGTTCGCCGCTTCGTCGGCGGGGAGCTTCGTGCCCCACTTCGTGAGCAGCTCGTCACCCGGCCGGTACTTCTCGTCGGTGTCCGGCGCCTTGAGCTGGAAGCTCACGCAGAAGACCTGCTGACCGCCGACCACGTACGACCCCAGCCAGTCTTCGCCGGTGCCCTCCTGGCCCGCGATCCAGTGGCCGATGCCTTCCTGGCCGGCGGCGGACGCGGCGGTGCCGGAGAGCGTGCCGAGCAGCGCCGCGGCGACCAGGCCGATGAGCGCGCGGACGACCGCGCGCGGGCGTGTTGACCACCTCATGGTGTGTAGGCTCCTTCGTCGGACGCGCGGCGACGACACGGCGTCTCCGCAGGTCACACGATTGATCAACTCCCCGACGCGCGTACGGTGAACGACCGGGCACGCCAGGTGAGCGTCGCGCCGAGAGGGCCGGAGTGTCTACCGCCCTTCGGGTGGCGGTCGCCGAACGGTCGTGATCCCGGTCGCATACCGTGTCCGTCGTGGCCACGGGCCTGCCGTCGAGTAAAGTCGCCTTTACTCGACGGGAACCGCACGTACCCGGCGGTCGTTGAACCCGATGCAGCGTCGATCCACGAAGCAGCAGATCCAGGAGGATCAGGTGCGTTCCAGTAGCAACCCGGCGTTCCGCAACCTGCCCCGCGGCGGAACCCAGACTCACGGGCAGTACGGGCCCCCGGTGGGCTTCAACCAGACCCAGGGCGGCGTGCCCGGGTACGGTCCCGGGCAGGTCACCTCCGGTGACGACGACCGGCCGATGACCGTCGACGACGTCGTCGTCAAGACCGGCATGAGCCTCGGCGTCGCGCTGCTCGTCGGGATCGTGACCGCCATCTGGGCCCAGAACCAGCTGGCCGAGACCGGCCGGCTCTCCGGTGCCCTGATCGGCGCGATGATCGGCGGCCTGATCGTCGGGCTCGTCATCTCGCTGGTGATCATCTTCCGCCAGAAGCCGAGCGGCCCGCTGACGCTGGTCTACTCGGCCGCCGAAGGCCTCTTCCTCGGCGCGCTGAGCGGCGTGTTCGAGGTGATCTACCCGGGCATCGCGCTGCAGGCGATCATCGGCACCGTCGGTGTCTTCGTCGGCATGCTGGTGGTCTACAAGACCGGCGCGGTCAAGGTGACGCCGAAGCTGACCAAGTGGATCGTCGGGGCCGTCGTCGGCGTCGCGATCCTGATGCTGTTCAACCTGATCAGTTCGTTCGCCTTCGGCTTCAACCCGCTGCGCGACGGCAGCCCGCTCGCCATCGCCTTCAGCATCCTCTGCATCGGTATCGCGGCGTTCAGTTTCCTGCTCGACTTCGACCAGGCCGACCGGATGATCCGCGAGGGCATGCCGGCGAAGTGGGCCTGGTACACCGCGTTCGGCCTGATGACGACCCTCGTCTGGCTGTACCTGGAGATCCTGCGGCTGCTGTCCTACCTCCGCGAGTAACCTGGCTCACAGTTCTGCAGTGAAGGCGCTCCGTAACCAACGGGGCGCCTTTTCTGTGGGTAATTCGTGCATATGGGGACCCCGCTGCGGATCGTGCTCACCCTGCGTGTTTGATATCCGGGTCGGTTCTTCATTTCACATGTGTGAGGTTCACAGTGAGCGTTCCCCCTCCGGCCCCCGGGGGCCAGCAGCCGGTGGGTCAGCCCGATCCCTACGGGCCGCCTCCGGGCGGTCAGCAGCAGTACAGCCAGCCGGGCCAGTACGGCACCCCGCCTCCGGGCACCCCGCCGCAGGGCCAGCCCGGCCAGTACGGCCCGCCTCTGGGTCAGTACCCGCCGCCGCCCGGCCAGCCCGGCTTCCCGCCCGCGCCGCCGGCCCCGCCGAAGAAGTCGAAGGCCGGCCGGTTCATCGGGCTCGGCATCGGCCTGGTCGTGCTCATCGGCGTCGTGATCGCCGGGATCGTCGCGTTCGGGAACTCGCCGGCCAGCTCCAACGTCGGTGACTGCCTGTCGATCACGGAGTTCACGCAGGGCGGCGACGACCCGGCGAAGGCCGACTGCAACGACCAGAAGGCCAACGTCAAGATCGCCGCCAAGCTCGACAGCTCCGGCAGCGACTGCCCCGGCGGCTCCGACGCCGGCTACGACACCTACTCCGTCAGCGGCCGCAGCTCGTACAAGCTGTGCCTGATGATCAACGCGAAGCAGGGCGACTGCTTGGCGAACTTCTCGTCCAAGACCAAGGGCTACCAGAAGGTTCCCTGCACCGACCCGACGAAGGACGCCGAGCTCGTGAAGGTCGTCGCGGGCCAGGCGAGCGAGAGCGCCTGCGAGGGCACGGACGCCACCCGCGTCGCGATCTACCCGGAACCGGCGACGACGATGTGCGTCAAGACGAACGAATAGCCGTTACCCGTCGAAGGCCTTCTCGCGAGCTTCGCGAGGAGGCCTTCGACGCGTTCGGGGCACCCGGATTGCTCCGTTCGTCCCACACTGTGCGACGAGCTGCGGCGAAGCGATCATCGGACCTATTTTGGGTCGTCCTTCCCGCCCGAGCCTGGAGTACTGGTGGCGACGACCGAATCCCCTGCCGGTGAACAGAAGTTCCTCGACTTCCCGACCTCCTGCGCCGCGCCCGTCCCGCAGCCGGAGGAGCCCGTCCGCGTGGTCTCGCTGGCCGCCGCGGGCGTCCTCGCGGCCGGTCTGACCTGGTACGTCTGGGCGTCCCAAGGCGCCAAGTTCGGCGTCCTGCTGCTGCTCGGCCTGGGCCTCGGGCTCGCGTTGTTCCACTCGCGGTTCGGCTTCACGTCGGCGTGGCGGCAGCTGATCGCCGTCGGCAACGGACACGGCCTGCGCGCCCACACCCTCCTGCTCGGCACCGCGGCGACGCTGATCGCGCTGATCGCGGGCACCGGCGCCGGGCTCTTCGGCAGCAAACCGGCGCCCGCGGCCAGTCCGCTCGGCCTCGCCCTCTTCGTCGGCGCGACGCTCTTCGCGATCGGTATGCAGCTCGGCGGCGCGTGCGCGTCCGGGACGTTGTTCGCGGTCGGGTCGGGCCAGTCGGCGATCGTCCTGACGCTCGGCGGGTTCATCACCGGCTCCGTGCTCTACACCTGGGCCTACCCGGCGCTGAGCGGCTGGCCGGAGTTCAAGGGCGTGCTGCTGGCCGACCACGTCGGCTGGTTCGGGTCGTGGGCGAGCACGATCGCCGTGCTCGCCGGGATCGTCCTGGTCACCCGCGCGGTGCAGCGCCGCCGCACGCCGCCGCCGGTCGACGTCGTGCCGACCGCGCGCGGACTGGCGCGGATCTTCCGCGGCTCGTGGCCGATGCTCGCCGGCGCCGTCGTGCTGGGCGTGCTGGCCGGTGCGGTGTTCCTGGTCTCCGGCGGGATCTGGGGCGTCACGAGCGCGTTTTCCTTGTGGGGAGCCAAGATCCTGCAGGTGTTCGGGCTGCACCCGGAGTCGTGGGAGTTCTGGCGGCAGAAGGCCAACGCGACGTCGCTGGTCGGCCCGATCTGGAAGGACAAGAACAGCCTCACCGACATCGGGATCATGATCGGCGCGGCGGTGGCCGCCGCGGCCGCGGGCGCGTGGAAGATCCACAGCTCGATCCCGTGGCGCACCGCGGTCGCCGCGATCCTCGGCGGCGTCCTGATGGGCGTCGGCGCGCGCATGGCGGGCGGCTGCAACATCGGCGCGTACCTCGGCGGCATCTCGACCGGCAGCCTGCACGGCTGGCTGTGGGGCGTGTTCGCGCTCGGCGGCACGTGGATCGGGCTGAAGCTGCGGCCGCTGTTCGGGCTGGCGAACCCGGTGCCGACCGACAGCATCTGCTGAGACGTTTTTTGTCGGTGGCCCCCGGTACCCTCGCGGACGAATCGACGAACCGGGGGAAATCTCCTTATGACTACGCAAAGAACCGGCTCGGCGCCGAACGGTGACGCGCTCGACGCCGGGGTGCTCAAGGTGGCCTCCGTGGTCGTCCTCGGCGCCATCATGGCGATCCTGGACACCACGGTCGTCAACGTCGCGCTGCAGAAGCTGACGATCGAGTTCTCGACCTCGTTCGACGTCATCCAGTGGGTCGCCACGGGCTACCTGCTGGCGCTGGCCACCGTGATCCCGGTCACCGGCTGGGCGTCCGACCGGTTCGGCACCAAGCGGCTCTACATGCTCGCGATCGTGCTGTTCCTGGCTGGCTCGATGCTCGCGGGGGCGGCCTGGAACATCGAAACGCTGATCCTCTTCCGCGTCCTGCAGGGCTTCGGCGGCGGGATGCTGATGCCGTGCGGCATGACGATCCTGACCCGCGCGGCCGGCCCGCACCGGATCGGGCGCGTGATGGCGGTGCTGGGCGTGCCGATGCTGCTCGGCCCGATCGGCGGCCCGATCCTCGGCGGCTGGCTGGTCGACGCGGTGAGCTGGCGCTGGATCTTCTTCATCAACGTGCCGATCGGCATCGTCACGCTGCTGCTGGCCTGGCGGCTGCTGCCGAAGGACGACCCGGAAGCCGGCGGGCGCTTCGACTTCGTGGGCATGCTGATGGTGTCGCCGGGGCTGGCGGCGCTGATCTTCGGCGTCTCGAAGGTCCCGTCCGCGGGCGGGTTCGGCGCCGTCGAGGTGTGGCTGCCGGTGCTGGCCGGGCTGGCGCTGCTGGTGGCGTTCGTGGTGCGCGCGCTCCGCGTGCCGAACCCGCTGGTGGACCTGCGCCTGTTCAAGAACCGGTCGTTCACGGTGGCGATGGTGACGATGTCGCTGTTCTTCGTCGCGTTCCTCGGCGGGATGATGCTGCTGCCGACGTACTTCCTGCTGGTGCGCGGCGAAACGACACTGCACGCCGGGCTGCTGCTGGCCCCGCAGGGCTTCGGCGCGATGATCATGATGCCGATCACCGGCCGCCTGGCCGACAAGGTGGGCGCGCGCAAGATCGTGCTGCCGGGCATGGTGCTGCTGGTGGGGGCGATGGCGGTGCTGACCCAGGTCACGGCGACGACGTCGTACTGGACGCTGCTGTCGGCGCTGTTCGTGATGGGCCTCGGCATGGGCTGCACGATGATGCCGATCACGACGTCGGCCCTGCAGACGCTCCAGCCGAAGGACATGGCCCGCGCCTCGACGGCGACGAACATCGTTCAGCAGACGGCGGGCGCGATCGGGTCGGCGGTGATGGCGACGATTCTGGCGGCCCTGCTGGCGGGCAAGTTCGGCGTCCCGACGGCCCAGGGCCAGCTGGCGGCGACGGCGGCGATCCTGAACCCCGCATCGCATTCGGCCGCGACGGGTTTGGCGGCGGACGCCTTCTCGACGACGTTCGTGTGGTCCCTGGTCCTGGTGGTGCTGTGCGTGATCCCGGCGTTGTTCCTGCCGAAGAACCGCCCGGCGGTCCCGGCCACGTCGGAAGGCGAGGAAATCGCGCCGCCGGTGATGGTCCACTAACCGATGTCATGAACGACTCGTTCATGTCGTCAGGCGACATGAACGAGTCGTTCATCACGGCAGGTCAGCGCATCAGGAAAGCCGCTCCAGGATCATCGCCATGCCCTGGCCGCCGCCCACGCACATCGTCTCCAGGCCGAACTGCTTGTCGTGGTGCTGGAGGGAGTTGATCAGCGTCGACGTGATGCGCGCGCCCGTCATGCCGAACGGGTGGCCCACCGCGATCGCGCCGCCGTTGACGTTGAGGCGGTCCAGCTCGATGCCCAGGTCGCGGTACGACGGGATCACCTGCGCCGCGAACGCCTCGTTGATCTCCACCAGGTCGATGTCGCCGATCGACAGCCCCGCGCGGGACAACGCCTGCTTGGACGCCTCCACCGGCCCGTAGCCCATGATCTCCGGCGAAAGCCCCGTCACGCCCGTCGACACGATCCGCGCCAGCGGTGTCAGGCCCAGCTCGCGCGCCTTCGTGTCGGACATGACGACCACCGCCGCCGCGCCGTCGTTGAGCGCGCAGCAGTTGCCCGCCGTCACGCGGCCGTCCGGGCGGAACACCGGCTTCAGCCCCGAAACGCCCTCGACGGTCACGCCCGCGCGCGGGCCGTCGTCCTTCGAGACGACCGTGCCGTCCGCCAGGGTGACCGGCGTGATGTCCTTGGCCCAGAAGCCGTCCGCGATGGCCTTCTCGGCCAGGTTCTGCGAGCGGACGCCGAACTCGTCCATCTCCTCGCGCGTGACGCCCTTCTGCCGCGCCAGGTTCTCCGCGGTCTGGCCCATCGCGATGTAGACGTCGGGGACGTCCCCGGAGGTGCGCGGGTCGGTCCAGCTGTCGGTGCCGGACTCGGCGGTCGCCGCGGTCCGCTTCTCGGCGTCGGCGAACAGCGGGTTGTGCGTGTCCGGCCACGAGTCCGAGCTGCCCTTGCCGAACCGCGAGACGGTCTCGACGCCGGCCGAGAGGAAGACGTCGCCCTCGCCGGCCTTGATCGCGTGGAACGCCATCCGGGTGGTCTGCAAGCTCGACGAGCAGTAGCGGGTGATGGTGCAGCCGGGCAGGTGGTCGTAGCCGAGCTCGACGGCGACCGCGCGGCCCATGTTGAACCCGGACTCGCCGCCCGGCAGGCCGCAGCCCAGCATCAGGTCGTCGATGTCGGCGGGGTCGAGCTGCGGCACCTTGGCCAGTGCCGCCTGGATCATCTGCACGGTCAGGTCGTCGGGCCGCATGCTGACCAGCGAGCCCTTCCCGGCGCGGCCGATCGGCGAGCGAGCGGTGGAGACGATGACGGCTTCAGGCATGACGTGACACATCCTCGTATCGCGAGCTAAGCGTGCTAAGCGGTTGCTCACCATAGTGCCGTGTACCGCGCCGGGGAGAAAGCCGAACGTGATGTGAGCTTCGCGGGAGGGCCGCGTAACGCGCACCCGTGACGGCGCGACCGGCTGGGTGACAGGGCCGTTCCCGCTGGGGGGACGACCGGGGGAGGTCCGCCATGAGGGGTTCCGCCGCCCGGCAGTGGTGCCGGTCGCAGGCTGCCCCACGCCCGTGAGCTCTTCACCGACCGCGAGAGCGCGCCATCCGGGCCGCTTGCCTGTTCCGCGTCTTCGACACGGGCCTGATCGCCGCGACCGCGGACGTCGACCACGGTTGCGCCGAGCGCGCCGTCCTCCGCCCGATGATCGACCGGCACGAGGGCGACCGGTTCCCGTACCGGATGCACGACGCGGTCCGCGAAGCCATCCGCCACACCGACTTCCAGGTCTCGGTCGGCCTGCCGCTGCCCGAGACGCCGAGTCAGTGGCTCGAGCCGCCCGAGGAAGTCGGGCGGCGGTGGACCGGCCACCTGGACGCCTACCTCGCCCGGCACGGCGCGACCCGCGAAGGACTCCGGCCGCGCTGACCGTTTCCGGGGATCTCCGGCGCCCGAAACTGGCAGGATCACCCGGGTGGGGACCGAGACGCGGGTGCTGCGGACCAGGACGATCCTGCTGTGGGCGGCGGGCCTGCTCGTGGTCGCCGCGGGGGCGGCCACCTTGCTGCTGACCCTCCTGGGCGGTGGGCGCCCCGAAGACTCCGCCCGGCTCGACGCCCTGAAGACCGCCGCCAACATCGTCGTCGGGACCGGGGGTGCCGCCGCCCTGCTGCTGGCCGCGCGGCGGCAACGGTCGGCCGAGCTGGACCTCGCGCAGAAGGACCACGACGCCACCGAGCGCCGGATCACCGAGATCTACGGCAAGGCCGCCGACCAGCTCGGCAGCGACAAGGCCCCGGTCCGCCTCGCCGGCCTCTACTCCCTCGAGCGGCTGGCCGGCGGGTACGCCGAGCACCGGCAGACCATCGTCAACGTCCTCTGCGCCTACCTGCGGATGCCCTTCGACCACACCGCGGAGAACGCCGAAGAACTGCAGGTCCGCAAGACCGCGCAGCGGATCCTGATGCTGCACCTGCGCCCCGGCTCCGGAGACCAGCCGAACGGGGACTTCTGGCCGGACGTCGACCTCGATTTCTCCGGAGCGACGCTCGTCGGACTGAACCTCACCCACTGTTCGATCCGGTCGGTCGTGTGCTTCGAAACCCGGTTTCTCGAACTGGCGAGCTTCCGCGGCACCGAATTCCGCACCAAAGCCGACTTCAACAAGGCGAAGTTCGAAGACCGCGTCGATTTCCGCGGAACCGTTTTCGGCGGCGACCGCGACTCCTTCAACGGCGCCGTTTTCGCGGGCCCGGCCGATTTCGGGACGAAGTCCGCCGCCCGGCTCGCCGGGGCGGAGGCGGAACGCGGGTCTCCGCGGACCTGGCCGGCGGGCTGGGAAGAATGCCCGATCCCCGACCGGTCGGGTTGGTCACAATTGACACGAAAGGACGATCCGGGGCAACCCGGTACCCGATAGGATCGTCGAACCATGGGAAAAGCCCATGGAAAAGGTCGCCATTATCGACCGGGAGGTGAACTGGCGATGGTAATCGGACGGGCCGCCTACTGGGCGTCCCTGACTCTTCGGACGGGGTGCCGCTTCGTGACCGGCGTCGGGTGGGACCTCCGGGACGGGATGACGGCTCAGCGTGCGGCGGCCCTCGGGCCGGTACCGGGGTAGACGAGCAGCTTGGTGGCTGCCTGCGGTCTCCGCCGGGCGGTCCGACCCCGCGCTCGCGGCCCGTGATCACCGACGCGCACCCGGAGACCCCCCGGGGCTTGAGTGGACAACGCCACCGGTCGGCCGGTTGCCAAGCCGGCCCAAAAGCAGGCCGACCCCAAGCGGTACGTAACCGGTGCTACGAAGCCATCGGCCGTGGCTGTGGTCGGATTGGTAACGATCGGCACAGTAGGCTGGCGGTCGTGGAGTACGCAGAGCACATCGCAGACCTCGTGGGCAACACCCCCTTGGTCAAGCTGAACTCGTTGACCAAGGGGCTCAAGCCGCTCGTGCTGGCCAAGGTCGAGTACCTGAACCCGGGTGGCTCGGTCAAGGACCGCATCGCGCTGCGCATGATCGAAGCGGCCGAGCGGTCCGGAGAGCTGCGCCCCGGCGGCACGATCGTGGAACCGACGTCCGGCAACACCGGCGTCGGGCTGGCCATGGTCGCGCAGCGCAAGGGCTACCAGTGCGTGTTCGTCTGCCCGGACAAGGTCAGCGAAGACAAGCGCAACGTGCTCAAGGCGTACGGCGCCCGCGTCGTGGTGTGCCCGACGGCGGTGGCGCCCGAGCACCCGGACTCCTACTACAACGTCTCCGACCGCCTGGTCCGCGAGATCGACGGCGCCTGGAAGCCCAACCAGTACGCCAACGCGCAGAACCCCGAGAGCCACTACCTCTCCACCGGCCCCGAGCTGTGGAAGCAGACCGACGGCAAGATCACCCACTTCGTCGCGGGCGTCGGCACCGGCGGCACGATCTCCGGCACCGGCAAATACCTCAAGGAGGTCAGCGACGGCGCCGTGCAGGTGGTCGGCGCCGACCCGGAGGGTTCGGTCTACTCCGGCGGCAGCGGCCGGCCGTACCTGGTCGAGGGCGTCGGCGAGGACTTCTGGCCGGACACCTACGACCGGAACATCGCCGACGAGATCATCCCGATCTCCGACGCCGACTCCTTCCAGGTCACCCGCCGGCTCGCGCTGGAGGAGGGCCTGCTGGTCGGCGGCTCCTGCGGGATGGCCGTCGCCGCCGCGCTGAAGCTCGCCGAGCGGCTCACCGAGGACGACGTCGTGGTCGTGCTGCTGCCCGACGGCGGCCGCGGCTACCTGACGAAGGTGTTCAACGACACCTGGATGTCCTCCTACGGCTTCCTGCCGCCCGACTCCTCGGGCGCGACGGTCGCCGACGTGCTCACGAAGAAGAGCGGCTCGCTGCCGTCGCTGGTGCACTCGCACCCGAACGAGACGGTCGCCGAGGCCATCGCGATCCTGGCCGAGTTCGACGTCAGCCAGATGCCCGTGGTCAGCGCCGAGCCGCCGGTGATGGCGGCCGAGGTCGTCGGCGCGGTCAACGAGCGCGACCTGCTCGACGCGCTGTTCACCGGCAAGGCGCAGCTGGCCGACCGGCTCGAGCAGCACATGTCGCCGCCGTTGCCGACGATCGGCGGCGGCGAGCAGGTGAGCGCCGCGATGACGGCGCTCGAGGGCGCCGACGGCGCGCTCGTGCTGGTCGACGGCAAGCCGGCCGGGGTCGTCACCCGGCACGACCTCCTGGGTTTCCTGGCCGGCCGCTGAACAGCGGCTGAGAAGAATCTTAATCGGCGAACCCGGCTGGGGCGTTACGAGCGCCCTGCCGGGTGATCCGATAGCGTAGGGCGCAAATAGAACACTTTCGCGTTCTCGTCAAGGGGGTTCAAGACCCACATGAGTGCACCGCAGCCACCGAACCAGCCGTGGGGTGGCGGCCAGCCACCTCAAGGCCCGCCGAGTGGCCCCCAGCCGCAGCAGGACAACCCGTTCGGCAGCCCGGAACCGACCCAGGTCGTGCAGCCCGCCCAGCCACCGGGCGGTTCCCCGTTCGGGGAGACGCCCGAACCGACGCAGGTCGTCCAGCCGGGCAACCCGGGTGACGGCGGGGCGGGCGCGACCCAGGCGATGTCGCCGGTCGACGCGAACGCGACGCAGTGGGTGAACCCGGCTGGCGGCGGCGACCCGGTCGCGGACTCCACGCAGCTGGTCCCGCCGGGCTCCCAGCCGCCGGCGATCCCGTACACCCCGCCGCCGAGCGCGGCCGACAACCCGGCCGCGGCGTTCGGCCAGCAGCCGGGTGGCTACGGGCAACAGCCGGGCGGTTTCGGCCAGCCGGGTCAGCCGGGTCAGCCGGGCGGGTTCGGGCAGCAGCCGGGCGGTTTCGGCCAGCCGGGTCAGCCCGGTCAGCCCGGCCAGCCGCCGCAGGGCTTCGGCGGTCCCGGGTTCGGTGGCCCCCAGCAGTCCGGCTTCGGCGGTCAGCCGCCGCAGTTCGGCGGGTCGTCGGCCGGCGGCAGCGGCCTGTTCGGCTACATCGCCGGCGGTGTCGTCGCGCTGCTGGGCCTGGTCGCGCTGATCATCTCGTTCAACTACCTGAGCGACGCGAGCGATTATTCGAAGGTCTTCGACCTCGCGCCGGACCAGGCCGCGATCGACAAGGTGCTCGACCAGGCCGGGATCGTCGGCCCGGGCACCGTCTGGTTCTACGTGATCATGATCCTGCTGGGCTCGCTGATCTCCCTCGCCGGCGGCGTGGGGCTGGCACTCGTGGGCAAGCTGGGCGGGATCAGGAAGTTCGTCCCGATCGCGATCGTCGCGGGTGGTGCGTTGCTCACGCTCTTCGCGCTGCTGCTCAAGATCGGGATGACACCGAACGCCGAGACGCTCGCGCAGGCCTCCGCGTCCGAGAAGGACACCTTCGGCCTCGGGCTCCCGCCGCTGATCATCGGCGTGCTCATCCTCATCGTGGGCGTGCTCGGCCTGATCCCGGCGACGCGGCAGTTCGTCGGCCTCGGTGGCGGCGGTGCCGCGCCGGGCGGGCCGCAGGGCTTCGGCGGACCGCCGAACCAGGGTGGCTTCGGCGGACCGCAGCAGCCGGGCGGTTTCGGTCAACCGGGTCAGCCGGGCCAGCCGGGCCAGCCGGGCCAGCCGGGCCAGCCGGGTGGGTTCGGGCAGCAGCAGCCGGGTGGTTACGGCCAGCCGGGGCAGCCGCCGCAGGGCTACGGGCCGCCTCCGGGCTACGGCCAGCCGGGCGGGCCCAACCCGTCCAGCGGCGGGTTCCCGCAGCCGTCGAGCGGGGGCTTCCCGCAGCCGGGTCAGCCGCCGCAGCAGGGCGGTTACGGCCAGCCGGGGCAGCCGCCGCAGGGCTACCCGCAGCAGCCGGGCCAGCCGCCGCAGGGCTGGGGCCAGCCCCCGGGCCAGCAGGGGCCGCCGAACGGCGGGTTCGGCCAGCCCGGTCAGCGGCCGCAGCAGCAGTGGTGAACTAGCACACCAAAGCGTGCCCCGGAGCCCATTCGGCTCCGGGGCACGCTGCGTTCACCGCCGGATACGCAATTGTCCGAAAAGGACAACCGCGCGGTATTTCGGGCCGCCCGAGATCGCGTGACAGCATTTCTGCCGCTACCGCAGGAAAATGATCTTGGGTTCCGCCGTCCGGCCGAATTCCGTTCTCTTTCGGAGTCACTTCCCCCGTTCCCGACTAGGGTGAACGCGTCGTCCTGTGCTCTGTCGATGGGGGAGTTGTGACCGGTCCGCGCGGATATCCGGTGTCGCATTCGCATTCGTATTCATCGACTCGTCCGTCCGGAGTAACGGCGATCCTCGCCGGCCTGCTCGGATTCGCCGCCGCCGCCGCCTCGGGATACGTGCCGGTCAAGATCTTCCTCGACATGCCCGCCGAATTCAGCCTCGGCGCGCTGCCGAACTGGGTGCTGGTGGACCTGGCCGCCTACCTCGGTGCGGGGCTGGTGCTCCTGCTGGGCGGGCTGGCGACGCTGTTCCGCGCGACGGCGGGCGCGATCCTGCTCGGCCTGGGTGCCCTGCTGGCCGTCGGGGCGCTGCTGATGGAGCCGCTGTCGGTGGGCGTCCCGCTGGCCCGGTTCGCGGACGCGATGTTCACCCACGGCGGGTTCGCGATGATCGACCGGGTGGGTCTCGCCGCTTTGGCGGTGCTGGTGCTGATCCTGGCGTTCCTGCCGCCGACGCTGCGCTACCTGCGCTACCGCACGCCGATGATGCCGATGTGGGCGGGCCAGGAGGCCTACTCCTCGCGGAGCTGGTGACCCCCGGCGGTCACTTGCGGTAACCGGCCGTATCCTCGGCGCCCGTGACCCGAACCGAAGGCCGGACGGCGCTCGCCGCCGCGGTGCTCGCCCTGCTCGGCGGGCTGCTCTACCTGGCCGGGCTCGTCCTGGACGTCGTCGCGCTCGTGCGGTTCCCCGCCGACGCCGGCCGCGTGGGCATCCACGCCGCTGTGAACGCCGTGCTCGCCTCGACGCTGCTGCCCGGTGGCGTCCTGCTGGTGCGGCGGCAGCCGGCCGGCCGGATCGGCTGCGTCGCCGGGAGCACGGCGGCGCTGCTCGCGACGCTGACGTCGGCGATCTTCGCGGCCGCCGGCGTCACCTTCGGCGCCCCGGGCGAACTTGCGATGGGCGGGCTGACCGCGCTGGCCCTGGTGGCGCCGCCGGCGCTGGTCACGCTGCTGCTCGCGGTGTCCGCGCCCACCGCCCGGTGGTGCGGGACTGAGATCCGTCCCACCTGACGGGAATGCGGGGGCCCCGCCGTACGCTTACCCCATGGTGGACGACTACTCCGTACTGGGATTCGAGACTCGCGCGATCCACGCCGGTCAGAAGCCAGACCCCCGCACCGGCGCGGTGATCGTGCCGATCTACCAGACCTCGACCTACGCGCAGGACGGCGTGGGCGGGACCCGCGAGGGCGACTACGAGTACTCGCGCACCGCGAACCCGACCCGCTCGGCGCTGGAGGAGGCGCTGGCCTCGCTGGAAGGCGGCCGGCACGCGCTGGCCTACGCCTCCGGCATGGCGGCCTCCGACGTGGTGCTGCGCAGTACCCTGCGCCCCGGTGACCACCTCGTGCTCGGCAACGACGCGTACGGCGGCACGTTCCGCCTGATCGACAAGGTGCTCAGCCTGTGGGGCGTCGAGCACACCGTCGCCGACCTGGCGAACCTCGACGAGGTGCGCGCCGCGATCCGGCCCGAGACCAAGCTGATCTGGTGCGAGTCGCCGACCAACCCGATGCTCGGCATCGCCGACATCGCCGCGCTGGCGGGCGTCGCGCACGACGCCGGCGCCCGCCTGGTGGTCGACAGCACCTTCGCGACGCCGTACCTGCAGAACCCGCTCTCGCTGGGTGCGGACATCGTGCTGCACTCGACGACGAAGTACCTCGGCGGCCACTCCGACGTCGTCGGCGGCGCCGTCATCACCAACGAGGACGAGCTGCGTGAGCAGTTCTTCTACCTGCGCAACGCCGCGGGCGCGGTGCCCGGGCCGTTCGACGCGTGGCTGACGCTGCGCGGCATCAAGACGCTCGCCCTGCGCATGGAGCGGCACAGCGACAACGCCGAGCTGATCGTGCAGGCGCTGGTCAAGCACCCCAAGGTCGCGAAGGTCTACTACCCGGGCCTGCCGGAGCACCCCGGCCACGAGACGGCGGCGAAGCAGATGCGCCGTTTCGGCGGGATGGTCTCGTTCAGCCACGCGGACGGCGAGCAGGCGGCGCTGGAGGTGGCGTCCCGCACGAAGCTGTTCATCCTGGCCGAGTCCCTCGGCGGCATCGAGTCGCTGATCGAGCACCCGGGCAAGATGACCCACGCGAGCACGGCGGGCTCGACGCTCCAGGTCCCGTCGGACCTGCTGCGCCTGTCCGTCGGCATCGAGGACGGCCGCGACCTGGTCGCGGACCTGCTGACCGCCCTGGGCTGACGCCGCTCAGCGCACGTCGAGGCCGCCTCCGTGGAGGCGGTCCACCCGGAGCGTGATCACGACGCGCCGGTCTTCGACCATGTTCCGGAGGAAGGCGGCTTCGTCCTCGGGATCCGCGAAGGGCGCCTGCATCGCGAGCAGCGCCCGTCCGGTCTCGTCCCCGGGCACGGAGTTGACGGGCGACACCTCGCCGAGGCCTTCGGCGACCGCGAAGGACAGGTGGTCGGCGCTGCTCACGTAGAGCGCCGCGCGGGGGTTGGCGGCCAGCTGGCGGACTTTCGCGCGTCCCAGGGTGGACCCGATCCGCACGACGCGCTCCGCCGGATCCCAGGCGTAGGCGATGGTCGACAGGTGCGGGTAACCGGCGCCGTTGACGGTGGCCAGCGCACCAAGGTTGTGCGCGCCGAGCAGGCGGCTCAACGCCTCCTCGGTGGGCTTGGCGGGGCCGGGACCGCGGCCTGGCTCGTAGCGGGTTTCAGGTGCCTGTGTCATGCGGTTGATCATCGGGGACCGGCGGAACGCGCGGAAGAAGGCACTTTCCTGTCCCAGAGGCACATCGGGGTAACAACCCTGGTCACGGATCCGGGCACCCCGAAAAGTGGCCGGGATCAGGGGTTGTAGTTGCCGTGCACGACGCCACCCGACTTCGGGGTGCCCGTCGCCGGCAGGCTCGCGCCGTCGACGCAGCCGCCCACCAGCTCCACGTGGCTGTCGTGGCGGATGTACTGGGCCGGGGAGCCGCACGAGGCGCTGTCCACGGTGAAGTACGCGGCTCCGGTGAGCGCGGCCGCCGAAGCGACGCCGATCACCAGCGGGAGCAGGCCGGCCGACCGGGTGGCGCGACTCCGTCGAGCGGCGTCCGCGTCGTTCCCCCGTGCCATGGTTGCTCCCTGTTTACCGCGCGTTGACACGCCAAGGGTACCCGGCTCCCGGTCCGGTCAACCTGTGGAGTTCCTGAGTGGCATCATCCGGGCCATGGAACTCGTGACCATCGAGCGGATCCAGGCCGCCCGGGAACTCCTACGCGGAGTCACCCGGGTGACGCCGATGGAGCACGCGCGCGACCTGCGCCGGCTCCACGGCGGTCCGGTGCACCTGAAGTGCGAAAACCTGCAGCGCACGGGGTCGTTCAAGATCCGCGGCGCCTACACCCGCATCCACGGCCTGAGCCAGGCCGAACGCGATCGCGGCGTCGTCGCGGCCAGTGCCGGCAACCACGGGCAGGGCGTCGCGCTCGCGTCTTCGCTGCTGGGCGCCAAGTCCACCGTCTTCATGCCGCTGCGGGCGCCGCTGCCGAAGCTCGCCGCCACCCGCGGGTACGGCGCCGACGTCCACCTCCACGGCGGGCTGCTGGAGGAGACCCTCGCCGCGGCGATCGAGTTCGGCGAGCGGACCGGGGCCGTGTTCATCCACCCCTTCGACCACGCGGACGTCATCGCCGGCCAGGGCACCGTCGGCCTCGAGGTCCTCGAGCAGGTGCCGGGCGTGAAGACGATCCTGGTCGCCACCGGCGGCGGCGGGCTGGTCGGCGGCGTCGCGTCGGCGGTGAAGGCGGTCCGCCCGGACGTCCGCGTCGTCGGCGTCCAGGCCGAGGAGGCGGCCGCGTACCCGCCGTCGCTGGCCCACGGCGCCCCGGTGCGGCTGAGCTCGACCTCGACGATGGCCGACGGGATCGCGGTCGGCGAGCCCGGCCCGGTCAGCTTCGCGCACGTCGCGTCGCTGGTGGACGACGTCGTGACGGTCTCCGAGCAGTCCCTTTCCCGCGCGGTGCTGCTCTGCCTGGAACGCCGCAAGCTGGTGGTGGAGCCGGCGGGCGCGGCGACGGTCGCGGCGCTGCTGCAGCACCCCGGCATCTTCGAGCCGCCGGTCGTCGCGATCCTCTCGGGCGGCAACGTCGACCCGGTGCTGCTCCTGCAGATCATCCAGCACGGCATGACGGCGGGCGGCCGCTACCTGCGCCTGCACCTGCGGGTCCCGGACCGCCCGGGGTCGCTGGTGGGCGTGCTCTCCTGCGTGAGCGGGCTGGGCGCGAACGTCCTCGACGTCGAGCACTCCCGGATCTCCGGCAGCCTCGACCTCGGCGAGGCCGACGTCGTGCTGGCGCTCGAAACCCGCGGTCCCGAGCACTGCAAAGACCTCGAGATCGCGCTGACGGACGCCGGTTACACCGTGGTCTGACACTTCTTCCGGGGGTCCCGGGTGGCGGAGCCCCCGGCCCGGGGCGAAGCCCCGGATGTCACGGCTGCTCGCCGGTGATCGCCGCGAGGGCCAGGTCCTTCGCCGGCTCGGGGACGTCCGACGGCGCGGTGAAGCGGCGGGCCCGGATGTGGGCGACCAGGTCCGGGTCCGGCGGCACCCCGTGCTCACGCAGGTAGTACGCGACCGCGCCGGGCCAGGCCCAGGCGCCGTCGGTGCGGAAGGTCATCGGCACCGCGTCGGTGCGGTCGGGCGCGAACGCGTCCGGGCCGTTGCTGCGCGAGGCCAGGATGACCGGCGCCGCGTCGAGGTACGCCAGCACCCGCTCGGCTTCGGCCGGGACGAGCGGCGCCCGGCGGACGAGCGGGCGGCCCGTGGCGTCGAGGCCGTCGTAGATCCGTGGCGTGCGGACCTCCCCTTCGGAAAACGGCGGGGTCTGCCCGGCACGCTCACGCAGCCACGGCGGGACGTGCTGGTCGGCCCGCGGGAAGGCCCGCAGCTCGTCCTGGAAGCCGATCGGCGGCGGGGTGCGCCGCCACTGCGGCTCCCGGTCGGCGACGAAGTCCGCGCTGACGCCCTGGACGGCGTCGACGAGCACCACCGCGCTCACCCAGGTCCCGAGGCCCGGCCGGTACATGCCCGCGCGGAGCGTGCCCAGCAGGTGGAGCAGATCGGGCGGTGGCTGCAGCGCGCGGGGCACGCCGTCGTGCCCGGTGACGACCACGTCGGCCTCGACGTGCCTGCCGACCGCCCGGTACTCGGTCCGGACCTGCCGCCACGTGCCCGGCGGCGCCATCGACGCCAGTCCGTGGCCGATCTGCGCGACGAGCTGCTGCTGCTGGTCCGGCCCCAGCGGTCCCGGCGGCGTGCTCATCGGCCCTGGTCCGGCTCGGGCGGCCGGGTGGTCGCCTGCGGGATCTCCTCGAGGGCGCCGTCGGCCAGCAGGTCGGCCACGGACCGTTCGAGCACGTAGGCCGTCCCGCCGCCGGGCTGGTCGTACCAGGCGATGACGGTGCCGGTCAGCGCCCGCACCGGCCGCCGCAGGCGGTAGACGTGGAAGGCCCAGTCACGGATCTCCGCGGGTTCCGACCGGTGCTCCCACTCGGTCCGCGCCGCGTACAGCGTGTTGCCCGCCGGTTCGCCGTAGCGGTCCATCTCGGTGCCCGGCGGCAGCGTCACCAGCCGCTTCCCGCCGTACATCTGCAACCCGACATCGCCGCCGAGCGGCTGGATCGGCCACTCCGCGGTGGACCGCTTGGCGTCCGGCGGGAGCTCGTCGCGGAAGGCGGCGCGGTTCAGGTACAGGTGCCCGGTGAAGTAGCGGACGGCCGCCACCGCGGCCGGGAAGGTGGCGAGCTCCAGCCGGTCTTCGCCCTGGGCCCAGAACACCGCCCAGCCGTCGCCTTCGGGCACCAGGCACCAGGCACCGTCGGCGATCTCGCCGATGCGGTAGCGGGCCGGGGAGGTCTCGAGCTCGGCGGCGGCGTCTTCGGCCGCGCGCAGGGCGTCCTTGGCCGTGGCTTCGGGGTCCGCCGAGCCGGCGAGCGTCGCCGCGCCGGCGGTGCCGACCGCTTCGGCCAGCCAGCCCGGCAGCGCGTCGCCGGTCCGCGGGAACCGCGCGAGCTCACGGGGGAACTCGCCGACCGGTCGCGGCTCGTCCCAGGCGGGTTCGTCGTCCCACGTGTAGTCGTAGTCGACGCTCGAGTCGAGCGCGACGTGTGCGGTGACCTGGAACCACGTTCCCCGGCCCTCGCGGTACATCCCGGCCCGCAGCTCGGCCAGCAGCTCGGCGACCTCCGCCGGCGGCTCCCACAGCTCGAGGCCGCCGTCGGTGACGCGGCGGACCATCACCGGCAGCTCGACGTGCCCGCCGATCGCGCGGTAGGTCAGCAGCACCTGCGTCCAGTCCGGCGGCGCGGACATCGCGACGATGTTCCCGATCTGCTGCCAGTACCAGTCCTGGCCTTCGGGATCCAGCGGCGGCCGGGGCCGTTCGACCGGGACGTCCCCGGGCACCGGGCGGCCGGCTTCGGCCAGCCGGGCACGCAGCCACGGCTGGATCCGCGCCGGGTCCCGCGGGTAGCGGTCGAGGTCACGCCCCCAGCCCGCGGGGTCGATCGCGGGGGACCAGTGCGGGTCCCAGTCGCGGTCGAACAGCGTCTGGATGCTGCCCGGCGGGTCGAGCATGTACCGCATCGAGAACCACGTGCCGTCGTCCGGCTGGTAAAACGCCTCCCGCATGCGGCGGACGGCGGGCACCACCTGCTCCGGCACCGCGACGGCGGCCTGGCTGCCGTCGCCCATCAGCACGGTGAGGACGAAGTCCTGTACGTCGACGTTGACGCGGCTGACCAGGTCGATCCGCCGCCACCCGGGGGGCGCGGCGTCGACGAGGGCGTTGCCCACTTCGTGCGACGGCTCCCGCCACTGCGAAGCGTCACGAGGCATGAGTGCCGGTCCTTTCTGGCGCCACGGCCGGCTTCATCAGGACGCTCCGGCCGGGGTGTTGGGGAAGCTGCGCATGTGGACGCTCCGGTTGCCCGCCCCGTCCACCTCGACCCACCGTACTTGGATGGTGTGCGGCACCACGTCCGTGCCGTTCCGCAGCGGGAACACGTCGATGCCGTCGATCTTGCCACCCGCCTTGAGGTGGTTGGCCAGGTCGGTTTCGAACGCGTACCAGTGGTCGGGCCCGGCCTGCTTGGGCCAGCCCTGGTTCTGCGGCCGCCACTGGGACATCATGTTGACCAGCTCGCCCGGCCCGCGGAACTGGTTGCCGGCGATGTGCCCGCCGTCGTACTGCCCCATGCCCGCGCCGAGCCGCCCGGACTCGCCCTGCGACGTGCCGTCCCGCCGGGACAGTTCGTCCTTGTCCGCCAGCGCCGCGTCGTGCGAGTGGCCGCCCGTGGTCTGCGGCGGGGCGCCGTCGACCTCGGGTCCGGTCCGGAACGTGAACCGGCCGTCGTCGACGTTGTAGACCATGTTCGGCGCCGGGTTGTTGAGGTCCGGGTGGTGCGGCCGGAAGGTCTCGACCACCGCGACCCGGCCGTGCTCGTCGGTCCAGTAGACCGAGCGGGTCTGCTCGTGCGTCGTCTTGCCCTCGCGGTAGTCGCTGCTCACGACGTACTTGGAGTTCGGCTCCAGCTGCGGGGTCCCGTCCGGGTTCTTCGGCCGGCTGTCCAAGAAGGACTCCCCGCTGGGCAGCTTCTCGTCGTGGACCTGCGCGCCGCGGAACCGCTCCGGGTCCGCGGCGCCGTGCGGCACCTCGGCGTCCGGGTCGAACCGCTGCCGGAAGTGGACTTCGGCGCCGCCGGCGAGAGCCGGGTTGTCGATGCCCTTCCAGTCCGGGTTGGTCCGCGCGATGCGGCCCGAGTCGACCTCCGCCCAGCGGACGTGCCCGTCGGCGTCGGTGTGGAAGGTGCCGCGGTGGACGCCGTTGGTGTCGGTGACGTGGTAGCTGGTGTGCGGCTCGTAGGGGCCGCCCGCGGCGAAGGAGTCCTTCGGGCCCGGGGCGTGCGCGTGGTCGCGGCCGATGTCGACCCGCGGGCCTTCGAAGTCCGGCCGGTGGTACTGCACCGACGGGTGCGGCACGCCGTCGGCGTCGGTGTGGAACGTCTGGTGGTGCCCGTCGATGTCCACCCGGTACGTGGTGTCCGGGTGCGGGTGGGTGACGTCGGGGTTCGGGTGGTACGCCGGGTTCGGGTCACCGTTGGACAGCCGCGGCGGCACGTTCGGGTGCGACGTGTCGATGTGCGTGACCCGGCCCGAGCCGTCGGTGTGGTAGGTGCCGCGGGGCGTCCCGTCGGCGTCGGCGACCTGGTACGAGCGGTGGGGCTGCAGCTGCTGGTCGCCCGGGAACGGCTCGCCGGCGTGCGGCGCCCGGGGCGCGTCCGGGTGCGTGCTGCCCGGCCCGACCGGCACGTGCTCCCCGCCGGTCGGGGTGAAGTCCGTTCCGTGCTGCGGGTTCGCCCGCTGCTCGGCCTGCCGCTGCGGGTCGGTGAGGTCGTGTTCCTGGTGCCGCGAAAGGGGATTGCGGTCGGCGGGAACGTCCGGGTCGGTGCCGGGCGGCGGTGCTTGGCGCTGCCGCGGGTTGTCCGGGTCCGCGTCGGCCCCGGCGGCGTCGCGCTGCCGCGGGTGGTCGTCGTCACCGCGGTGGCGCGCGCTGTCCGCGTCGACGTCGTGCGGGTCGTGGTGCCGGGTGTCCGGCGCGAATCCGCTGTCGCCGGCGGCGTGGGTCGAGCCGTCCGGGTGGTGGGTGTTCCACTCGCCGTCCGGGGGGATGCGGGGGCGCATCTTGCCGTCCGGGCCGATTTCGTAGTCGGACGAGAAGACGCGGCCGTGGGAGTCGGTCCACGCCGGCTTGGTCGGGGCCATCACCTCGGTGTCGAGCTCGCGCGACAGCCGGTGCGCGAAGTCGTTCGAGCTCGCGTCGCAGCCGATGAGCCGCACGGGACGGCCGTCGTAGTCGCCGTTGCGGCGCAGGACGTCCGCGAACTCCTCCGGCGTGTACAGGCGGTCGCCGATGCGGGCGTGACCGTCCGGCGTGACGTGCACGTCGACGGTGTAGCGGCCGTCCGGGTCGGGCTGCACGCGGTGCGGCAGGTCGCCCATGTCGGGGTCGCCGGCGTGGTACGAGCTGCCCGACGGCGTGCTTTCCGAGTGCCGCGCGTTGACCTCGTCCGGGCTGAGCGGCTCGGAGTCGCCGTGGTGCGGGGCGCCGCCGTCGGGGTCGTGGTGGCCGGGCCCGTTCTCGTGGTGGCCGGGCCCGTCGGGAGCGTGCCCGTCGGGCCCGTGCGGGCCGCCGGTGTGCCCGGGACCGCCCGGCCGGGTGCCGGGGGCGGTTGCGCCGGCACGGGTGTCCGGGCCGTGCGTGCCGGGGCCGTAGCCGCGGGCCGCGGGCGCC
>NZ_JBFBBZ010000041.1:0-86671 GCF_040682935.1 Amycolatopsis sp. NPDC051061
CCCGGCCAGCAGGGCTGACGCTCGTCCCGAGCGCCCCACTGTGGCCTTGGTTGCGTTCAACGCACCCAAGGGCCCCTTCGGTGCGTTGAACGCAACCAAGGCCACATTGGGGCGCTGGTCGGTGGGCCAGGTCACGCGACGGGGATATTGAGAGGCCGGCCTCGTCACGCACGGCTATCCTTGGCCCAAGCATGTCCACGTCATCCCCTTTCGAAGCGCTGCGTGCGCGCCTGCCCGAGCTGATGCCGCGTGACGAGCAGCGGCTGCGCCGGCGGCTCGACGGCGCCCGCAAAGCTCGCGATCGCGACGCCGCCCTCGCGCAGCTCTCCGCCGACATCGACAAGGCCGAGCTGCGCATCGCGTCGCGCCGCGAAAGCGTCCCCAAGATCGAATACCCCGAAGAGCTGCCGGTCAGCAAGCTCAAGGACGAGATCGGCGCCGCGATCGAGAAGCACCAGGTCGTGATCGTCGCGGGCGAGACCGGCTCGGGCAAGACCACCCAGCTGCCGAAGATCTGCCTCGAGCTCGGCCGCGGCATCCGCGGCCAGATCGGCCACACGCAGCCGCGGCGGCTGGCCGCCCGCACGGTCGCCGACCGGATCGCGAGCGAGCTGAAGACCGAGCTCGGCGACGCCGTCGGCTACAAGGTGCGGTTCACCGACCAGTCCGGGCAGGACACGCTGGTCAAGCTGATGACCGACGGCATCCTGCTGGCTGAGATCCAGACCGACCGCTCGCTGCGCCAGTACGACACGCTGATCATCGACGAGGCCCACGAGCGCAGCCTCAACATCGACTTCATCCTCGGCTACCTCAAGCAGCTGCTGCCGCGCCGCCCCGACCTCAAGGTGATCATCACCTCGGCGACGATCGACCCCGAGCGGTTCTCGAAGCACTTCGACGACGCGCCGATCGTCGAGGTCTCCGGCCGGACCTACCCGGTCGAGACGCGCTACCGGCCGCTGGTGGACCCCGAAGATCCCGAGGGCGACGACGAGCGCGACCAGACGCAGGGCATCCTCGAGGCCGTCGAAGAGCTGTGCGCCGAGGGTCCGGGTGACGTCCTGGTGTTCCTCTCCGGCGAGCGCGAAATCCGCGACACCGCCGACGTGCTCAACCGGGCGAACCTGCGGGGCACCGAGGTCCTGCCGCTGTACGCGCGGCTGTCGGCGGCCGATCAGCACCGCGTGTTCCAGCAGCACACCGGACGCCGGGTGGTGCTCGCGACGAACGTCGCCGAGACGTCGCTGACCGTGCCGGGCATCAAGTACGTCGTCGACCCGGGCACCGCGCGGATCTCGCGCTACAGCCACCGCACCAAGGTGCAGCGCCTGCCGATCGAACCGGTGTCGCAGGCGTCGGCGAACCAGCGCAAGGGCCGCTGCGGCCGCACGTCCGACGGCATCTGCATCCGGCTCTACTCCGAAGCGGACTTCGAGGCGCGGCCCGAGTTCACCGACCCGGAGATCCTGCGGACCAACCTCGCGTCGGTCATCCTGCAGATGACGTCGCTGGGGCTGGGCGACATCGCGGCGTTCCCGTTCGTCGAGCCGCCGGACCGCCGTCAGGTCGCCGACGGCGTCGGGCTGCTGCAGGAACTCGGCGCGTTCGACAGTGCCGCCGCCAGTTCGTCGGACCGGCGGCTCACCGACACCGGCCGCAAGCTCGCGCAGCTGCCCGTCGACCCGCGGATGGGCCGGATGGTGCTGGAGGCCGCGAAGAACGGTTGCGTGCGCGAGGTCATGATCATCGCGGCGGCGCTGTCCATCCAGGACCCGCGCGAGCGGCCGGCGGAGAAGCAGCAGGCGGCCGACCAGCAGCACGCGCGGTTCGCCGACCCGACGTCGGACTTCCTCGCCTACCTCAACCTCTGGGAGTACGTCGCCGAGCAGCAGAAGGCGTTGTCCGGCAACCAGTTCCGCCGGATGTGCCGCGCCGAGTACCTGAACTACCTGCGCCTGCGCGAGTGGCAGGACATCTTCAGCCAGCTGCGGCAGCTGGCCAAGCCGCTCGGCATCTCGCTGAACACGAACACGGCCCCGGCCGACCCGCAGCGCGTGCACACGTCGCTGATCGCCGGGCTGCTCTCGCACATCGGCCTCAAAGACCCGGCGAAGGGCGACTACCTGGGCGCGCGCGGCGCCCGCTTCGGCATCTTCCCCGGCTCGGCATTGTTCAAGAAGCAGCCGCGGTTCGTGATGTCGGCGGAGCTGGTCGAGACGTCGCGGCTGTGGGCGCGGGTGAACGCCCGGATCGAGCCCGAGTGGGTCGAGCCGCTGGCCGGGCACGTCGTCAAGCGCAACTACTCCGAGCCGCACTGGGAACGCAAGCAGGGCGCGGTGATGGCCACCGAGAAGGTGACGCTGTACGGCGTCCCGCTGATCGCCGACCGCCGCGTCAACTACGGCCGGATCGACCCCGAGATGTCGCGGGCGCTGTTCATCCGGCACGCGCTGGTCGAGGGCGACTGGCAGACGCGCCACCACTTCTTCGCCGAGAACCGGGCACTGCTGGAAGAGGTCGAGGACCTCGAGAACCGGGCGCGGCGCCGCGACATCCTGGTCGACGACCAGACGCTGTACGAGTTCTACGACGCCCGCGTGCCCGTGGACGTCGTCTCGGTGCGCCACTTCGACACGTGGTGGAAGAAGACGCGCCACGAGCAGCCGGACCTGCTCTCGTTCGAGAAGTCCATGCTCATCAACGAGACCGCGGGCGGCGTCCGCGAGGGCGACTACCCCGACTCGTGGACGCAGGGCACGCAGGTCTTCAAGCTGACCTACCAGTTCGAGCCGGGCGCGGACGCGGACGGCGTCACCGTGCACGTCCCGCTCCCGGTGCTGAACCAGGTGACCGAGGACGGCTTCGACTGGCAGGTGCCGGGGTTGCGGTCCGAGCTGGTCACGCAGCTGATCAAGTCGTTGCCGAAGGCGTTGCGCCGCAACTTCGTCCCGGCGCCGGATACCGCGGCGTACGTCCTTTCGCGAGTGTCCCCTTCGGACGGTCCGCTGCTGGAGGTGCTCGGCCGCGAGCTGCGTGCGCTGCGCGGCGTCACGGTGCCGTACGCGGACTGGGACCTTTCTTCGGTGCCGGAGCACCTGAAGATGACGTTCCGGGTGGTCGACGAGCGCGGCAAGAAGGTGGCCGAGGGCAAGGACATCTCGCTGCTGCAGCTGAAGCTGGCGCCGAAGGTCCGGGAGACGATCTCGAAGGCGGCCAACAGTCTCGAGAAGGCCGGGCTGACGAAGCCCGACTTCGGCTCGTTGCCGCGGGTGTTCGCCTCGACGCAGCGCGGCCACGACGTCAAGGCGTACCCGGCGCTGGTGGACGAGGGCGCGTCGGTGGCCGTCCGGCTGCTGGACACGCCCGGGCAGCAGGAACACGCGATGTGGGCGGGCACGCGGCGGATGCTGCGGCTGAACCTGAGCTCGCCGATGAAGTTCATCACGCGGTCGCTGTCGAACTCGTCGAAGCTGGTGCTGAACCGGAACCCGCACGGCAGCGTGGCGGCGCTGCTCGAGGACTGCGTCGACTGCGCGGTGGACTCGCTGATGGCCGCCGGCGGAGGTCCGGTGTTCGACGAGACCGGCTTCAAGGTGCTGCTGGAGAAGGTCCGCGCGAGCCTGCACCCGGTCGTGCTGGACGTGCTGACGGACGTCGAGAAGATCCTCCGCGCGGCGAACGACGTCGAGGTGGCGTTGCCTTCGACGCGGGGTCCGGCGGAGTCGCTGTCCGATATCCGGGCCCAGTTGTCGGGCCTGGTGTACCCGGGTTTCGTGACGGCGACGGGTGCTTCGCGGCTGCGCAACGTGGTGCGGTACCTGCAGGGGATCTCGCGCCGGCTGGAGAAGCTGGTTTCGGAGCCGACCCGTGACCTGCAGCGGACGGCGGACATCGCGTGGATCACCGGCGAGTACCGCGAGGCGCTGGCTTCGCTGCCGCCGGGAACGTCGTCACCCGCGCTGGACGAAGTGCGGTGGATGATCGAGGAGCTGCGGGTTTCGTTCTTCGCGCAGACGTTGGGGACGGCGCACCCGGTATCGCTGAAACGGATCACGAAAGCCATCGACGACGCTCTGGCGTGAGGTCCGCCTGGTATGTCCGGCTCCGAACTTCCGTCGGTTGACCGGGCGCAGGTCGGCGTCAAGCCTAGGACGGCTGAAGACCTCCTGGGAAAGGACCTTCCGATGTCCTCGGGTGTTTCGTCCGCCAAGCGCAGAATCTTCGCCACGCTCACCGCGCTCGTCCTGCCGCTCGCCGTCGTCCTCGCGCCGGCCGCGCACGCTGCCGGCGGCGGGTCGCCGCTGCCGGTGGATCCGCTTCACAGCAAGCACAAGATCGCGGCGGAGGCCCGGCACGACGTGCCGAATCCGCTGCTCAAGGAGCGCTTCGCCGAGGAGGAAGAAGAGGACGGCGACGATCCGGCGCTGTCCGCGCTCTGCCAGACCTACCTCGGCAAGCCGAACCCCTACCGGCCGCTCGCCCCCAACAACGACGTCATCGCCGGCGACACGATCGTGCCCACCGGCAGCCAGACCGGCTGCAGCACCGCCCAGAACGAGACGACCATCGCCGTCAACCCCGAGAACCCGCGCAACATCGTCGCCGGTTCGAACGACTACCGGCTCTACAACACCCGCGAAGCCCGCAACGACTCCGGCGGCTTCGCCTACACGTCGTTCGACGGCGGCCGGACCTGGGCGAACGTCCAGCTGCCGCACCTCGACTTCCCGACCGGGGCGCCGGCTCCGCTGTCCTACATGGACGCCGCGGGTGACCCGGCGGTCGCCTTCGGGCCGCACAACACCGTCTACTACGCCACGCTCCTGTTCAGCCGGGCGGAGGTTCCCGAGGACCAGCAGCTCGCCAGCGGCATCGCCGTGTCGGTGTCCCACGACGGCGGGCGCAGCTTCGGCGACCCGGCGATCCTGCACCTCGACGGCGTCACGCCGGCCGGCACGCCGACGCCCGCGAACATCTTCAACGACAAGGAGTGGATCGCCGCCGACCCCGTGTCCGGCGACGTCTACGTGACCTGGACGCAGTTCACCTACGACGCCGACGGCGCGTTCATCGAGTCGCCGATCGTGCTGTCGAAGTCGGCCGACTTCGGCCGGACGTGGTCGCCGATGCGCCGGGTTTCGCCGTCACTATCCGGTTTCCACGGCGGGATCACACCGTACGGCAGCGGCTCGAACCCGGTCGTCACCCGCGACAAGACGCTCCAGATCGCCTACGAGACGTCGGTGTGCGCGACCGCGGCGTGCGACCAGCCGGCCGATCACGACGCCGTCGTCGTCGCGACCTCACGGGACGGCGGACGGACTTTCCGGCACACGGAGGTGGCGCTCGACTTCGACTTCCCGGTCGACGAAGACGTCGCCAACAACGCGCTGACCGGGGAGAACTTCCGCGTCAACAGCTTCCCGCAGCTGACCTACGACCGCGTGACCGATCACCTGTGGGTGACTTGGGCCGACGACCGCAACGGCGTCTACCGCGACGGCGAGTCGGTCAAGACGAACGGCGACGCGTTCTTGAGCGGGTCCGACGGACGGCACGGCTGGTCGAAGCCCGCGAAGATCGGCACGGGCGCCGACGAGGTGTTCCCGGCCGTCGCGGCGCTGGCCGGACGCGTCGCGGTCACGTTCTACACCCGCGCCTATGACCCGCACGGCATCGGCCTCGACTACGCCTACGCCACCGGCTGGGGTGACCGCCTGTCCCCGATCCGCCGGATCACGACGCAGACGGCGAATCCGCAGGTGCAGTTCGTCGGAACCGGTGCGGTGACCGGCAAGGAGCTGCAGGGGGTGTTCATCGGCGACTACACGGCGACGGCCGTCGGCGCCGACTTCCGGCTGCACCCGTGCTGGACCGACTTCCGCGGCAACCCGGGCAAGACACTGCCGAACCAGGACGTCGGCACGCAGACGCTCTCGATGTTCGGCTGACGGCCGACACGCGTACCCGGCCGGCCGACACCCGGGCCCGTCGTGTCGTCCATCCGGGTACGCGTGTCGTCCGTTGCGGTCGGCTACTTCGCGTCGGCGTAGGTGTCGACCGGGGCGATGTGCAGCGGGAAGCGGACCGGGCAGGCCGGCCCGAACAGCATGCGCGCCGCCTCCGCGATCGAGCCCGTGATGGCGGACGACACCTCCTCCGCCAGTGGAGCGGGGGTGTGGACGATGACCTCGTCGTGCTGGAAGAACACCAGGTGCGCCGGGTCCGGGAGGCGCCGGCGCAGCGTGGCCAGCATCACCGCCGTCATGTCGGCCGCGCTGGCCTGGACGACGAAGTTGCGCGTGAACCGGCCCCAGCCGCGTGACGCCCGGCGGGCTTTCAGCTCCCCGGCCTCGTCCGATGCCAGCCCGCCGGTCAACGCGCGCCAGGCGGCCGAAGGCGCGGGGGACGTCCGGCCCAGCCGGGAGCGGACGCGCTCGCCGCGCTCGCCCGCCTGCGCGGCGTGCTCCACATAGGACACCGCGTCCGGGAACCGTTGGCGCAGCAAGGCGAGCAGTGGTCCCGCTTCGCCGGACGTGCCGCCGTACATCGCCGAGAGCATCGCGATCTTCGCGCGCGCCCGGTCGTCCCGGTCGTCGTCGGCGGCCGGGACCCAGCGGGCGCCCGAGAACAACGCTTCGCCGAGCCGCGCGTACAGGTCCGTCGCCGCCGCGACGTCGGCCAGCCGGCGATCGCCCGACAGCGCCGTCAGCACCCGCGGCTCCAGCTGGGCCGCGTCGGCCACCACCAGCTTCCAGCCCGGGTCCGCGCGCACGCACGTGCGCAGCACCTTCGGGATCTGCAGCGCGCCGCCGCCGCGGCTGGCCCAGCGCCCGGACACCACGCCGCCGACGACGTAGTGCGGGCGGAACCGGCCGTCGGTGACCCATTCCTCGAGCCAGGACCAGCCGTTCGCCGCGTGCAGCCGGGACAGCTCCTTGTACTCCAGCAACGGCCCCACCGCGGGGTGATCGATGCCCTTCAAGAGGTACTTCCGCGCCGCCGGGACCTCGATCCCGGCGCGCGCGAGAGCCTTGACCACGCTCGGCGGCGAATCCGGGTTGACCGGCCGGCCGCCGAACGCCTCGCTGATCCTCGCCGCCAGCTCCACCAGCACCTTCGGCCGCTCGCCGGCGCGCACCCGCGGCCCGAGCCGGGAAACCAGCAGCTCCTCGTGCAGGTCGGCGCGCCACGGCAGGCCGTCGGCCGACATCTCCACCGCGGCCAGCGCGCTCGCCGACTCCGCGGCGAGCAGCAGCCGCAGCCGGTCCGGGTGCTCGGCCGCGGCCACCCGCCGGTCCTGTTCCGCGAGCACGCGCCGGACCGCCGTGACGACCGTCACGCCCGCGGGCAGCGTCGGCACCCGCGTGTCGAACAGCGTCGGCTGCGCCAGCTCGACGTCCGCGGAGTCGGGCGGCGGCTCTTCGCCGTCGGCCCTGGCCCAGGCCGCGCGCAGGCTCCGCGACTGCCCCTCCTGACCCTCGTACGCCAGCAGCAACCCCTCCGCCAGCGCGAGGTCGTAGCAGCGTTCGACCCGCAGCCCGGCCGCCACGAGCACCGGGTACACCAGCTCCACCGACGGGAACACCCAGCGCGGCCGCAGCGACGTCTCCAGTTCCCGGGCGAGCGCCACCAAACCCGCTTCGTCCAGGCCGCTCGCCGTCGACGATGGCGAGTGCACGGTGAAGCTCCCGTCCTCCTCCCGCCCGGCGATCACCTGCACGAAGACATCATGACGGCCACCACCGACAGTTTCGGGCCGGACGCGGCTGGTGCGTTCGGCCGAAGGTTGGGCTACTCTCCAGTAGCTCCCATACCGCCGGTACGCCCGCCGTCGGCATGAGCTCCCATCCCGCAGCAACGGAGGTGCCTGGATGAGCCTGGTCGAGCTCGCCACGCAGGTGGCGGACAAGGTGGCGGAGACGGCGCGCAGCGTGGATGTGATGCGGCGGGCCGGTCTCGTTCCCTTTCCCCGGCTCGACGAGGGGGTCCGATCGCTCGTCGCGCTCCGCAAGTTCGGCCCGTTCGCCGGCGCGAACCACATCTCCGCCCGCCGCGACCCGACCGCCGTCGGCATCGTCGACGAGCTCGGCCCGCTGACCTACAAGCAGCTCGACGACCAGTCGAACGCGCTGGCCCGGGCCTGGTCCGAGCGCGGGATCAAGCCGGGGCAGGTCGTCGCCGCGCTCTGCCGCGACCACCGCGGCCTGGTGATCACGATGGCCGCGTCGGGCAAGCTCGGCGTCCGGCTGCTGCTCATGAACACCGGCTTCGCGAAGCCGCAGCTGGCCGACGTCGCCAAGCGCGAGGGCGTCACCGCGCTGGTGTACGACCAGGAGTTCACGAACCTGCTCGACGCCGTCCCCGACGGCGTCGAGCGTTACCTGGCCTGGGTCGACCCGGACAGCGACCTGACCGACCGGGACGTGCCGGTGCTGTCCGAGATCATCGCCAGCACCGACGACCGGCCGTGGCCCGCGCCGGCCAAGCCGGGCGGTTTCGTGCTGCTGACCAGCGGCACCACCGGCACGCCGAAGGGCGCCCCGCGGCCGCACACCTCGGCGCTGGCGTCGGCCCAGTTCCTCGACCGGATCCCGCTGCGGTCCAACGAAGCCACCTACATGGGCGCACCGCTGTTCCACGGCACCGGCCTCTCGCAGTTCATCCTCTCCTTCGCGCTCGGCTCGAAGGTCGTGATGCGCCGCAAGTTCGGCCCTGAAGAGACGCTGCGTGGCGTGGCCGAGCACCAGTGCACGGCGCTCGTGCTGGTGCCGACCATGCTGCAGCGCATCGTCGACCTGCCGAAGGACGTCCTGGCGAAGCACGACACGTCGGCGTTGCGCATCATCTTCGTCGCCGGCTCGTCGCTCTCGCCGGACCTCGGCAACCGGGCCAACGAGGCGTTCGGCCCGGTCGTGCACAACCTCTACGGCTCGACCGAGGTCGCCGTGGCGACGGTCGCGACGCCGGACGACTGGGCGAAGGCGCCGGGCACGGTCGGCCGCGCGCCGGTCGGCTGCAAGGTCGCGCTGTACGACCCGGACGGCCGTCGCGTCACCGAGCCGCACGTGACCGGCCGGGTGTTCGTCGGCAGCGGCCTCAGCTTCGGCGGCTACACCGACGGCCGCCACAAGGAGATCATCGACGGCCTCCTCTCCAGCGGCGACGTCGGCCACTTCGACGAAGACGGCTTGCTGTTCATCGACGGCCGCGACGACGAGATGATCGTCTCCGGCGGCGAGAACGTGTTCCCGATCGAGGTGGAGAACCTCCTGGTGGAGCGCGAAGACGTCCTGGAAGCGGCGGTGATCGGCGTCGAGGACCCGGAGTTCGGGCAGCGGCTCAAGGCGTTCGTGGTGCGGGCCGACGGCTCGGACCTCGACGTCGACACGGTCCGCGAGTACGTCAAGGCGAACCTGGCGCGCTACAAGGTGCCCCGGGACGTCGAGTTCCTGGACGAGCTGCCCCGCAACGCGACCGGGAAGGTGCTGCGGACCAAGCTGTCATGACCCGCGCTGGACGTTGACGATCTGCCAGCCGCCGTCCCGGCGCGCCGCCACCACCGTGCAGCCGGCGCCGTCGCGGTGACCGGTCGCCACGCCGACCGACGGCGTCACCCGCAGGTCCGTCCACCGGAACGCGCCCGCGGGAGTGCGGCCGGGCCACGCCTCGCGGTCGAGCACGCGCCCGTCCGGGCCGTCGCCGCGGAAGTCCGCGGCCAGGAAGGCCGCGGTGCCGGCGCCGCGGGCCTCGGCGTCCCGCCAGCGGGTCAGCAGCTCTTCGAACGTCTCCACGAAGACGAAGGTCGCAGGCGCCGCGCGCCGGGACATCTGCCACCTGGCCGAGATCCGCTGGCAGACTGGCCGGGCCATGACCCAGACGAACCTCCGCCCCGCCGGCACGGTCACGATCCGGTGCGCCGGTGACGCGCCCCCGGCGGTCTTCGCGACGCCGGAAGAAGCGCTCGCGACCCTCACCGGCGGACCCGCCGCCGTCCACACCGGCGAAGCGCTGGTCCGCGACGACGGCACGCCCACCGGACCCGCCGTCCGGCGCTGCGCGCAGCTGCGGGAGCTGGCCACCGACGGCCGGACGCTCGTCTCGGCGCAAGCCGCCGCGGTCCTGACCGGCGTCACCCTGCACGACCTCGGCGTCCACCGGCTGGCCGACCTCACCGCGCCGGAGCGGGTCTTCCAGCTCGGCGGCACGCCCGCGCCGCTGCGCTCGCTCGACGCCGTCCCGAACAACCTCCCGGTGCAGCTGACCGGGTTCGTCGGCCGCGAGACCGAGGCCGGCGAGGTCCGGGGACGGCTGGCCGGCGGCCGGCTCGTCACGCTCGCCGGGCCGGGCGGCAGCGGCAAGACGCGGCTCGCCGCCCAGGTCGCGGCCGCGGCGGCCGGGCGGTGGCCCGACGGCGTGTGGTGGGTCGAGCTCGACGCCGTCACCGGGCGCGGCGAGGTCGCCGAACTGGTCGCCGCGACGCTCGGCGTGCCGGTGGAACCGCACGCGGGTGCCGCCCGCTCGGTCGCGACGGAGCTGCGTGACCGGCGCGTCCTGCTCTGCCTCGACAACTGCGAACAGGCCCTCGACGGCGTCGCGGACCTCGCTGTCGAACTGCTCCGGACGTGTCCCGAGGTCGCCGTGCTGACGACCAGCCGGGAACCCCTCGGCGTGCCGGGGGAGACGGTGTGGCGCGTGCCGCCGCTGGCCGTCGAAGAGGCCGTCGCGCTCTTCGTCGAACGGGCCGGCGCGGTGCGGCCGCTGTTCACTTTGGACACTTCGAGCGCGGCCGCCGTCCGGTCGGTCTGCACCCGGCTCGACGGCATCCCGCTGGCCGTCGAGCTCGCCGCCGCGTGGCTCGGAACCCTTACCCCGCACCAGATCGACGCCGGCCTCGACGACCGGTTCGCGCTGCTCACCCGCGGCCCGCGCGGGGTGCCCGCGCGGCAGCGGACGCTGGCCGCGTCGATCGCCTGGAGCCACGACCAGCTCGAAGACGAGGATCGCGCGGTGTTCCGCCGGCTCGCGGTCTTCGCCGGCGGGTTCACCCTCGACGCGGCGGGCGGCCTGGCCGCGCTGCCCGCGCTGGGCCGGCTGGTCGACAAGTCCTTGGTGCTGGCCGAAAACGGCCGCTACCGGCTCCTGGAGACCCTGCGCGAGTACGCGGCGGCCCGGCTGGCCGAGGCGGGCGAGGCCGACGCCGTCCGCGATCGCCACCTCGACCACTTCCTCGCGCTCGCCGAAGCGGCCGAACCCGACCTCGACCGGGACAAGGACGCCTGGCGCGCGCGGATGGAACCGGAGCGCGACAACCTGCGCTCGGCCCTGGAGTGGGGGCTGGCGCGGGAAGATCCCACGCGGGGGCGCCGGCTCGCCGCCGCCGTCGCGTGGCTGTGGAACCTGCGCGGCCGCGGCCACGAGGGCCTGGCGTACCTGAGGCGCGCGGTCGCGCGGTGCCCGGACGAGCGTTCGCCGCTGCAGGCCCGGCTGCTCACCGGAATCGGGCTGGTCGCGGACACGACGGCGCCGTTCGACGTCGAGGCCGCGCGGCTGGGCCTGGAGATCGCCACCGAGGTCGGCGAAGCGGGGCTTCGCGCGCGCTGCCTCTCCCTGACCGCTCTCGGGCACCTGTACACGGACTTCGACGCCGCCTGGGACCTCGCTCTCGAAGCGGAGAAGGTCGCCGAAGCCGCCGAAGACGGCTTCGCGCGCGACAGTGCGTTGATGCTGCGCGGGATCGTCCTGCACGCCCGCGACCGGCACGACGAAGCCGAGCCCTTACTCGCCGAAGCGACCGAAGGGCTCCTTCGCCGGGGCGACCGCGGGCTCGCTTCGACGGTCCTCAGTGCCCGGTCGGCGAGCGCGCTCGCGTCGGCGGACCTGCCGCTGGCCCGCGAACTCGCCGAGCGCGCCGTCGAGGTCGCGGCGCCGCTCGGGGACTTCCACCGGGTCAACACCACGCTGTGCCGGCTGGCGATGGTGCACTGCCTGGCCGGCGAGGTCGACGCCGGGTTCCGCGTGATGGAACCGTTCCTGCGGCTCCTCGAAACCGCGGGGGACGTCTTCGTGCCCGGCATGGCCGGGGTGATGGGCGAGCTGCACCGGCGTCGCGGCGAGTTCGAGGAGGCCACGAGCTGGTTCGAGCGCGAAGCCATCCCGGGGACGTACATGGCGTCCCAGGGGCTCGCCGAACGCGGTGCCGTACTGCGGTCGCTGGGCCGGACCGGCGAGGCCGCGGAGGTGCTCGCCGCCGCCGTCGACCTGAACCGGCGCTGGGGCCTGCGGTCGGCCCTGGCCGACGCCCTGGACCAGCAGGGGTACCTGGCCGGGCCGGAGCAGGCCGCCGAGCGGCACCACGAGGCGTTGACGGTGCGCGTCGGCCACGGACTCCGCCTGGGCGTGCTGGCGAGCTTGGACGCGTTGACCACGCTGCTGGCCCGCACCGGCCGCGAGGCCGACGCGGCCCGGGTGCACGTCTCGGCCTCTCACGCCCGTGCCGACCTGGGCTTTCCACGTCGGTTCGAGGAGCAGGAGGAGCTGGACGCGCTCGGGCTCGCTACGGACGAGGAGCCGATGGGCCTCGACGACGTCGTCGCGTTCGTCCGCCGGACGCGGGGTGCGCGCGGCCGCCCGTCGAGCGGCTGGGGAGCCCTGACGCCGACCGAGCTGGAGGTCGTGAAGCTCGCGGCCGAGGGCTGCACGAACCCGGAGATCGGCACCCGGCTGTTCATGAGCCGCGGCACGGTGAAGACGCACCTCGCGCACGTCTACGCCAAGCTGGGCATCGCGAACCGCACCGAGCTGGCCACCGTGGCGGCCGCGCACCAGCGATAGGGACGACCCCTCGGGGGACGTCAATCCCAGTCGATGCCGAAGACGCCGGGGCCGAAGTCCAGCGCCACCGCGTGGACGCCGTCGCCGCCGTCGAGCTTGAGCGGACGGCGGGTGGAGCCGGTGCCGCCGTTGCGGGCGTACTGCCAGCAACGCTCGGGGGCCGTACCCGGGGCGAACCGGACCTCCAGCAGGTACTCCCGGACCGGGCGCCGGAACTCGCGGTAGTACGTGTTGCGGCACTCCGGGTACGGCGGCCCGCCGTTGGTCAGCGTGTACTCGATCAGGTGCGTCTCGCCGCGGTCGATCGGCTGGTCGAAGATCAGCTCGGCGACGATCAGGCCGTGGGCCTCGTCGGTCTCGGCGCGCCCGACCCGGCAGTTGCGCACCGCGTGCAAATCCGGTGCGCCGGCGGCCGGGTCGTCCTGGGTGTAGACGAGCAGCCAGCGGTCCTGGCCGTCCGCGCCCGCCTGGAACACCGCCCGCGCGGTGACCGCGCACTGGCCGCCGTCCGCGGCGATCTCGCACAGGTCGTGCAGCCCGACCAGCTTCAGCGGGTGCTGGCGCTCGAGCGCGTCCGGCGCGCCGACCTTGTCCAAAAGCGGCTGCAGCGTCTCGCGCGGGAACGTCATGGGCTCGCCGCCCGCCTGGCGCTTCCCGGCCCCGCCGCGGCGCCTCGGCGGCGGGAGCAGCCCGAGCAGGGACCCGGCCGGGACGTCGAGGATTTCTTCCAGCGTGCGGACGGCCGAGAGCGAGCTCTGCCGCTCCGGCTGGCGCTTGCCGGACTGCCAATAGCTGAGGGCGGTGACGCTGACGACGACGCCGCGGGCCCGCAGCCGCGCCTGGATCCGGTCGAGGGAGAGCCCGCTGGTGGCGATGGCGGCGCGCAGGTGGGTGGCGAACGCGGTGCGCTCACCCTGTTGACCGCCCGCCGTGCTGCCCGCCATCTGCCGACCCGCCCCGTAACGTCCCCCGACGATCCCCGACACGGTGCACGTTAGCAGGATCTGTCGCCCTTTCCCCGGGTGCCGGTGGCCGGGGACCCGGGGTCCACTCGGGCGAACGGGCTAGTACTGGCAACTGTGAACCATTGCCCCGGCCTGGGCGGACGCGCTTGTATGACATGCCCGCGCCGGTGGCTCCGCCTCCCCCTCACGGCCCATCCGGGTGCGGGCGAGAAGCCGTGGACAACGGCTCCGGCTCACCCGGCCGCGTTGTGCGACCGGCCGGGGTGGCCGCGCGATGACCGGTGGCCCGGCGACGCCCCCAGCGCCGGGCCACCGGTCTTATTACTTCCGGGTAGCCTCCGCCTTCCTCCCCTCCACCGCCCTCAACCGAGGCGCTTCGCGCCGCTGTAAGTTCTGGGCATGACGGTCCGGAAGAACATCCTGATCACCGGCGCGAGCAGCGGGTTGGGCGAGGGCATGGCCCGCCAGTTCGCCGCGAAGGGACGCAACCTGGCGCTGTGCGCGCGGCGCACCGACCGGCTCGAGAAGCTGGCGGCCGAGCTGACCGCGGCGCACCCCGGGATCAAGGTCGTCACGCGCAAGCTCGACGTCACCGACCACGACAGCGTCTTCACCGTCTTCGAGGAGTTCCGCGCCGAGCTGGGGTCCCTCGACCGGGTGATCGTGAACGCCGGGCTCGGGAAGGGGCAGCCGGTCGGCAAGGGCCGGTTCGACGCCAACCGGCAGACCCTCGAGGTCAACTTCGTCGCGGCCGCCGCCCAGATCGAGGCCGCCGCCGGGATCTTCCGCGAACAGGGGGCCGGGCACCTCGCCGTCGTCTCGTCGTTCAGCGCCATCCGCGGCCTGCCGGGCAACCTCACCGCGTACGCCGCTTCGAAGGCCGGGATCTCGGCGTTCGTCGACGGCACGCGGCTGGAACTCAAGCGCAAGGGCATCACCGTCACCGACATCCGGCCGGGCTACATCGAGTCGGAGATGAACGACCGGATCGGCCGGAACCCGATGCTGACCAGGGCCGAGAGCGGTGCGCGGGCGCTGGTCAAGGCGGTCGAGGCCGAGCGGGCCCGGGCCTACGTCCCGGCGTGGCCCTGGGTGCCGCTGAGCCTCGCGATGCGCGTGGTGCCGGCCTCGATCCTGCGGAAGTTCGCATGACCACCGTCGAGGTGCGCGAGGAAGACGCTTTCGACGCGGCCGCGGTGCACGCATGGCTGGCCACGCGGGTCGAGGGCCTCGGCGACGAGCCGCCGCGCGTCCGGCAGTTCCCCGGCGGCGCGTCGAACCTGACGTACCTGCTGACCTACCCGGACCGCGAGCTGATCCTGCGCCGCCCGCCCGCCGGGCACAAGGCGGCGTCGGCGCACGACATGCGGCGCGAGTACCGCGTGCAGCACGCGCTGAAGCCGGTGTTCCCGTACGTGCCGCGGATGCTGGCGTTCGGCGACGACCCCGCCGTGCTCGGCGACGACTTCTACGTCATGGAGAAACTCGACGGCCTGATCCTGCGCGGTGACCTCCCCGAGGGCATGACGCTGACGCCGGAGCAGGCGCGAGAGCTGTCCGGCAAGGTCGTCGACCGGCTGGTGGACCTGCACGCCGTCGACGTCGAGAGGGCCGGGCTGGCCGACCTCGGCAAGGGCGCGGGCTACGTCGAACGGCAGATCCGCGGCTGGTCGGACCGGTACGTCGCGGCGCGCACGGACAACGTCGGCGACTTCGCCGAGGTCCGCTCGTGGCTGGCTTCGAACCAGCCCGGCGAGGTGAAGATCTGCCTGATCCACAACGACTACCGGCTCGACAACCTGGTCCTCGACGGCCCGGAGACGCTGAACATCGCCGGCGTCCTCGACTGGGAGATGGCCACGCTCGGCGACCCGCTGATGGAGCTGGGCAGCATGCTCGCCTACTGGGTCGAGGCCGATGACGACGACGTCATGAAGGCGAGCCGGCGCCAGCCGACACACCTGCCCGGGATGTTCACGCGCGAAGAGTTCGTCGCGCGGTACGCGGAGAAGACCGGGCTCGCCGTGGGCGACTGGCGCTTCTACGAGGTCTACGGCCTGTTCCGGCTCGCCGCCGTGCTGCAGCAGCTGTACCGGCGCTACCACGACGGCGCCACCCGCAACCCGGCGTTCAAGGACTTCTGGCAATTCGTCGGGTACCTGGACTGGCGCTGCCGGGAAATCATCGCGAAGGGGAGTGCCTGAGTGGGCGCGATCTACCTGGTCCGGCACGGACAGGCGTCCTTCGGGGCCGAGGACTACGACGCGCTGTCGCCGCGCGGCTTCGAACAGTCCACTGTGGTCGGTGCGGAACTGTTGCGGCGCAACGTCTCCTTCACTCAAGTTCGCTCGGGAACGCTCGCGCGGCAGCGGGACACGGCGGCGACGGCGTTGAAGGTGCTCGACGCGGTCGTCCCGGTCGTCGAGGATCCGCGCTGGAACGAGTACGACCACGTCGACATCGCGCTGCACCACGCCGGGGGCGCGCCGCAGGAGGATTCCCGCGCGTACCAAGGGCTCCTGGACGCGGCCCTGACGGCGTGGACTTCGGCCGGCTCCGACGGGCCGTGCGCCGAGACGTGGCCCGCGTTCCTCGCCCGCTGCCGGGACGCGCTCACGGACCTCGTGGCGTCGCTCGGCAAGGGCGAGCACGCGGCCGTGTTCACCTCCGGCGGCGTGATCGCGACGCTCTGCGGCCTGCTCATGGGCACCCCCGAAGCCGGGCTGCTCAAGCTCAACCGCGTCACGGTCAACGGCGGGATCACGAAGCTGGTGTCCGGCCGCGGCGGCGTCACGATGCTGTCCTTCAACGAGCACCCACACTTCGAGGCCGACGCGGCTTCGCTGCTCACCTACCGGTAGGAGACGTTCGATGCGGTTCGGCGAGGTCACGCTCATCCCGGTGAACGGGCACGGCCCGGAAGACGTCGTGGTCGACGGCGAAGGCCGGATCTACGCCGGCGTCGACGACGGGCGCATCCTGCGCGTGTCGCCCGACGGACGGCGCATCGACGTCATCGCCGACACGGGCGGGCGGCCGCTCGGGCTGGAGCTGTACGGCGAAGACGAACTGCTGATCTGCGACGCGCGGGCCGGCCTGCTGGTGGTGCCGCTGTCGGGTGGCTCGCCTTCGATGCTGGCGACATCGGCGCTGGGCCTGGACTTCGTGTTCTGCAACAACGCGGCGGTGGCCGCGGACGGCACGGTGTACTTCACGGACTCGTCCCGAAGGTTCGGCATCGACAACTGGCGCGATGACCTGATCGAGCAGACCGGCGGCGGCAGGCTGCTCCGGCGCTCCCCGGACGGCTCGATCGACCTGCTCCTCGACGGCCTCCAGTTCGCGAACGGCGTGGCGTTGGCCCCGGACGAGTCGTTCGTGGCGGTGGCGGAGACGGGCGCGTTCAGCGTGTCCCGCGTCCGGCTTTCGGACGGTCACCGGGACGTGCTGATCAAGGACCTGTGGGGCTTCCCGGACAACATTTCGACGGGCTCGGACGGGCTGATCTGGATCACCCAGGCGTCCCCGCGCGTGCCGGCGCTGGACGTGGTGCGTCGCCTGCCGGCGTTCCTGCGGGCCGGCGTCCGGGCGCTCCCGACGTCGCTGCAGCCGAGCCCGGGCCGCGAGGTGGGCGTGGTGGGCGTGACCCCGGACGGCCAGGTGGAGCGCGAGCTGCGCGGCGAGATCGACGGCTTCCACATGCTGGTGGGGGTGCGGGAGTGGCAGGGGAAGCTGTACTTCGGCTCGCTGGAGGAGTCGAAGATCGCGGTCACGTCCCGCTAGCCGGTCACGACCGGTCAGCGGCCGGTCCACCGGGGCTCGCGCCCGGCGGACCAGGCCGCGTAGAACTCCTTGTGGTCCTTCGCCGTCATGAGCAGCGCCTGGGTCATCGCCTCCAGCTCGATCGCGCTGCCCAGGTCCATGTCCAGCTCGCGGGTCAGCAGCACCTTCGTCGTCGCGTAGGCCAGCGCCGGGCCGTCCGCCAGGCGCCGGGCCAACGCCGATGCGGTGGCCGGTAGGTCCGAGTCCGGCACCACCTGGGTGGCCAACCCGATCTCCGAAGCACGCGCCGCGGACACCTTGTCGCCCAGGATCAGCAGTTCCGTGGCCCGGCCCAAGCCCACCAACCGCGGCAACAGGTAAGCCGAACCCATGTCCGCCCCCGCCAAGCCCACCTTCGTGAACAGGAACGCGAACTTCGCCGACTCCGCCAGCAGCCGGAAGTCACTGGCCAGCGCGATCACCGAACCCGCGCCCGCCGCCACGCCGTTGACCGCCGCGATCACCGGCAGCGGGCACTCGCGCAACGCCTTCACCACCGCGCCCGTCATGCGCGTGAACTCCAGCAGCTCCGCCGTCTCGAACTTCTGCAGCTCGCCGATGATCTCCTCGACGTCGCCGCCGGAACAGAACCCGCGGCCCTGCCCGGTGATCACCAGCACCCGCACGTCCTCGTGCTGCGGCAGTTCCAGCACGAGGTCCCGCAGGTCGGCGTAGACGTCGAACGTCAGCGCGTTCAGCTTCTCCGGCCGGGTGAACGTCACGGTCGCCACGCCTTCGGAGACGGTGAACCCGAAGTGTTCCCACTCCTTCGTCAGCGGGGCGGTCGCGCGGAACGGGCTCATGACTGGATTCCTCCGCCGTCGAGTACGAGGGTCTGGCCGTTGATCGCGGCGGCTTCGGGCGCCGCCAGGAAGGAGACGGCGAACGCCACCTCTTCCGGTTCCAGCAGCCGGCCGAGCGGGGACGCCGCCGCCAAAGCCGCCTCGGCGTCGGCCGAAGCCCGTCCCGTCCGCTCCTGGATCCGTGCCACCGAGGAAGCCGTCATGTCGGTGCGGACGAACGCCGGGCAGACCGCGTTCGCCGTGACGCCGGTGCCGGCCAGCTCCGCCGCGACCGCCCGCATCAGGCCGGCCGCCGCGTGCTTCGACGCCGTGTACCCGGCCGTGTAGCGGTAGCCGACGTGCGACGCGGTCGAGGCCACCGTCACGATCCGGCCGCGGTCGCGCTCGCGCATCCCCGGCAAGACCGCGCGGGTGCACAGGAACGCCCCCGTCGCGTTGACCTCGATCTGCGATCGCCAGTCGTCGAGCGAAGTCTTCGAAAGCGGCGCGCTGGCGGAGATCCCGGCGTTGTTCACGAGCACGTCCACCGGCCCCGCCGCGGCGAAGTACGCCGTTACGGCGGCCTCGTCGGTGACGTCGCATTCGGCGCGACCCGGCGCGAGCACCTCATCGCCCGACGCACGAAATCGCGAGGCGATCGCCGCGCCGATCCCGCGCGTACCGCCGGTGACCACGACCAGGCGGCTCACGACCGGCCCGCCAGTGCGCGCCGGTCGAGCTTGCCGTTGGCGGTCCGGGGAAGTTCGGTCATGAACACCACTTCGCGGGGGTACTTGTGCTTGGCCAGCTGGGCTTTGGCGTGGTCCTTCAGCTCGTCGGCGGTCACCGAGGCTCGCACCACGACGTACGCCCGCGGCACGACCAGGCCGCCGACCTCCTGGCCGACCACCGCGCAGTCCACCACCGCGGGGTGCCCGAGCAGGCAGTCCTCGATTTCGCCGGGCGCGACGAACACGCCACCGACCTTCAGCAGCGCGTCGGCCCGCCCGTGGTGGCGGAAGAACCCGTCGGAACGGCTGAACAGGTCACCGGACGTCAGCGTGTCGCCGTCGAACGTCCTCGCGGACTTCTCGGCATCGCCGAAGTACTCCAGCGCGATCGTCGGCCCGGTGACCCGCAGCGGCCCGATTTGCCCGTCCGGCAACGGGTTTCCGAGCTCGTCGACGACCTGGGCGTGGTAGCCGGGCACCTCGGTGCCCAGTGTCCCGAGCCGCGCCGAGCCCGGCCGGTTCGACAGGTAGATGTGGTACGCCTCGGACGACCCGATGCCGTCGACCACCGGCACCCCGAAGGTCGCGTCCCACTTCCGGTGCAGCTCCGAGGGCAGCGCCTCGCCCGCGGACGTCGTCATGCGCAGGCAGCTCAGGTCCTGCCCGGCCGCGGCGGGGTGCGCGACCATCGCGCTCATCATCGTCGGCACGTTCACCAGGACGGTCGGGCGGTGGCGGGCGATCAGCTCGAACATCAGCTCCGCCGTGCTGCGTTCCGGGAACGCGATCCCGGCCGCGCCGACGCCGAACGGGAACAGCGCCACCAGGTCGCGCGCGTACCCGAAGAACAGCTTGGGCACGGCGAGCACGCGGTCGTCCTCCCGCAGCCCGAGCACTCCGGCGGCGTACCGCTCGAAGCTCTCTTTCGCGCTGCGCAGGGGGTGCACGCACGCCTTGGGCGCGCCGGTGCTGCCGGTGGTGAACTTCCAGATCCCGACGTCGTCCACAGTGGTCGGTGCGGCTTCCAGGGTGTCCGGCGCCGCGTCCACCAGGGACCGGAACGGACGTTCGCCGGGCACCAGCTCGTCCTCCGGCACGCCGGTGACCAAGAGCCCCCTGGCCCCCGCTTCGCGCAGCGCGGGCAGCGTGACGGCGTCGGCGACCACTGCGACGGCCTCGGTGTAGCCGAGGTAGTACGTGTAGTCCTTGGGCTGGAGGAACGGATAGACCTCGGCGGTGACCGCGCCGATCTTCTGCGCGCCGTACCAGGTCGCGACGAACTCGTCGCCGTCGCTCAGCGCCAGCAGCACGCGCTGTCCTCTTCGGACACCGGCGTCGAGCAGCACGTTGCCGACGCGGTTGGCCAGCCGCGCCAGCTCGTCGTAGCTGACCGTGCGGTCCACGACGTGAAGGGCGGTCCGCCCGCCCCGCCCCGAAGTCACGTGCCGGTCGAGGAAGTGCGTGGCGAGGTTGAACGGCTCACTCACGGGCCAGCTCCCGGATCGCTTCGACCAGCAAGTCGGTCAGGGTCGAGAACGTCTCGGTGCCTTCTTCCGCGGTCGCCTCGGCCGGCGAACCGCAGTACGCCTCGGTCATCCCCATTTCGAGGAAGCCGCCATCCTCGGGCGCGGAGGCCAGGCTGACCGGCACATGCGGCAGGGTCCGCATCAGCGGCTGGTCGACCAGTTCGGGCCGGTCGGCGAGCACGAGCGAGGTCTCGTAGCGCCCGGCGTGGCATTCGCCGGAGCGGAACTCGTCGGTCAGCCGCCGCGCGTGCCGCCGCCGGACCAGGTCGAGCAGCGCGACGCGGCCGTCGTACGCGAAGTTCAACGTCTCCGCCGCGCGCCTCAGCGTGACGAGGTGCGCGGGCTCGAAGTGGTTGTTGACCAGCAGGATCCGCCGGAGCCGCTGAGCGATCAGCGCCGACCCGATGTCGACGAGCAGCGCATGCAGCGTCTCCTCGCCGATGTGGACGCCGCCGGCGAACCCGGCCGCGAACCGCGTCACGCCGTAGGGCACTTCGGGCAGCACCAGCACGTGGACGTCCTCGTCGGCGGCCAGCCGCTCGGCCGCGCGCTCGCACATCCCGCGCGAGATCAGCGGGTCCGTGCCCAGCGGTGCGTGCGGCCCGTGCGGCTCGATCGCGCCCAGCGGGAGCAGCAGCACCGGGACGCGCGGGCTGCGACTTCCGGGGCTTCGCCCCGAGCCGGGGGCTTCGCCACCCGGACCCCCTGAAGCATCGTTCGCGAGCGCGTCGACCTGTCGCGAGCTGAGGTCCGCGAAGTACGTCACGCAAATCAAGCTACACCGCAGCGGCCTGAGGTGTATAGAGTTGCCGCATGCCCGGAGATGCCTTCGACGCCAGCCCCCAGGAGCTGGTCGTGACGTTGCTGGGCAGCTACGTGCACCCGCGCGAAACCCGCCGGGTGTGGTCGGGCGGCCTGGTCGCGGCCCTCGCCGAGCTCGGCTTCTCCGACGGTGCGGCCCGGATCGCGCTCACCCGCCTGGTGCGCCGCGACCTGCTGCAGCGTCATCGTGAAGGCCGCACCGTGCACTACTCGCTGACGCGCCGCACCACCGCGCTGCTCGCCGACGGCGACCACCGGATCTTCTCCCTCGGCCGCGGCGAGCGCGCCGCCGGCGAGTGGACCGTGCTCTGGCAGAGCATCCCGGAGAGCCGCCGCCAGGCGCGGGAACGCCTGGTGCGGCGGCTGCGGTTCCTCGGGTTCGGTCCTTACTCCGACGGCACCTGGATCGCCCCGCACGACCGCGAGGCCGAGGTCGTCGCCCTGCTCGCCGAGCTGGACGTCACCGAGCACGCCGGGCTGCTGCTCGGCCGCCCGTCGGCCGCTCTCGACGTCCGCCGCTTCGCCGGCCGGGCCTGGGACCTCGACGAGCTGGCCGCGCGCTACACCGCGTTCGTCGAGCAGTTCGGCGGGTACGCGGGGAAGGACACTTCGGACGCCGAAGCGTTCGAGGTCCACGCCCGCCTCGTGCACACGTTCCGGGCGTTCCCGTCGCTGGACCCGGAGCTGCCCGCCGAGCTGGTGTCCGCACCGGAACGCCGGGCGGCGGCGGTCGAGTTGTTCCACGATCTGTACACCGCGCTGGCTCCCGCCGCTCAGCGCCATTTCGACGAGGTGACCCGAGGATGACCGAAACCAGCCAAGCCACCCAGGAAGCCCTGGGCTACACGTCGTACCTCGCGCTGGACGAGGTGCTGAACGCCCAGCGCACGCGGTCCGACGAGCACGACGAGCTGCTGTTCATCGTGATCCACCAGGTGTACGAGCTGTGGTTCAAGCAGATCCTGCACGAAGCGGAGTTCCTCCAGGAAAACCTGGCGGCGGGCAAGACCGCGCACTCCATCCGGGTCCTGCGCCGGATCCTGACGATCCTGAAGGTCGCCGTCGCGCAGATCGACGTGCTGGAAACCATGACGCCCAGCCAGTTCACGAGTTTCCGCACCCGTTTGGACGCTTCGAGCGGCTTCCAGTCGGCCCAGTTCCGGGAGCTGGAAGCCGTGCTGGGGCGGCGTGACGAGCGTGTGTTCGCGCACTACCCCGAAGGCGGCGAGCAGCGGAAACGCATCGCCGAAGCGATGGCGCGGCCGTCGTTGTTCGACTCTTTTCTCGCGTACCTCAAGGTTTCTGGCTATGCGGTCGAGTGTGACCGAGACGTCACTCGACCGGTGGAGCCCTCTTCCGCCCTGCAGGCGATATTGCTGGACGTGTACAGCGACGACGGCGGACCGTCGGTCGTCGCGGAATGTCTGGTGGATCTCGACGAAGGGATGCAGGAGTGGCGCTACCGGCACGTGAAGATGGTCGAACGCACCATCGGCGACAAGACCGGGACGGGAGGATCATCCGGCGCGACCTATCTGCGTACCACGCTCTTCCAGCCGATGTTCCCGGATCTCTGGGCCGTACGGAGCCGACTGTGACCACTTTGGACGACCTGCGCGCCGACCACAACGCGCTCGCCCCGCACTACTCCCGGTTCGGGGTGGCCGAACGCCTGCTCCTGTCCGGGCACTCGCACCAGGCGTGGCCGGACGTCGCGGAGGAGGGTCTGCGGGAGTCCTTCGCGGACGCCGCCCGCGACGTCGACGACAAGTGGGGGCGCGCCTTCGCGAAGGCCGACGAGCTGCGCGCGGGGTTCCGCCTGCTGCTCGGCGACCCGCACGGCGAGTACGCGCTCGGCGCGAGCACGCACGACCTGGTGCTGCGGTTCCTCTCGGCGATGGAGCTGCCGCGAAGACCGCGCGTGGTCACCACCGACGGCGAGTTCCACACCCTGCGCCGCCAGCTCGCCCGCCTCGAGGAGGAAGGCGTCCAGGTCGTGCGGGTGCGCCTGGACCCGGTGACGACGCTCGCCGAGCGCGTCGCCGCCGAAGTCGACGACAACACCGCGGCGGTGCTCGTCTCGGCCGTGCTGTTCGAGACGTCGCGGCTGGTCCCGGGCCTCGCGCACCTGGCCGACTCGTGCCGCGACCGGTCGATCGAGCTCGTCGTCGACGCCTACCACGCGCTCGGCGTCGTGCCGTTCCCGCTGCACGACCTCGGGCTCACCAACGCCTGGGTGCTCGGCGGGGGTTACAAGTACCTGCAGCTCGGCGAGGGCAACTGCTTCCTGCGGCTGCCCGCGCACGCCCAGGAGCTGCGGCCGGTGATCACCGGCTGGTACGCCGAGTTCGGCGCGCTCGCCGACGAGCGCGATCCGGGCAAGATCGCCTACGCCACCGGCGGTGACCGGTTCGCCGGCGCCACCTACGACCCGGCCAGTCACTACCGCGGCGCCCGGGTCCGGCGGTTCTTCGCCGAGCAGGGCCTCACGCCGGAGTTCCTGCGCGAGGTTTCGCAGCACCAGGTGGGCCTGCTCGCGTCGGTGTTCGACTCGCTCGGCTTGCCCGAGGACGTCGTGACGCGTGATCGCGAGACGCCGCTGGACCGGCTCGGCGGATTCCTCTCGCTGCGCTGCGCCGACGCGGCCGGCCTGCAGGCGGCACTGGCCGCTCAGGGCGTCCGCACCGACAGCCGGGGGCAGTACCTGCGCTTCGGCCCGGCGCCGTACCTCTCCGATACCCAGCTGGAGACGGCGATGAACGCGCTCGGCAAGGTGGCGCGCGGCTGATTACCGGTCCGTATCGCGGGACCACCACTGGTCCGGCGATCAAGAGGGATCTAGGTTGGTGCCGGGCACCCATCGGGCGGACGACCTCCGCGCGCCGGGCTCCCGCTCACCCCGTGAAGCGCGTCCCGGCCACGAACCGGGCGCGGGAGACAAAGGAGTCACCACCGTGACCGAAGGAGTGTTCGCCCGGTCGTCCGGGCACGAACAGGTCGTGTACTGCCACGACCAGGCCAGTGGCCTGAAGGCCATCATCGGCATCCACTCCACCGCGCTCGGCCCCGCCCTGGGCGGGACGCGCTTCCACCCCTACGCCACCGAAGCGGACGCGCTCGACGACGTGCTCGCGCTGTCCAAGGGCATGGCGTACAAGAACGCGCTGGCCGGGCTCGACCTCGGCGGCGGCAAGGCCGTGATCATCGGTGACCCGAAGACGCTCAAGTCCGAAGCGCTGTTGCGCGCGTACGGGCGCTTCGTGCAGTCCCTGGGCGGCCGCTACATCACGGCGTGCGACGTGGGCACGTACGTGCAGGACATGGACGTCGTGGCGCGCGAGTGCCAGTACGTCACCGGCCGCTCGCCCGAAAACGGCGGGGCTGGCGACTCGTCGGTGCTGACGGCGTTCGGCGTCTTCCAGGGCATGCGGGCCTCGGCCGAGCACGTCTGGGGCGGCCCGGACCTGGCCGGCAAGCGCGTCGGCGTCGCCGGCGTCGGCAAGGTCGGGCACATCCTCGTCGGGCACCTCGTGGACGCCGGCGCGCAGGTGACGATCACCGACGTCTCCGCGCCCGCGATCTCACGCACCCTCGAGATCTATCCGGATGTGCAGGTCGCGTCCGATGTGGACACCCTGCTGCGGACCGAGCTGGACGTCTTCGCGCCCTGCGCGCTGGGTGGAGTCCTGAACGACTCGTCGGTGCCGGTGCTGGGCGCGAAGATCGTCTGCGGCGCGGCGAACAACCAGCTCGCGCACGCCGGGATCGACAAGCAGCTCGCCGACCGCGGCGTCCTGTACGCGCCGGACTACCTGGTCAACGCCGGTGGCGTCATCCAGGTGGACGACGAGCGGCACGGCTTCAACTTCGAGCGGGCCAAGCGCAAGACGACGGCGATCTACGACACGGCGAAGGCCGTGTTCGCGCTGGCGGACACCGACGGCGTGCCGCCGGCGACGGCGGCCGACCGGCTCGCGGAACGCCGGATGGCGGAGGTCGGACGCCTGCGGTCCATCATGACCGTGTGAGTCTTTCCGACATCTTCGCGGCGGCGGGCGTGCGAGGGTTCCTGCACGCCCGCTGTCTCGGTTCCTCGCTCGAGCTGGGTGTCGACGCGGACTCGCCGGTGGTGCTGGCGTCCGTGGTGAAGGTGGCGCTGGCGTACGAGTTCGCCCGGCAGGTGGCGGCGGGCCAGCTCGACCCGACGGACCGGGTGCGGGCCTCGGCGGCCGACCGCCTGGGCGGCAGCGGTTCGGCGGGTTTCGCCGACGACGTTTCCTACAGCCTGCGGGATGCCGCGCTGCTCGCCCTGTCGGTGTCGGACAACACCGCCGCGGACCTGCTGTTCGACCGGGTCGGGGTGGAGAACGTCCGGTCGCTGCTGGCGGAGCTGGGGTTGACGCGGACTTCCGTCATCGGCGCGCCGCGGGACCTCCTGCGCACGATCATGGAGGACACGTCCGCGGGAGTTCCGTTGCGGGCGCTGGATCCTTTGCGGACTTCCGCGACGACGCCGCGTGAGATGACTTCTTTGCTGTCGGCGATCTGGAGTGACCCCGGGCCGGGCGCGCGGGTTCGCGAATGGATGTCGGCGCAGGTCAGCTGGCACCGGCTGACGGCCGGGTTTCCGCCGGAGGTCGCGGTGGCGGCCAAGACCGGGACGATGCCGGGGATCCGCAACGAGATCGGGATCGTGACGTACCCGGACGGGGAGGCGTACGCGGTGGCGGTGTTCACGGCAGGCGGAGCGGAGACGTTGCGGCGGCCCGACATCGACCGCGCGATCGGTGACGCGGCCCGCGCGGCGGTGGATCAGCTGCGGTCGTAGAACACATCCCACGGCCGGGCGGTGTGCGGCTCTGTCACGATTCGCGAAATCCCGTCATCGCGCAGCACCTCCGCCGCGACCTCCGCCAGCGTCGCCGCCTGCGGGTGCGGGCTCGAGGACGGCCACGCGAACGCCATCCTCGCATGCAGATGGTCCTCGAGCGGCCGCCACACCACGCGGGGTTCCTTGCGGGCGCTCGGCTCGAACGCGACGCCGTGCCCCGCCAGAACCAGGCCGAGCGCGAACTCGGGGTTGCGGGCGTGCCGGATCGCGGCCGGTCGGAAGCCGTGGTCCCAGCACGTGCGCAGCAGCGCGTCGTAACTCCCGGGCGCCGCCGCGCGTGGCGCGTGCACCAGACCTTCGCCGGCCAGGTCGGCCAGATACAGCGATGCTTGCCGGGCCAGCGGCGAGTCCCGGGGGAGGACCACCCCCAGCGGCGTGTCGATCGTGGGCCCGAGGTCGAGCCCGACCACGTCGACCGGCAGCTGCAGCAACCCCGCGTCCAGTGAGCGGTCGGCCAGCAGCCGGGTCTGCTCGGCCGTGGTCAGCTCCTGCAGGTCGAGCCGGACGGAGGGGCAGGCGTCGGCGAACCTCGTCAAGATCGCCGCGAGCACCCGTCCCGGCAGTTCGGGTGGCACGCCCGCGCGCAGGGCGTCCAGCTCGCCGCGTTCGGCCTTCGCGACCAGCGCCGTCATCCGGTCCCAGCGGCTCAGGAGGTCGCGGGCTTCGGCACGCAGCACCTCGCCGGCTTCGGTGAGCGTGACGCGGCGGCCGCGGTCGAACAGCTTCGCGCCCAGCTCGGCTTCGAGCCGCTTCACGCGCTGGCTCAACGGCGGCTGCGCGATCCCGAGCCGGTCGGCGGCGCGGCCGAAGTGCAGTTCTTCGGCCACGACGAGGAAGTACCGCAGCGAACGAAGGTGGTCCACGCTGCGACGATACCCGTCCGCATATCGACATGCCGACCTCTCGATCTTGGACAGCCCCACCGGGGTCGTGGTCTGGTGCCCGTCATGAACACAGGACTCAGCAGACGGGGGCTGTTCGGCGCGGGCGCGGCGGCGGCCACGATCCTCGCCGGCGTGACGGCGGCTTCGGCGGCTTCGGGGGCGCCTCGGGGGACGTCGCAGATGACGTTGCGGTGGTGGGGGAACAACGGCTGGGAGATCCGCGTGCCGGGTTCGACCGGGACGAAGACGATCCTCATCGACCCGTGGCTCACGCGGTTCAAGACCGGGACGTACACACCGGCGGGCGCGGACCCTCGTACCCCGCTCTCGGTGAACAAGGCGCTGATCGACGGCTACCTCGACCGCGGCGAGCTGCGCGCGGACCACATCCTGGTGACCCACGGCCACTACGACCACCTCACCGACGTCCCCTACCTGGCCAAACGCACCGGCGCGACGGTCTTCGGCACCGAAACCCATTTGAGTCTCATGGCCGCCTTGGGAGCGCCCGAGGACCAGCTGGCGATCGCGAGCGGCGGCGAGGACCTGACGTTCGACGGCTACTCGATCCGGATCCTGCGGTCCCTGCACTCGGCGACGGGCGAGCGGGCCCGGGTGCCGTTCCCGGGCTCGCGGCCGCTGTCCCGGAGGGATCGTCCTCGCGTGATCGAGGATCTTTTCGAGGGCGGAACGCTGGCATACGCCGTCTCCGGCGGCGGAGCGAGCGTGGTCGACTTCGGCGGTTCGAACTACGTGGAGTCCGAGCTGGCGGGGTTGCGGCCGGACGTGGTCCTGCTGCCGGTGGGCGGTGCGAAGGTGACGCAGTACGTGCCGCGCCTGCTGCGCACGCTGGGCAACCCTCGTTTCGTGGCGGCGACGCACTGGGACGACTTCGACCTCCCGCTCGGCCAGGCGAAGGACCCCAACGGAGGGTTGGAGGTGCTGCGGAAGGCGGTGACGGCGGCTTCGCCGGGGAGTGAGTTCGTGGTGCTGGACCACCTGGGCTCGTTCACGCCATAGCCGGACGGCTTTCCGAGCGACCCAATGTGGCGTTGGGTGCGTCAGTCGCACCCAACGCCACCTGGGGTGCGTGGCCCCCAGCGAAACCCACGGCGGTCGCGGATCGCCGCCACGACGAGTACCACCCCCGCGACGAGGGTGACCAGCAGATAGGCGTTGCCGATGAGCGCCTGCCCGGCGGTCCAGTCGCGCTCCCGGCCCTGTCCGCCGGGCACCACCGCCACGGTCCAGCCGGTGAACACCGCCGCGAGGAGCAAGGCGGACCACCGCCGGCCGGTGGCGAGCAGATACCCGAGCGCGGGCCCGATCCACACCCAGTGGTGCGTCCAGGAGATCGGGCTCACCAGCAGCGCGCACCCGGCGGTGACCAGCAACGCGCCGCGTTCGTCGCCCGCCCGGTGCCGCCACCGGACGACGAACGCGGCGCCCGCCACGACCACTGCGGCGCCGACCGGCAGCCAGGCCTGACCGGGCGCCGTCCGGGCCGCGAACCCCGCCCACGATTGGTTCCCCACCCAGCCCTTCATCTGCGCGAAGTGGTCGTTGACCAGGGCGGACGTCCAGTACCGGGCCGAGTCGGCCGGCAGCAGCACGGCGCCGAGCACGGTGGCTCCGGCGAACGTGGCGAGCGCGCGCGCCGCGTCGGCCCGGCGGCCGGTGAGCAGCAGGTGCCCGACGAAGATCAGCGGGATCAGCTTGATCGCCGCCGCGAGACCGATGAGGACTCCGCCGGCCGAGCCGCGCCGGCGCAGGACGTCGACGACCACGAGCGCCATCAGCACCAGGTTGAGCTGGCCCAGCCCGACGGTCTGCCACACCGGCTGCAGGCCGAACGCGACGAGCACCGCCGTGGCGCCCGGAGCGTAGGGCCGCAGGGCCAGGGCCAGCGCGGGTGCCGCGGTCATCGCGACCAGGCCCCAGCACCACTGCACGGGCAGCGCCGCGAACGGGGTGAACAGCAACGCCGCGAACGGCGGGTAGGTGAACGGCAGCTCCGGCGCCCACCCGGGCAACGCCGACAGGTGCCCGTAGAGCGGTTCCCCGCGGAGCACGGCGATTCCGCCGGCGCGGTAGACCGCGGAGTCGACGCCGAGCGGGCGGCCGAGTGACCACCACAGCACCGCGACGAGCGCGAAGGCCGCCGCCGCCGTCAACGCCACGGTCTTGGTGCGCCGCGAAATCCCCATGGCCGCAACGATGATCGACGGCGGGCGACCGGTCGTCGTGCCCGGGTGCCGTCTTGCGGCGGCACCCGGGTAGGGCCGCTGCTCGCGCGTGCTACTCCGGTATCACCGGCCGGGCACCACGATGCCCGCTTCGTAGGCGGCCACGACCGCCTGCGCCCGGTCCCGCGCGCCGAGTTTGCCGAACACTCTGCTGACGTGGGTTTTCGCGGTCTGCTCGGCGATCACCAGCGCTTGGGCGATCTCCGCGTTGGACAGGCCCTTCGCGACCAGGCGGAGCACCTCGGTCTCGCGCTCGGTCAGGTCCGCGATCCCGGCAGGCCCCCGGGAACCGGTCTCGGCGGCCCGGCCGCGGACCGCGAACTCGCCGATGAGCCTGCGGGTGACCGACGGGGCGAACAGGGCGTTGCCCGCGGCGACCACGCGCACCGCGACGACCAGGTCGTCCAGCGGCGCGTCCTTGAGGAGGAACCCGCTGGCGCCCGCGCGCAGCGCGCCGTAGACGTACTCGTCGATGTCGAACGTCGTCAGCATCAGCACGCGGACGGCACCGCCCGCGCCGAGGACGCGGCGGGTGGCTTCCAGACCGTCCACACCTGGCATCCGGACGTCCATCAGCACGACGTCCGGCGAGAGCTCCGCGCAGCCGGTCACCGCTTCGGCACCGTTCGCGGCCTCGCCGACCACCCGCATGTCGTCCTGGGCGTCCAGCACGGCGCGGAAACTCTGCCGGACCATGGTCTGGTCGTCGGCGATGAGCACGGAAATCACGCGTTCTCCTCGTGGTCCAGCGGCAGCTCCGCGATGACCTCGAACCCGCCCTCGGCCGTCGGCCCGGCCACCAGCCTGCCACCGAGCATCGCGGCCCGCTCCCGCATGCCGAGCAGTCCGTGCCCGCTGGTCCCGGGCGGGCGGCCGGGACCAGCCGGGGCGTTGCGCACCGCCGCGTGCACGGAGCCGGCGCCGACCCGCAGGTCCACGTCGATCGACGCTCCGGGCGAATGCCGGACCGCGTTGCTCAGCGCCTCCTGCACGATCCGGTAGGCGGACAGGGCGACGCCCGCGGGCAGCGCGTCGAAGTCACCCCGCACCCGCACCGTGCAGGCGGCGCCGAGGGCACGCACCCGCTCCGCCAGCTCGGCCACCCGGGTGACGTCCGGCTGCGGCGCGACCGGTTCGCCGGTGCTCTCGGTCCGCAGCACACCGAGCAGCCGGCGCATCTCGACCATGCCTTCCCGCGCGGTCCCGGTCAGCTCGGCGAACTCGGTACGCACCTCGTCCGGCAGCCCGGGGAAGCGGTAGCGCGCGGAGCCGGTGCGCAGCGCGAGCACGGACATGTGGTGGGCGACCACGTCGTGCAGTTCCCGGGCGATGCGCGCGCGTTCCTCGAGGACCGCGGCCCTGGTCTCCTCCGCCGCCCGCCGTCGCCGCTGTTCGGCGCTCTCCCGCTCGGCGACCCGCCGCTGCCGCACCGCGTTGCCGCCGAGCAGCACCGCGGTCATCAGGGCCACCAGCAGGGCCAGGTCGCGCCAGTCGCCGATCCGGACGCCCATCGCCGCGGCCGAGACCACGCCGACGACGACCAAGACGGCCTGCGCGTGGGCCGCAGCGACCAGGAACCAGACCAGGGCGGCGGTCAGCGCCAGACCCGGCGACCACGGCCAGCCCCACAGCCGGGGCAGCGCCGGGTACGCGGCCGGAGTGGCCACGATCAGCACGACGAGCAGCCGCCACGCCCACAGCGGCGACCGGACGGCGATGATCGCGGGCGCCGCGCTCGCCGCGGCGAGCGCGAGGGCGAGCGGGCTCCCGGCCATTTCCCCCGGTGCCGTCTGCGCCGCCACGAACCCGCTCCACAGCCCGGTGCCGACGACGGCGGCGGCCCGCAACCGGGCCAGGCCGGCCGACCGCGCCCGCACTTCGGGCCGGCCCCCGGCGTAGAGGACGTGCCGCGTGCTCCGCCACGCCTCGTCCCACCGCACCCGACCGGCCATCGGCCCACCCTAGGACGCCGGTCCGGGGCCGGGTACGCCGAAGGCCACCACGGACGCGCGTCCGTGGTGGCCTTCGGAAGCTTCCGGAAGTCCCGGAGGCTCAGCCGCTCTTGCGGCGGAAAGTCCGCTTGTTGGCCGCGGGGCCGTGCGCGTGCTGGTTCTTGCCGCCGCTGTTCTCGTGCGACGCTCCTGAGCGGGCGTGCGCCTGCTTGCGCTCCAGCGCCTCCCGGAACTTGCGCTTGACGTCGTCCTCCTCGCCGCTGGGCGACGGATTCGGTTCACTCATGCTTACCTCCGGAACTGACGACGTGTGACCACTCCAGCCTGGCATCACCCAAACCGCTTGGCGAGTCGATTACGCCACACCGTCAGCGTTTGGGCGTGGGGACTCCGCCGAACTGTACCGACTGGCGGGTCAGCGGCCGCCCGCAGTGGTCGCACAGCAGCATCGGCCGCAGGCGGTTGCCGCATTCGACGTGGTGGAGCGTGATGTCCGGCTCCTGGCCCGCCACCTCGAAGCCGCGCGACCACTCCGCGATGAACGCCAGCGCCGGGAAGAACGCCAGCCCCTTCGCCGTCATCCGGTAGTCGCGCGCGTCCGTGCGCGTGGCAGCGGTGCCGGTGCGCAGGACACCCACCTCCACCAGCTTGCTCAGCCGCGCCGACAGCACGCTCGGCCCGATGCCCAGCTCGCGCTCGAACTCCGAGAAGTGCCGGCAGCCGAGCAGCGCGGACACCAAAAGCCCCGTCGACCAGCGGTCGCCCAGCAGCTCCATCGTGTCGGGGAAGAACATCATCGGGTCGTTGGCCAGGGACTCGGCGTCTTTGCGGCGAAACCGCTTGGACGCCGTCGCGGCGGCGACACCGGTGCTGTCCAGCCGCGAAGCCCGCACGTCGCGCGCGTCGACGCGGCGGCCGCAGGCGCCGCAGCCGAGGGGCGCTGATGTAGCCAGCTCGCAGTCGAGGTGGATCAGCGTCGGCAGCACCTCGCGGCGGCCCTCGACCCACTCGCGCTCCCACGCCCAGATCGAGATCAGCAGCGGCCACAGCTCCAGGCCGCGCTCGGTGAGCCGGTATTCGTGCCGCGTGCGGCGCGCGTCGCGGTACGGGACGCGCGTGAGCATGCCCGCGTCCACCATGTCCCGCAGGCGCCCGGACAACGCCGTCGGCGAGATACCCAGCCGCAGCCGCAGCTCTTCGTAGCGCCGGAAGCGCAGGAACAGGCTCTGCAGGATGAGCAGCGTCCACTGGTCACCGACCAGTTCGAGCGCTCTCCGGAGCGGATCCCCCGCCGGCCGGATGCGCTGTGCAGTCGCCTCGGTCACCGTCTATCCCCCTAGTAACTCGCGGCCTCAGCGTACACCTGGCTACACCAAAAGAAGCCTATTGACACCTGACTACACAAATCATAGTCTCATCCCCATCAGCCAGCGCGGTGAGCCCGACAGTCAGGGAGCAGCCCGATGACCAGCACCTCCGAACAGCCGCTGATGGTGGCCCGGACGGCGGACACCGGCGAGGCCAACCCCTACCTGCTCGGCGTCTACGCCCCGGTCAGCACCGAGATCGACGCGGAAGACCTGCAGGTCATCGGCGAGATCCCGAAGGACCTCAACGGCGTCTACCTGCGCAACGGCCCCAACCCGCGGTTCGCCCCGGAAGGCCGCTACCACTGGTTCGACGGCGACGGCATGATCCACGCCGTCCACCTGGAGAACGGCAAGGCGCGCTACCGCAACCGCTGGGTCCGCACGAAGGCCTTCGAGGCCGAGTCCGAAGCCGGGAAGGGCCTCTGGACCGGCGTCATGGAGAACCCGAAGGGCAACCCCTTCGGCAACAGCCACGGCCTGGGGCTCAAGGACAACGCCAACACCGACGTCGTCTTCCACCGCGGCCGGATCCTCGCGACCTGGTACCTGTGCGGCTCGCCGTACGGCATCGACCCGCTCTCGCTGGAGACCCTCGGCGCCGAAGACTTCCTCGGCACGCTGGTCGGGGACATGATGGCCCACCCCAAGGTCGACGAGGCCACCGGCGAGCTGTTCTGGTTCGACTACGGCCCGCGCCCGCCGTACCTGCGCTACGGCGTCATCGGCGCGGACGGCCAGGTCGTCACTACCACCGAGATCGAGCTGCCGGGCCCGCGCCTGCCGCACGACATGGCCATCACCGAGCACCACGCGGTGCTGATGGACCTGCCGCTGGTGCAGGACCTCACGGCCGCGGAACAGGGCCGCCACAAGCTGCACTTCGACCGCTCGATGCCGAGCCGCTTCGGCGTCATGCCACGCTACGGAGACGGTAGCCAGATCAAGTGGTTCGAAGCGAGCCCGTGCTACATCTACCACGTCGTCAACGCCTGGGAGTCCGGCGATGAGGTCGTCCTCGACGTCTGCCGCGTGCGCAAGCCCCAGCCTCGGGCCGACGCGCACACGCCGCTCGCGAAGATGCTCTCCTACCTGCGGCTCGACGCCCAGCTGCACCGCTACCGCTTCAACCTGCGGACCGGCGTGTGCCGCGAGGCCCCGCTCGACGACGACAACACCGAGTTCCCGACCGTCGACTCCCGTGGGGTCGGCCGGGCGAACCGGTACTCCTACGCGGTGCACATCTCGCCCGAGTCGACGCTGAAGTTCGACGGGCTCGTGCGCTACGACAATCTTGCCGGCGCCAAGACCGAATACCGGTTCGGTCCCGGCCGGTGGGGCAGTGAGGCCCCGTTCGCACCCCGCGACGGAGCAGCCGCCGATTCGGCGGACGGTTATCTGGTGACGTTCGTGCAGGACGAGCGTGAGGGACGCTCGGAACTGGACATCTTCGACGCCGCCGATCTCGCTGCCGGACCCGTGGCCAGGGTCCTGCTTCCCCAGCGGGTTCCGCTCGGTTTTCACGCGACCTGGGTCCGAGCGGACCAGCTGGACACCCTCCGCGCATGAGATGCCATCGAGAGGGTCGCGCCCGGGATCTCCGGGCGCGGGGATGGTGGAGTGCGGAGACGATCGACCGGCTCGTGAAGGAGCGGGTCAGTGCCGACCCGGAGGGTCTCGCGCTGGTCGATCCACCGAACACCACCGCACTGGTCGGACGCGACCCGGTGCGGTGGACCTGGAACCGGCTCGACGAACGTGTCGACGTCCTGGCCGCGTTCCTGCTCGCCAGAGGGGTGCGAGCAGGTGACGTCGTGGCCGTGCAGCTGCCGAACTGCTCGGCTCTGGTGCAGGCGTTCCTCGCGATCGTCCGGCTCGGTGCCGTGGTCACCCCGTTCCCGGTGTCCTACCGGGAGCACGAGATGGGTCCGATGTGCCGGCGCACCGGGGCTGTCGCGGTGGTGACCGCATCCAGGTACGGCGAGCACCCGCTCGCCGGGGCGGCCCTTGGGCTAGTAGGCGCTTCGGCGCCGTCGGTCCGGTTCGTCGTCGCCCGGGGGGACGACGAACCGGCCGGCGCCCTGGCCTGGCCCGAAGATGCACTGTCCGAAGTGGAGCAATCCACTCTGGACTCTTATTTGTCCATACTCGACCCCGAGATCGACGACTGCGTGACGATCTGCTGGACGTCCGGCACCGAAGCCGAGCCCAAAGCGGTCCCGCGCTGCCACGGCGACTGGCTCGCGACGGCCGCGGGCTGCGCGCAGGCGGCCGGCCTGACCTCCGGCGACGTCCTGCTGTCGCCGTTCCCCATGACGAACATGGCCGGCATCGGCGGGATGTTCCTGCCGTGGCTGCTGACCGGCGCGGTGTTCGTCCCGCACCACCCGTTCGACCTGCCGGTGTTCCTGGGGCAGCTGGCGGCCGAACGCGTGACGTACACGCTCGCGCCGCCCGCGTTGCTGACCACGTTGCTGCACAACGAAAAGATCCTGTCCGGAGTGGACATCCCGGCCCTGCGGAAGATCGGGTCCGGCTCGGCGCCGCTCTCGCCGTGGCTCGTGCGCACCTGGGCCGAGCGGTACGGGATCGACATCATCAACTTCTTCGGCTCCAACGAAGGCACCGCGCTGCTGTCCGGCCCGATCGACATCCCGGACCCGGAGCAGCGGGCGAGCTACTTCCCGAACTACGCCTCGGATGTCACGTGGTCGACGCCCGTCGCGGGCTGGACGTCGGTGCGGTTGCACGACCCGGTCACCGGCGAGCGCGTGACCGAGCCCGGGCGCCCCGGCGAGCTGCGCATCGCCGGGCCGACGGTCTTCGCGGGCTACTTGACGTCGACCGGCGAACCGCTGGACACGTCGTCGTTCGACGAGGACGGGCACTTCCGCACCGGCGACGTCTTCGAGATCGCCGGCGCGCGCGGCGAGTTCCTGCGCCACGTCGACCGGCTGAAGGACCTGGTCATCCGCGGCGGGATGAACGTCTCGCCGGCCGAGGTCGAGGGCCTGCTGGCCGGGCACCCGGACGTCGCCGACGTCGGCGTGATCGGCGTCCTCGACGACGTCATGGGGGAGCGGGTGTGCGCGGTCGTCGTGCCGGGCGATCGGAAGCCGTCGCTCGACGAGCTGGTCGCCTACCTGCGTGAGAAGAAGGTGGCCGCGTTCAAGCTGCCGGAACGCCTCGAGTACGCCGATGCCCTGCCCCGCAACCCGGTGGGGAAGATCCTGAAGCGGCAGCTGCGGGAAAGTCTGGAGTGAGGCCATGACCGTGTTCGTCCTGGGCGGGGCGCAGACCGACTTCGCGCGCAACTACACGAAGGAGGGGCGCGGGATCCTCGAGCTGTTCGCCGAGGTCGTGCCCGCGGCCCTCGCGGACGCCGGGGTCGGCGCGTCGGATGTCGGCGTCGCGCACGTCGGCAACCTCGCGGCGGAGCTGTTCACCGGCCAGGCCCAGCTCGGCGGCCTGCTCGTGGCCGCGGTGCCCGAGCTCGACGGCGTGCCCAGCACCCGGCACGAAGCCGCGTGCGCGTCCGGCAGCACCGCCGTCCTCGCCGCGTGCGCCGACATCGAGGCGGGCCGCTACGACGTGGCGCTGGTCGTCGGAGTCGAGCTGATGCGCAACGTCGACGGGCAGCGGGCCGCCGAGCACCTCGGGTCGGCCGCGTGGGCCGGGCACGAAGCCGTCGCCGCGAAGTTCCCGTGGCCCGCGCTCTTCGCCGACGTCGCATCCGCGTACGACTCGCGATACGGGCTCGAGCCCGATCACCTCGGGCAGTTCGCCTCACACGCTTTCGATCGCGCGGCAAGGAATCCGCTCGCCCAAGCGCGCGACTGGCGCTTCCCTTCCGGTGCTTTCGGAGCCGACGACGACCTCAACCCGGTGATCGAGGGCAGTCTCCGCAAGCAGGACTGCGGCCGGATCACCGACGGCGCCGCGGCGGTCCTGCTGGCCTCGCCCGCGTTCGCCGAGCGGCTCGGCGGCGGCTTCCCGCGCATCGCCGGCTTCGGGCACCGCACCTCCCACATCGGCCTCGCCGAGAAGATCGCGTCCGGCGGCGAGTACCTGTTCCCGCACCTGCGCGGCGCGGTCGTCGACGCCTACGAGCGCGCGGGCGTGCCCGGGCCGGACGCCCTCGACGTCGTCGAGCTGCACGACTGCTTCACGATCACCGGGCTGGTCGCGCTGGAGCACCTCGGCGCCGCCCCGCCCGGCGACGGCGGCAAGTTCATCGCCGACGGCGGGCTCGACGCGGCCGGGATCAACCCGGGCGGTGGCCTGATCGGCCTCGGCCACCCGGTGGGCGCGACCGGCGTCCGGATGCTGCACGACGTCGCCCGGCAGGTGGCCGGTGACGCGGGCGAGACGCAGGTGGAGGGCGCGCGGACGGCGTTGACGCTCAACGTCGGCGGCTCTTTTACTACAGTGGTGACCATGATCGTTCAGGCTTCGGCATGAAGCTTTCGGTGTCGCTGGGGCTCTGGCAGGACCGGCCGCCGGAGGAGGCACTGGAAACCGCGCGGGCCGCCGAGGCCGCCGGGTACGCGGAGCTGTGGATCGGCGAGATGGCGACCTGGGACGCGTTCGCCTTGGGCACCGCGATCGGTGCGGCGACCTCGTCTCTTTCGCTGACTTTCGGGCCGCTGGCGGTGACGGTGCGGGACCCGGCGACGATCGCGATGGGCGTCGCGTCGGTCGCGGCGCTGACCGGCCGGTCGACCGGGGTCGCCCTGGGCACGTCCAGCGACGTCGTGGTGCGGGGCTGGCACGGCCGGTCCCGCTCGCGCGCGGCCACCGCACTCGAAGAGTCCGCGATCGCCGTGCGGCAGCTGGTTTCCGGCGGAAAGTCCACTGTGGACGGCTCGGTGGTGGGTTCCTCGGGCTACCGGTTGCGGTTGGCCGCGCCGAAATCACCGTTGACGATCGCCGCGTTCGGGCCGCGCGCTCTCGACGTCGCCGCGCGGCACGCCGACCGGATGGTGGTCAACCTGGTCAGCCCGGCCGCGGCGGCTTCTCTGGTGCGGGGGCTGCGCGAAGCGGCTTCGCGGGCGGAGGTGACGCCGCCGCCAGTCGCCGCCTGGGTGGTCGGCGCGGTGGATCCGGGCCCCGCGGAGATCGAGCAGCTGCGCCGCGGGGTCGTCGGGTACCTGGCGGCGCCCGGGTACGGCGAAATGTTCCGCGAGGCCGGGTTCGGTGACCTGGTGGACTTCGCGCGTACCCGTCCGCACCCGCGTGAGCTGCTGGCCGCGGTCCCGGTCGAGGCGATCGCGACGGTGGGTCTGCTGGGCTCGCGCGAGGACGTCGCCGCGAAGGCGCGGGAGTACGCGGAGGCCGGGATCGACGAGCTGGCGGTAGTGCCCGCGACTTCCGACGACGATCCCGGCGGCGCGAACACCCTCGCCGCGTGTCGATCCGCCGTCGTCCCGTTCGACGCGTAGGCATGACCGAACCCACGAAGACCAAGAACCTCGACCAGAACGGGTCCGCGGCGCTGCCGTGGAGCCGGGCGCGCGACCTTCTCGCGACCCAGACCCCGAAGGAGGACCTGACCTTCTTCGTCGGGACTGTCCGCCCCGACGGCCGGCCGCACGCCGCCGGCGTCGGCGCGATCTGGGTCGACGATGCCCTCTACTTCGTCAGCGGGCCCGGCACCCGCCGGGCCCGCAACCTGGCGGCGAACCCGGCGTGCACCGTCTCGGTGCGCCTGAACGGCCTCGACCTCACCCTGGAGGGCGAAGCCGAGCACGTCGCCGATCCCGCCACCCTCGAACGGGTCGCCGCTGTCTACCGCGAGGGCGGCTGGCCCGCGACGGTGGAAAGCGGCGGGTTCACCGCGTCGTTCATGGCGCCGAGCGCCGGACCCGCGCCGTGGTTCCTCTACCGGCTCGTGCCCACCCGGGCGATCGGCGTCGCCGGCGCCGAACCCTACGGCGCGTCTCGCTGGGACTTCACCCGCTGACGGCCGCGGCCACCAGCGCGCCGATGTGCCGCATGCCGGTCGCGTTGGGGTGCAGCGGTGCCGCGACCGACGTCGGGAGCACGCTCTCGAACCACTTGACGCCGGGCAGCTTGCAGACGTCGTGCCCGATCGACGCCGTCCGGACGTCGACGTACCGCGCGTCGTGCGCGGCGGCCTGCCGGGCGAGCGCGGCGTTCGTCTTGTCGACGCTGCCTTGGATGTAGTTCGCGTCGCGCGGGGTCAGCGGCGCGACCGGCCAGCACCCGTTGTGCGGCAGGTAGGTGCCGTAGCCGGCGACGAAGACGTCCGCGTCCGGTGCCTTCGCGTGGATGGCGTCCAGCAGCGCGCCCCACGTCGGTTCGAACGCGGCGATCTTCTCGGCCAGCTGGTCGTGGCCGCCGGCGGTGTACCTGTCCACGCAGTCCGGGTTGATGCCGGGCAGCAGGGTGATGCAGCTGGTCGCGGCGCCGACCAGGCCGACGTCGTTGCCGCCGATGGTCAGCGTGACGGTCTTCGTGCTCGCACCGAGCGCGTCCAGCTGCGGCGGGACCGCGCCGGTCTCCGTCGACTGCGGCGCGTACATGTCCGCGGTCGTCGCGCCGGAGCAGGTGACGTCCTTCAGCGGGACGCCGAGCTGCTTCGCGGCGACGTGCGGGTAGTCCGCGAGCGACCGGAGGCAGCCCGGGGAGGAGAGGTCCGGGGGCAGGATCAGCGGGCCGGCCGCGGCCGAGTCGCCCAGTGCCACGTACTCCCCGCTCGCCGCGGCCGCGGTGCCGGCAGTCGTGACCGCCAGCGCGGTGACCAAGATCGTGATGAACGCCGTTGTCCTCACTCGCACGCCGTCCTCCTTGACGTTGTGCCGATGGTTGGCTTCCGTGACACCATCGGCACCGAGCGTGGCGGGATTGACTGGGAATCCGGGCAGAGAACGGGGGCGTCGGTTGTGACGGAACACAAACCGGGCGGGGATCTGGCCCTCGGCGGGCAGCGCGTCCACGAGCGGCTCACCCAGGAGGAGCCGGAGCTGATCGCGCGGGTGCTGACGCGCATCCAGGCCGACGTCGCGGACTACCGGCGGCTGCCGGTGGAGGAGCTCGCCGGCGACATCGCGCGGATCACCCAGCAGGCCGTGCGCGCGTTCGCCCGGAGCCTGCGCGAAGACCGGCAGCTCAACGACGCCGAGCTGCGGCAGATCGGCGCGTCCGCGGTGCGCCGGGCCGAGGAGGGCTTTCCGCTGGAGGCCGTGCTGACCGCGTACCACGTCGGCGCGCGCGAGATCTTCGCCGTGGGCTCGGCCGACGCCGGCAGCGCGGACGTCGCCGACCTCCTCGACGTCGCGGACCGGGTGCTCGCGTTCGTCGGCACCGTCACGGGCGCGGTCACGCGGGGCTACCTGGAGGAGCTGCGCACGAAGGTCGGGCAGGAGCACACCGCGCGTCGCTCATTGCTGTCGGTGCTGGCGGACGGCGGTCCGGTCGACGTCGTCGCCCGCAGCGCCGGGATCACGTTGCCGGCGCGGTACCTGGTGCTGAGCGTCGAGCTGGGGCCGCACGCCGACGAGGCGTCCCCGGGCGTCGACGCCGACATCGCGATCCGCCGGAAGCTGCGGCGGTTCCTGGCCGCGTTCGAACGCTCCTGCGGCGACGGCGTTCTGGCGTCGCTGGACGGCCCGGGCGGCCTGGTGCTGTTGCCGCTGGCCGGGCGGCTGTCGGCGGTGTCGGAGTGGGGGTCTCTGCTGGACGCGGCCGGGCGCGCGGCGGGCGTGGACGTCTTGGCGGCGGCCGACACCGCGACGCCGCCGGAGGTCCGGCTCGTGGCCGGGCGGACCGGTGAGGTGCTGGACGTGCTGCGCTGGTTCGGCCGCCCGCCGGGGCTCTACCGCCTCGACGACGTCCTGGTGGAGTACCAGCTGACCCGTCCGGGCGAGGCCCGCGACCGGCTCGCGGCGGGGCTCGCCCCGCTCGACGCGCACCCGGAGCTGGTCGAGACGCTGTCGACGTACCTGGAGCTGGACACGAACCGCCGCCGCACGGCGGCGCGCCTGCACGTCCACCCCAACACGGTCGACTACCGCCTGCGCCGCGTCCGCGACCTGACGGACATCGACCCGCTCCACCCGGCCGGCCTCCCGCGCATCATCGCGGCCTTGGCGGCCCGCCGAGCCTCGCTCCCACGGACCTGACGTGTCGTCCCCCCCAATCACGCGAGATGCCCCTCCAATCACACGAATGACGCGCCCAATCACGCGAATTACGTCCCTGATCACGTGAGTCCCGGGTACCGGAACGGCGAACTCGCGTACTCAGACGGTCGGCTCGCGTGCCTGGAGGGTCGGTTCGGCGGATCTCGCGTGATCGAGCCCGGAACTCGCGTGATTGAAGGCGGAACTCGCGTGATTGGAGGGTCGACACGGCCGGCGGGCCTCCCGATCCCGCCGGCCGGGAGCCGGGCGAGGAGGCCAACAGCGAGAGCGGCGAAGAGGACCAGGGCGGCCAGAGCGGCGGGCGGGGAGAAGGTGAGTTCTCCCGCCCGGCCGAGGACGAAACCCGAGTCCAGCGCCCACGCCACCGCCGCGACCCCGATCGCCGCGGCGACCGAACTCCAGAAGGCGGTCAGCAGCACCACCGCACCCAGCGTGACCAGCGCGTACCACGGCTGCCCCGTCGCCCCGCACAGCTCCGCCACGAGCACCGCGACCACCGCCGCCCCACAGCCGAACGGGAACCCGAAGCCACCACTCATGCCGTCCAGGAGACCCCGCACGAGCCCCGGGACCGTGAGCCAGGACACCTTCCCTACGCCCGGACCCCGGGATCTTGACGCGTCATTGACCCGCCACGCGCTCGATCGCCTCCGCCAGCGTCGGCCACACCGCGCGCGGCAGGTTGTGGCCCATGCCCGGGATCACCAGCAGCTCCGCGTCCGGGATCGCTTCCGCCGTCGCCTTGCCGCCGCTGACGTCGATCAGCGGGTCGGCGTCGCCGTGGACGACCAGGGCCGGCAGCCGCACCGAGCGCAGGCCCGGCGTCCGATCGCCGGACGCCAGCACCGCCGCCGCGTGGCGCAGCGTGCCCACCGGGTGGCGGGCGCGGTCGTAGTGCAGCGTCGCCTTGGCCAGCAGGAACGCCTCGTCGTCCGGGTAGCCGGGGGAGCCGAGCCGGCGGTAGCCGTCGACGCTGTCGGAGAGGGCCTGCTCGCGGGTCGTCGCCGGCGGCCGCGTCAGCAGCGCCAGCGCCCACGGCTCGGCCCGCCCGACCGCCGGGTCCCCGGTGGTCGACATGATCGAGGTGACCGACAGCAGCCGGTCCGGGTGGTCGATGGCCAGCTGCTGCACGATCATCCCGCCCATCGACGCGCCGACGACGTGCGCGCGTCCGATGCCGAGCGCGTCGAACAGCCCGACGGCGTCGTCGGCCAGGTCCGAAAGGCGGTACGGCGCCGACGTCAGGTCGCCGCCGGCCAGCGCGGCCAGATCGGGCGCCGGCAGCTCGTCGAGCCAGGTGGAGAGCCCGACGTCCCGGTTGTCGTAGCGCACCACGAAGAACCCGCGCCCGGCGAGCAGCTCGCAGAAACCGTCCTCCCAGGTGATCATCTGGGCGCCGAGGCCCATCACCAGGACCAGCGGCGGACCGTCCGGATCGCCGAAGGTGTCGTACTCGAGCTCGAGACCGTTGGCCTGTGCGCGTGCCATGCCCCGATCCTGCCGTACCCGTGCGGCGCTGGCACCGGTCCCACCCGTGCGGTTACCGTTACGCCCCATGCCGACCTCATCCTCGGGTACCGGACAACGCCCTCGGTCACGGGCCGCGGCGGGACTGCCGGCGCTCACGGCCGACCGGATCATCAGCGCGGCGACGACGCTGACCGGCGAACGCGGCCTCGACAACTGGACGCTGCGGGAGCTCGCCCGCGCGGTCGAGGCCTACCCGGCGGTGATCTACCACCACGTCGGCGACCGGGACGCGGTGGTGAACGCCGTCGTCGACCGGGTCGTCGGCCTGCTGGAGCTGCCCGACCCGTTCCTGCCGTGGCAGGACTGGTTCACCGAACTGCTGGCGAGCCTGCGCGCGGTGCTGCGGGCCTACCCGGGCTGCGCGCGGCGGCTCGCGCTGTTCGGCCCGTCCGTCCAAGCGGCCACGCGCAGCATCGACGCCGGCGTCGGTGTGCTGCTGAAGGCCGGCTTCGGTCACGAAAGCGTGCTGGCCTACAACCTGCTGGTGATGACCGCGTGCCAGTTCGTCGCGATGGAGGACGACCGCGACGGCGCGCTCGCCCTGCGGATCGACAACACCGAGGAGTACGCGAAGTACCGCGAGCGGGCCGACCTGCCGGGGATGGCCGAGCTCGGTTCGGCGATGCACGACCTGATGGGCGATCCCGACCTCGCCGCGGGCTACTACGCGCAGCTCTACGAATACGCTGTCCGCCGGTGCCTGGACGGGCTCGCTCACCGGCTGGAAGAACTTCGCGAATCGGGCGGCGAAGGGTTGACAGCGACTTGACAGCGCTCCGGCGTACCGTGAGCGTGCGTCGGCGGTTCGTCCGCTGACCCGGAGCCCCTGGCGCCCTCCTCCCCCTCGTGGCGCCGGGGGCTTCGGTCTATTCGCGACCGTCCGGGTGCGGCGGTTCCCCCTGGATCGCCGGGAAGATCTCGCCGACCAGCGTGACGAGCGACTTGGACAGCAGCAGGTGCACCTGGGCGCGGGTCAGGGACCCGCGCACGAGCCATTCCCGGCCGGCGGACTTCACCATCCCGCCGAACGCCCGCACGAGCGCGTTGAGTTCGGGGCCGTGTTCGCTTTCGCTGGACAGCCCGACGGCTTCGAGCACGCGGTCGGCCGATTCGCGGTCGGCTTCTTCGAGGATGCGCTCCACCTCGAGGTCGCGCCCGATGCCCTCCGGCGCGATCGCGGCCAGCCACATCCGCTCCTGGCTGGTGACCATGTCGAGGAACCACTCGATGGCGACGTCGGCCCGCAGGTCGAGCGGCCCGTCCGGCAGGATTTCCACGGCCAGGCGCGGCACGGTCAGCGCGCGGCGGATGATTTCCAGGTACAGCTCGCGTTTCGTGCCGAAGTAGTGGTTGATCAACCCCCGCGCGACGCCGGCCGCGGCGGCGATGTCCGAAGTGGACACTTCGGAGTAGGGGCGTTCACCGAACAGCCGCGCCGCGCAAGCGAAGATCTGTTCCTTCCGCTCGTCCGGTTCCAGTCTTCGCCATCTCGGCGCCGGCTCGGTGTTCATGGTCCCATCGTCGCATGACCGGTTGCACCGGGCAGCTCAGTCTCCCGGGGTGGCACGATCGGGGCACGCTCAGTCCGGCAGCGTGATCGGCGCGAGGTCGTCGAAACTGTCGCCGGGCCCCGGGTTCGCGGGGTGTGTCTCGCCGCCGAAGTGGTGCAGCACGCCCCAAACCGCGTTGAGTGCCGTCTGGACCGCGCCCTCGGCCCAGCCCGCCGTCCACGAGACGTCGTCACCCGCCAGGAACAACCCGCGGTGACGCTCCGGCAGCGAGTCCTGCACGAAGTGCGTGAACAGCCGGTGCTGGTAGCGGTAGTGCCCGGGCAGGTTCGCCTTGAACGCGCCCATGAAGTGCGGTTCCGCCTCCCACGACACCGTCACCGGGTCGCCGATGATGTGCCGGCGGACGTCGACACCCGGGTAGATTTCGCGCAAGGAGCCGAGCATCACCTCGACGCGCTCGGTCACCGAAAGCGGCAGCCACTTCAGCGAGTCGTCGGGCCCACGTGTAGGACAGGCAGATGACGGCCGGCTTCGCGGGGTCGTCGCCGAGCAGGTAGGCTCGGGCCGGCGCCGCCGCAGCAGCAGGAGCGAGCTTGCCGAGCGGGATGAACGCGGCCAGCACGGCGACGAAGCCCGAGACCACCAGCGTGTTGATCCGCGGCGAACCCGACTTTGGATCCACTTTGGACAGCGAGGGTGGCACCAGGCCGTCGCGCGACATCGCGAACAGGATGCGCGTCTGTCCGTAGAGGACGGTCAGCACGACGCTGGAGATCGCCACGATCGCGCCGACGGCGAGCAGGCCGGCCCGATCTTCACCGCGACCATGACGGCGTTGGCCCGCGCGCTCTCCTTCGCGCCGGACAGCAGCAGGAGCATCGCGAGGACCACGACGACGATCGCGGGGACGTTGACGATCCCGCCGGAGCCGGGCGGTTGGCTCAGCGCGTCGGGGATCGCGAACCCGAAGGCCAGCCGGAGCAGCTCGTTGAGGTACTGCCCCCACCCGACGGCGACCGAGGCCACCGAGACGCCGTATTCGAGGACCAGGCACCAGCCGCAGACCCAGGCGACCAGTTCGCCGAGGGTGGCGTAGGCGTAGGAGTAGGACGAACCGGACGGCAACGGGACAACATTGCGCGTACAGAAGAATCACAGGTGATTCATTGCCCAAGCCACACGAATCATGGCGAATCGTTCCACGTGCGATAGCGGGCATCGCGCGTGTCCAGCGAGGCATCACGCGTGATCAGAGGGGCATCAGCCGTGATGCCCCTCCAGTCACGCGTGATGCCTGCCCAGTCACGCGTGATGCCCGGTTGTCACGCCGGGGCGGGTGGGTCGGCGGCCGGGAGCAGCAGGGTGAACGTCGGCGGGTCCGGCAGGCTCAGCCGCAACCGGCCGCCTTCGGCCTCGGCGAGGCTGCGGGCCAGCCGCAGGCCGATGCCGTGCCCGGCCGCCGCCGTCGCGAACGGGTCCGTCTCGCCCAGGTCGGGGCCCTCGTCGGCGACGTCGATGGCCAGCGCGTCGCCGGCGTCGCGGGCGACCAGCGTCACCGTGCCGCGCCCGTGCGTCGCCGCGTTGTCCAGCAGCACGCCGAGCACCTGGCGGACCGCCGCGGCCGCCACGCGCGCCGGCGGTGGGTCCTGGCGGGTGATCCGCAGCGTGCGCCCGTGCGGCGAGAGCAATGCCTCGCCGGCCTGCCGGACCTCCTCCAGGAGGGCTTCGAGGTCGAGCTCGGCCCGCGGCGCCCGGCGTTCGCGGCCGAGCGCGAGCAGGTCCTCGATGGTGCGTTCCAGCCGGTCGGCGGACGCGATCCCGGCGCGGATCGCCGCCCGCGGGTCCGCGTCCGGTGTCTCCAGCGCCGCCTCCAGCTGCAGGCGCAGCCCGGTCAGCGGCGTCCGCAGCTGGTGGGACGCCTCCGCGGAGAACGCGCGTTCGCGCTCGAGCGTCGAGCCGATCCGGGCGGCTGTGGTGTCGAGCGCCTCGCCGACCTGGTCGATCTCGGCGATGCCCGCCCGCGGCGACCGGGCGGTGAAGTCGCCGTCGCCGAGCCGTTCGGCCGCGGCGGCGAGCTCCTCCATCGGGCGCACCAGCCGCTTGGTGGACCGCCGGGCCATCAGCCAGCTCACCCCGGTCGTCGCGACCGCGAGCCCGGCCATGCCGAGCCAGGTCAGCACGATCCGCAGCCGCAGCTGGGACAGCGGCATCGCGGCGCGGACGACGCCGGTCACCCGGGGGCCGCTGACCACCGGCACGGCCAGCGCTATTTCTTCGCCTTCCCGGCCGATGACGACGTCCGCCGCGGCCTCGGCCGCCTGCCGCTCGACCGGGCCGCCGACGGCGGGCCCGTGCCCGGCGAGCATCCGCCCGTCCGGGGCGTAGATCCCGACCTCGCCCCCGGCTTCGTCGTCCTCCTCGTCGAGCGGGGGCACGGTCGGCCGCCGTCCGGCGTTCAGGTCTTCCGACACGGCGAGCGCGGTGGCGTCCGCGGCCCGCTCCAGGTCGCCTTTCGCGTCGTCGTGGTAGTACTGCCAGACCGCGATGCCCAGCGGCAGCGCGAACAGCACGGTGGCGACGAGTGCGGCCAGCACCGTCAGCGTGGTGATCCGACGGCGCACGGTCAGCCCTCGGCGATGGTCCGGGCGGGGTCCTCCAGCCGGTACCCGTGGCCGCGCAGGGTGGCGATCCGGGGTACCTCGGCGTCGGGCCCGGCCGCCGTCGAGAGCTTGCGGCGCACCGCCGCGATGTGCACGTCCAGGGTCTTCGTCGAGCCGTACCAGTGGGCGTCCCAGACCTCGGACATCAGCGTCTCGCGGCTCACGGCCACCCCCGGCTGCTCGGCCAGCCGGGCCAGGAGGTCGAACTCCTTGGCCCGCAGCACGACCTCGTGCCCGCCCAGGGTGGCGCGGCGGCCGGCGATGTCGACGGTCAGCCCGCCGATCGTCACCGGGGGCCGGGCCGCGGCCGGCGCGCCGCGGCGCAGGTGCGCGCGCACCCGGGCCAGCAGCTCGCCCAGCCGGATCGGCTTGGTGAGGTAGTCGTCGGCGCCGGCGTCGAGGCCGACGACGACGTCCATCTCCTCCTGCCGGGCGGTGAGGATGACGAGCACCGACGCGGGCAGCGCGGCCCGCAACCGGCGGCAGACCTCGACGCCGTCCAGGTCGGGCAGGCCGAGGTCGAGCAGCACGAGGTCGAAGTCGCCGGCCTCGGCGGCCTGCAGAGCGGTGCGGCCGTCGCGGCGCCAGCACACTTGGTGACCGTGCAGTCGCAGGGTCGATTCGAGCACGCTGCCGATCGCCGCGTCGTCTTCCACCACCAGCAGGTTCGGCATGCCGGGAGCCTACGTTCTAGTCCGGCCGGACACCGAAACCGATGCGCGAAATGCGACGTGAGGCGTCCGTCACTCCCGCGCCGAACTTCGCCACCGCCTCCGCCGTGAAGCGCGTGGTCGGGCCGGTGACGGCCAGCGCGGCCAGCAGCCGCCCGTCGGCGTCGGCCACCGGGGTGGCGACGCTCGACGCGCCCGGCTCCGGCTCGCCGTGGCTGACCGCGGGGCCGTCGGCGCCGGCGAGCACCCGCCCGGCGGCCCCGCACCCGAGCGGCAGCTCGTCCCCGACGCGGCCGACGTGCCGGATGGCCCGCGAGCCCTCCTGCTGGGCCACGCAGACGAGCACTTCGGTGCCGCGCACGTACAGGTTGACCGTTTCGCCGTATTCCCGCGCGAGCTCACGCAGGACCTGGCGGACCGGCTCGGGCAGCTGCCACGCGGTGTTCGCCAGCTGGGCCCAGCGCAGCATCCCCGGCCCGACGGTGACCCGCCCGTCCGGCCGCGTCCACAGCAGCCCGCGCTGCTCACAGGTGGCGATCAGCCGCAGCACCGTCGTCTTGGCGAGGCCGCTCGCGGCGGTGAGGTCCTTGACCGCCCACGTCCGGCGGCGTTCGGTGAAGAAGGCCAGCAGGTCGAAGGCGCGCAGCACGCTCCGGACCGCTCCGTCGTCTTCCGCCATCACCGAGCGACCCCCGTCCGCTTGACGGACCCAGCGTACCGGCGGGTCAGGCCACGTAGCGCTCGAACGCAGCGACGGTCTCGGCGAGCACGTCGGCCCCCGGCCGGGCCCACAACGCGGCGTTGAACACCTCGACCTCGATCGGGCCGGTGTAGCCGGCCGCCTCGACGCGGGCGCGCAGGTGCCGGTGGTCGATCGGGCCGTCGCCCGGCAGCGCGCGGCCGAGCAGCGGGTCGGGCAGCGGCACGAGGACGTCGCACACGTGGAACCCGGCGATCCGCCCGGCGGCCGCGGCGATCGACTCCTCGATCCGGGGGTCCCACCAGACGTGGAACTCGTCGACGATCACCCCGACCTGCTCTGCCGGGTGCTCGGCGGCGATCGCCAGCGCCTGGTCCACAGTGGACAGAACCGACCGGTCCGCGCACTGCATCGGGTGCAGCGGCTCCAGGCCGAGCCGGACCCCGCGCTCGCCGGCGTACGGCGCGAGCTCGCCCACGGCGTCCGCGACCCGCTGGCGCGACGCCGCGAGGTCGTTGCCGGCGATCCCGCCCACGACCAGCACGAGGACGTCGGCCCCCAGCGTGGCGGCTTCGTCGATCGCCTCCCGCGTCTGCGTCACACCGTCCACAGGGGACCCTTCCGGCGTCACGCCGGTGAAGAACCCGCCGCGGCACAACGACGAGACCCGCACTCCGTGCTCCTCGAGCAGGCGGGCGGCTTCGTCGACACCGGTTTCCGCGACCTTGTCCCGCCACAGCCCGATCCAGCCGACGCCGGCCGCGGCGCACCCGGCCACCGCTTCGGGCAGCGACCACGCCTTGGTGGTGATCTGGTTGAGGCTGAACCGCGGGTCCATCACGCCACCCCCGCCACCTGCAGCAGGGGCCGCATCCGGGCGACGGCCAGGTCGGGGTCGGCGAGCACGCCGGCCGCGTCGGCCAGGCGCAGCAGCGTCGCGAGGTGGGTGATCGTGCGCGCCGACTCGCTCCCGGCGAGCATCCGGAAGTGCTCTTGATGGCCGTTCAAGTAGGCGAGGAAGACGACGCCGGTCTTGTAGTGCCGGGTCGGGGCGCGGAAGATCTCGCGCGCGAGCGGCACGGTCGGGTCGAGCAGGGCGTGGAACCCGGCGCGGTCGCCGTCGTCCAGCCGACGCAGCCCCGCCGCGGCGACCGGCGCGATCGGGTCGAAGATGCCGAGCAGGGCTTCGCTGTGGCCCTGCTCGTCGCCGGCGATGAGGTCCGGGTAGTGGAAGTCGTCGCCGGTGTAGCAGGCGACGCCGTCGGGGAGGGCGCGCCGGAATTCGGTCTCGACCTCGGCGTCGAGCACGGAGACCTTCACCCCGGCGATGGTGCTCGCGTGCTCGGCGCACAGGGCGGCCAGCTCGCGGGCCGCGGCGCGGACGTCGTGGTGGCCCCAGTAGCCGGCGAGCGCGGGGTCGAACTGCTCGCCCAGCCAGTGCAGCAGGACCGGGCCGCCCGCCTCGGACAGCAGCTTCCCGTAGGCCGCGTGGTAGTCGCCGGGGCCGTTCGCCGCCGCGGCCAGCGCCCGGCTCGCCATGACGACCGGGACCGCGCCCGCGCCGCCGACCAGGTCCAGCTGCGCGCGCCAGGCGTCCACAATGGACGCCGGGGTGGCCGGCCCGGCGGGGAGCTGGTCGGTGCCGACACCCGCGCACCAGCGGCGTCCCGCGGCGAGCGCGCCGGTGCGCGTGACCAGGGTCTTCGTCGTCGCCCAGTCGAGGCCCATGCCGCGCTGCGCGGTGTCCATGGCCTCGGCGACGCCGAGCCCGTGCGCCCAGAGGTGCTCGCGGAAGGCCAGCGTGGTGTCCCAGTCGACGGCGCCGGGCTCGTCGGCGAGCGCGTCCGCGACGACGTGCACGGCGGCGTAGGCGATCCGCGACGACGGTGGTCCGCCCGGTGGCCCGGGGAGCGGCGGGCCGGACGGTGACCACTGCGCGAGCCCGCCGCCGGGAACCGGGAGCAGGAGCATCGGGAGACCTCCGGGAGTCAGAAAGCGCTTTCTCGAATCCACGGTAGGGCCTGTGCCAGGGCACGACAAGGCCCGTCCGGGTCAGCGCTTGGGGCGCGCGGTGCTCTCCCGCAGGACGACCTCGCCGGCGAGCCGGACGGTCCGCGGCCGGGTGCCCCCGGCCCCCTTGATCGCCAGGTCCATCGCCCGCTCGCCCAGCTCCTCCAGCGGCAGCCGGACCGTGGTCAGCGCCGGGGCCAGGTCGCGGACCACCGGGATGTCGTCGAAGCCCGCGACCGAGATGTCGCCGGGCACGGACAGGCCTTCCTCGCGCAACGCCGTCAGCGCGCCGATCGCCATCACGTCGGTGACGGCGAAGACGCAGGTCGGCAGCTTGCGCTTGCGGCCGGCGAGCAGCCGCTTCGTCGCGTCGTAGCCGCCGTCGCGGGTGAAGGCGGCCTCGACGACGTCGTCTTCGTGCAGGCTGATGCCGTGTTCGGCGAGCGCATCGGTGAACCCGGCCAGCCGGTCGACGACCGTGCTCAGCTTCCGCGGCCCGGCGAGCACGGCGAACCGCTTGTGACCCAGCCCGACCAGGGCCTTCGCCAGCGCGGCGGCGCCGCCCTTGTTGTCCGGCTGGACGGTGTCGATCTTGAGCCCGCGGTGGCGGCTGACCGCCGCGACCTGGCCACCGCCGCGGCGGTACGGCTCCAGCTCGGCCGCCATCGCGCGTTCCCACGCGCGGTCCTCGAACGCCGAACCGATCAGCAGGATCGCCGCGGCCCGCTGCGCGCGCAGCGTCGAGACGTAGGCGACCTCGCGGTCCGGGTCGCGGAAGGTGCCGGCCAGCATCACGAGCAGCCCGTTGTCGGTGGCCACCCGCATCACCCCGCCGGCGATCGCGGCGAAGTACGGGTCGCTCACGTCGTGGCAGATCACGCCGACCGTGCGGTGGGTGCCCCCGGCGAGCGCCTGCGCGTGCGCGTTCGGGGCGTAGGCCAGCTCGGCCGCGGCGGCGGAGACCCGTTCCCGCAGGTCGGCGCGGACGGACGCGGTGCCGTTGAGCACCCGCGACGCCGTCGCGAGCGAGACGTTCGCGCTGCGTGCCACGTCTTCCAGTGTCACGTGCGGCCGGGCCTTCATGGCTGGCTCCTCCAGGGGTCGGTCTCGGGTGTCTCCGCGTGCTCGGTCGGTGCAATCTACTGGGAGGGGGGTGGGCCGGGAGAAGCCGCTGGCCGGGGGACCTGACCCGTTCGAGTGAATTGCGCGCGGAAGATCGGCGGCGTCGAGTGTGTTGCAAACAAGGAGAACGTTCAAGTGGTGAGTACGCCACTGCCGATCGACCGCGAAAGGAACACGCATGCTGTTCGGTGACGAGCACGTCCGCCGCTACGAGGAGACCGACGGCGAGGTCGGCCACGAGTGGAAGGAAGGCGTCCCGACGCTGGTGCTGACGACCAAGGGCCGCAAGACCGGGCAGGAGCGCAAGTTCGCCCTGATCTACCAGGAGGTCGACGGCAACCCGGTGATCGTGGCCTCCAAGGGCGGCGCCGCGAACCACCCCGGCTGGTACTTCAACCTCGTCGAGACCCCCGAGGTCGGCGTGCAGGTCAAGGCGGACAAGTTCACCGCCCGCGCCCGCACGGCCGAGGGCGAGGAGCGCGCGAAGCTGTGGGAGAAGCTCGCCGCCGTCTGGCCGGACTACGACGACTACGCGAAGAAGACGGACCGCGAGATTCCTGTGGTGGTTCTCGAGCGAGTGTGATCTGCGCCGCGTTCGGCGGACGCGGGGGCCGATCCGGCCGGTCGTGGGCTACGAATGACAGTCATGGACCGCTGGACCGCCCTGGACACCGAGGGTGAGCTGCTCACCCGACGCCGGATGATCGCCTACGGCCGGCGCTTCGCCCGCGCCGGCCGGGGCGCCTGGTACAGCTTCGCGATCGAGGTGGTCTGGCAGTTCCTCGTCCAGACGACCCGGTTCCGGGTGCGCGGTTCGCACCACATCCCGAAGTCCGGGGGCGTGCTGGTGGCGTCGAACCACCTGTCGTTCGCCGACCCGGCCACGCTGACGGCGTTCTGCCTCGCCGCCGGGCGCGTACCGCGGTACCTGGCGAAGGCGTCGCTGTGGAAACTGCCGGTCCTGGGCCGCGTGATGCGCTCGGGGCGCCACATCCCGGTGTACCGCGGCGCGGCGACGGCGGCGGAGGCCTACCGCGACCTCGTCGCCTCGGTGCGGGACGGCGAGTGCGTCGCGGTCTTCCCCGAGGGCACGTTCTCGAAGGACCCCGACGGCTGGCCGATGCGCGGCAAGACCGGCATCGTGCGCGCCGCCCTGGAGACCGGCGCGCCGGTGATCCCGGTGGCGAACTGGGGCACCCACCACCTGCTGCCGTCGACGGCGTGGTTCCCCCGCGGGGTCCCGCGCAAGACGGTCGAGCTGGTGGCGGGACCGCCGGTCGACCTGTCCGACCTGCGCGACCGGCCCCTCACCCGCGAGGTGCTGGAGGAGGCGACGGCCCGCATCATGGCGGCGGTGACGGCGCTGCTCGAGAGGATCCGCGGCGAGGAGCGCCCGGTCGCCGCTTGAGGCCCGGCCCGCCCGGCCGACGTCATGAACGACTCTTTCAGGTCGCCGGACGCGGTGAACGACTCTTTCATGACGTCCGGGCCGGGGGATCGCGAGCGCGTCGGCTGAGGTCCGCGTCACCCCGCCCGGGCCTGCCGGAAGGGGTAGTTTCGGGCGTATGAGTGCACAACACTTTGATGTCGTCGTGCTGGGGGCCGGAGTGGGCGGCTACGTCGCGGCGATCCGCGCGTCGCAGCTCGGGCTGAGCGCCGCGGTGGTCGAGGAGAAGTACTGGGGCGGCGTCTGCCTGAACGTCGGGTGCATCCCGTCGAAGGCGCTGCTGCGCAATGCCGAGCTGGCGCACGTCGTGACGCAGGAGGCGAAGGCGTTCGGCATCTCGTCCGACAGCCCGATCAAGGTCGACTACACCGCCGCCTACGAGCGGAGCCGGAAGGTCGCCGACGGGCGCGTCAAGGGCGTGCACTTCCTGATGAAGAAGAACAAGATCACCGAGTTGGACGGCCACGGCACCTTCGTCGACGACCACACCCTCGAGGTGAACGGCTCGCAGGTGACCTTCGGCCACTGCATCATCGCGACGGGCGCGACCACGCGGCTGCTGCCGGGCACCTCGCGCAGCGAGCGGGTGGTGACGTACGAAGAGCAGATCCTCTCCAGCGAACTGCCGTCGAGCATCATCATCGCCGGCGCGGGCGCGATCGGCGTCGAATTCGCCTACGTGCTGCACAACTACGGCGTCGACGTCACGATCGTCGAGTTCCTCGACCGGATGGTGCCGCTGGAGGACGCCGAGGTGTCGGCGGAGCTGGCCAAGCGGTATCGCAAGCTCGGCATCAAGGTGCTGACCTCGACCCGCGTCGAGTCGATCGACGACTCCGGTGCGTCGGTGCAGGTGACGGTGTCGTCGGAGAAGAACGGGCAGCAGGTCCTGTCCGCCGACAAGGTGCTCCAGGCCATCGGCTTCCAGCCCCGGGTCGAGGGCTACGGGCTGGAGAAGACGGGCGTCGCGTTGACGGATCGCGGCGCGATCGCGATCGACGGCCGCGGCCGCACCAACGTCGAGCACATCTTCGCGATCGGCGACGTGACGGCGAAGCTGATGCTGGCGCACGCGTCCGAGTCGATGGGCGTGGTGGCGGCGGAGACGATCGCGGGCGCGGAGACGATGGAGCTCGACTTCCCGATGATCCCTCGGGCTACTTACTGCCAGCCTCAGATCGCCAGCTTCGGGTGGACGGAGGAGCAGGCGCGCGAAAAGGGTTTCGACGTGCGCGTGGCGAAGTTCCCGTTCACGGCCAATGGGAAGGCTCAGGGGCTCGGTGACGCGGGTGGGTTCGTGAAGCTGATCAGCGATGCCCGGTACGGCGAACTGATCGGCGGGCACCTGATCGGGCCGGATGTCACGGAGCTGTTGCCGGAGCTGACTTTGGCTCAGCAGTGGGATTTGACGGTGCACGAGGTTTCGCGGAACGTGCATGCGCATCCGACGCTGGGTGAGGCGGTGAAGGAAGCTCTGCACGGGCTTGCCGGACACATGATCAATATGTGAGTTCGGGCCCTGGCCGGTGGGTTCGCCGGTCAGGGCAGGTCCTCAGAGCACGTGGGACGCGATCAGGTGGCCCAGTTGGCGGATGTCCGCGCTGCCCTTGAACTCCAGGCGTACTTTGCCGAGGCCGCTGAACCAGAGATCGAGTTCGGCGTCCAGGTCGAAGGTGCCCGCCGTTTCGATCGAGAACGCCTGGATCTTGCTGTAGGGCAGCGAAGTGAAGTCCTTCTTCTTGCCCGTGACGCCCTGGACGTTCACCGCGATCAGGCGCTTGTCCGTGAACACCACGAAGTCGCGGACGGCTTTGAAACAGGCCACCACCTGTTCGCCGTGGATGATGATCGGCTGCACTGTCGGCGCGATGTCCTGGGGATTGCACGGGGCGAGCTTGAAGACCGTGTTCTTGGAAAAGTCAATCATTCGTCGACCTTAGCGGCCGCGCCGCGTGTGCCCCGCCCGTTCTCGTCGGCGAGGCCGCGGCGGCTCATCGCGAGATCGAGACCGGGCACGGCCGGGGAAAAATCGGTCTCACATTCCCCTGAGTGTTACAGCCTGATCGTTCCAGCATGTGGACGAACGGACGTTCCCGACTTTGGTCGCTGGATCCCCGCCCGGTCACTCCTTAGATTCTCCCCATTACACCCGGTCGGGTGTCATTCGGTCGAGTGACCGAGTACCGCAGGGAGAAATCGATGGTGAGATTCAGCCGGGTCGCCGCGCACGCGGTTCCGCTGGCGGTCGGCGCGTTGCTGCTGACGACGGGGGTTTCGGCCGCGCAGCCGTCTACCGTGGACGCGGCCCCCGCGCGCACCGAGGCGGGCATCAACGCGCTCCAGAGCGTCAAGCGGAGCCTGACCCCCGCCGAGCGCAAGCAATCGAGCCAACTGGTCGTCGAGAAGCGGTTGCGGGCCGACCGCTCCCTGGCCGCGAAGCTGCCCGACTACCGCTCGGGCGTCGGCGTCAGCAGCGCGGGCACCGTCTCGGTCGACATCGCCGCCACTCGCGGCCCGGCCGTCGTGAACGCGGTCAAGGCCGCGGGCGGCACCGTCCGCTTCGCCTCGCCGGGCGGCGCCGTCCGCGCCGACCTCCCGCTGTCCGCGGTGGACGCGATCGCCGGCCGCGCCGACGTCGCCGAGGTCAAGCCCGCTTCGCAGGCCACGACCTGGAACGAGCCGGGCAACCGGGACGCCGGAGTGCCCGCGGCGGTGAAGGCCGCCGCCGCGACCCAGGTGTCCGAAGGCGACCAGGCGCACGGCGCCGACACCGCCCGCACGACCTACGGGGTCAGCGGTTCCGGCGTCAAGGTCTGCGTGCTCTCCGACGGCGTCGACTCGCTGGCGAAGTCGCAGAGCGCCGGCGAGCTGCCCGCGGTGGACGTCCTGTCCGGCCAGAAGGGCAGCGGTGACGAGGGCACTGCGATGCTGGAGATCATCCACGACCTCGCGCCGGACGCCGCACTCGGTTTCGCGACGGCGTTCACCAGCGAGGCCAGTTTCGCCGCGAACATCCGCGCGCTGCGCACCACCGGCCACTGCACGATCATCATCGACGACGTCGCCTACTTCGACGAGTCGCCGTTCCAGGACACGCAGGTCGCGCAGGCGGTCAACGACGTCACCGCGGCGGGGGTCCTGTACTTCTCCTCGGCCGGCAACTCGGGCAACGCGACCGACGGCACCAGCGGTTACTACGAAGGCGACTTCCGCGCGTCGTCGTCGAAGATCAGCGGCGTCACCGGCACCCCGCACGACTTCGACCCGAGCACCACGACGCAGAACTTCGACGCGCTTTCGGCCGGCTCGCTCGGCAAGCCCGTCACGCTGTTCTGGTCCGACCCGTGGGGCAAGTCCGCCAACGACTACGACCTGTTCATCCTGAACTCGGCGGGCAGCGTCGTGGCCTCCAGCGAGAACGGCCAGTCCGGCGCGCAGAACCCGTACGAGATCGCGAGCGTGCCTTCGACGGGCTCCGGCTACAAGGTCGCGGTGGTCAAGTACAGCGGTGCCGACCGGTTCATCGCGCTCAACGTGATCCGCGGCCGGTTCGTGGCTTCGGGTTCGCTCAGGGCGTTCAGCACCAACGGCGTGACGAACGGCCACTCGTCGGCGGCGAACGCGTTCAGCGTGGCGGCGGCCCCGGCCGGCCCCGCGTTCACGCGGCCGCTGGAGACCGGCGACCCGGCCAACCCGGTCGGTCCGTACCCGGGTCTGTTCACCGCGGCGAGCAAGTGGGAGCGCTTCTCCTCCGACGGCAAGCGCCACCTGTTCTACAACGCGGACGGCACGGCGATCACGCCGGGCAACGTGTCTTCGACGGGCGGCACGACCCGCAGCAAGCCGGACATCACGGCGGCCGACGGCGTGGCGACGTCGGTGGCGGGCTTCCAGTCGTTCTACGGGACGTCGGCGGCGGCCCCGCACGCGGCGGCCATCGCGGCGCTGCTGCTGTCGGGCAAGCCGACGGCGACCCCCGCGCAGATCCGCAGCGCGCTGGTGTCGAGCGCGATCGACCTGGGCACGCCCGGGTTCGACACGGTGACCGGCAACGGCGTGATCATGGCCGGCCCGGCGCTCGCCGCGCTGGGGGTGGCGGCCAAGTAGGTTCCGCTCGCGAAGAGGGCCCGGCGCTCGCCGGGCCCTATTTGCGCGTGACCAGCAGGTGGAAGCCGAGGCCGCTGTGGGCGAACCGCTCGTGCCGCAGCGGGTTCAGCCCGGCCGCGGTCAGCGCCGCCTCCAGTTCGGGCACGGGCCGGATGCGGAAGCCGTTGTCGGTCAGCATCCGGGCCCGGCCCATCAGGTCCGGGTCGCCGACGCCCAGCACGAAGCGTCCGCCCGGCGCGAGCACCCGCGCGACCTCGGCGAGCGCGGCGTCGAGGTCGTCGACGAAGTAGACCGTGTTCGTCGTGACGACCGAATCGACCGAACCGTCGTCGAGGGGCAACGCCGTCATCGGCCCCTCGCTCAGCGCCAGCCTGCCCGCGGCGATCTCCCCGCGGAACGTGCCGCGGGCCCGCTCGACCATGGTCCGCGAGATTTCCACGCCCCGGACCGAGGTGGTTTCCCGCAGCAGGAGCCCGAGGCCGAGGCCGCCGCCGAAGCCGATGTCGAGCGCTCGTTCCGTGCCGGACAGCTCCAGGGCCGCCACCGCTTTCACCACCGCCGCGTGGTTGCGGCGGTTGAGCATCGCCCCGACGATCCGGCCCCGCAGGCCGCTAGGGTGGCCGAGTTGCCGGGCGAGACCGGCCTGGAAACGCTCGCGAAGACTCATGGGGGCAGTGTAGGAGGCGTGATGGCGAAGACGGCGGTGGTGACCGGGGCCGGGTCGGGGATCGGGCGGGCGGTGGCGCGGGCCCTCCTGGCGGACGGCTGGTCCGTCGCCCTGGCGGGACGGCGCTCCGACGCCCTCGCCGAAACCGCCGACGGCCACGAGGACGCGCTCGTCGTGCCCACCGATGTATCCCGGGAAGAGTCCGTCGCCGAGCTGTTCGAGGCGGTCCGTGCCAAGTGGGGACGGCTCGACCTGCTCGTCAACAACGCCGGGATCGGCGCCGCCGGGACCGTGGCCGATCTGTCCGTCGAGGACTGGAAACGGACCGTCGACGTCAACCTGACCGGCCTGTTCCTCTGCGCCCAGCAGGCCGTCCGGCTCATGAAGGACCAGGACCCGCGCGGCGGCCGGATCGTCAACAACGGCTCCATCTCCGCGCACGTCCCGCGGCCCGCGAGCGTCGCCTACACCGCCACGAAGCACGCCGTCACCGGCCTCACCCGGTCAATCTCGCTCGACGGCCGCGGCTGGAACGTCGCCTGCGGGCAGATCGACATCGGCAACGCCGCCACCGAGATGACCGAGCGGATGGCCGCCGGTATCCCGCAGGCCGACGGCCGGGTCGTCGCCGAGCCGACGTTCGACGTCCGGCACGTCGCCGACGCCGTGCGCTACATGGCCGGCCTGCCGCTCGACGCCAACGTCCAGTTCCTCACCGTCACCGCGACGACCATGCCGTTCATCGGCCGCGGCTAGGGGATCACCCGCGCCTTGCGGAACTCGTCGAACAGCCGGTAGAACATCTGCTCGGTCTCGACGTACGTGTGGAAGCCCGCGCGACGCGCCTTCGACGTGTCCGCGAACATGTCGTAGTCCCAGCCGAACACGAAGTCGCCGAATGCCCACGACCTCGACACGTCCTGATAGGACGCGGTGAGGCCGTGTTCGGCCGCCATGGACGTCCACAGTGGAGCTTTGTCGGCCATCACGTCCACAAGGGACATCCGAAGTGGAGGAGCGACTTCGAGGTCGAAGTAGGCCGCCAGTTTCGGCCACAGCTCGCTCCAGCGGAACAGGTCGCCGTTCGCGATGTTGAACGCGCCCTCGTGGCGCGTCGCCCAGACCGTCGCGTCGGCCAGCAGGCTCGCGTCCGTCATCTCCAGCAGGCTGTCGTACGCGCCGGGTTTGCCCGGGAACCGCAGCGGCAGGCCGAGTTCCTTGGAGATCGACGCGTACACCGCGATCACCAGCGCGAGGTTCATCGGGTTGCCCAGCGCGGTGCCGCCGACGACCGACGGCCGGATCGCCGACCACGAGCCGCCTCGCCGCTCCAGGAACCGCTGCTGGTCGACGTTGAACTCCGGTGGCATGTGCCCGGCGTCGGTCTCGCGCGCCGGCGTCTTGAACGGGCCCAGGTGCGCGCCGTAGACCTTGTAGCCCTGCATCAGGCTGACGTGCTCGAGCGCGGCCGGGTCCAGGGCGTCGACGAGGTGCGTCAGCATCGCCAGGTTCGGCGGGACCAGCTCGGCCCACGTCGGCCGGTCCTGATAAGCCGCGTAGAAGAGGTGCGTGACGCCGGTCAGCGCGCCGATCTTGGCCTGGGTGTCGGCGGCGTCGAGCAGGTCGACAGCGAGACCGCTTTTGCGTGAGACGCCGATGACGTCCCAGTTCCCGTCCGCCCGCAGGTGCTCGACGAGGTTGCGGCCGATGATCCCGTTCGCCCCGGCGACCAGGGCTGTCTTGCGTTCCATGTCCTCCAGGCTGGTCACGTGTTAGCGATAAGTCCAAGGCTTGGTTTTCACCTTTTCGATAAGCTCGGTTCATGGCAAGTCTGCGGCAGCTGGAGTACCTGGTCACGGTGGTCGACACCGGTTCCTTCACTCGCGCGGCCGAGCAGCTCCATGTGACGCAGCCCGCGCTGTCGCACCAGGTGCGGGCCCTGGAACACGGTCTCGGCGGGCCGCTGCTGGAACGCCTCCCGCGCACTGTGCGGTTGACGCCGATGGGCCGGGCGATGCTGCCGCACGCGCGGGCGGCGCTGGCCGACGCCGAACGCGCGCGCTGCGCCGCCCGGCTCGCGTCCGGCACGACGGCGGGGGAGCTGCAGGTCGCGACGGTCTATTCGCTGAGCCTCGGCGTGCTGCCGCCGGCGTTGCGCGTGTGGCGGCGCGACCGGCCCGGCGTCGACGTCCGGCTGATCGAGTTCCGCCACGCCGACGAGCTGCGGGAGGCGATGGCCGCGGGCGAGGCCGACGTCGCGCTCGGCCCGCTGCCGTCACCTTGGCCGGGGCCGGTGCGCGAGCTGGGCGTCGAGGAGTTCGTGGTGGTGCTCCCCGCCGACGGCGCTTCGGAGGAGTCCTCGGCGGGCGTGGTCGACCTCGCGACGCTCGCCGACTGCGCGTGGGTGCACTACGCGCCGGGCAACGGCCTGGCGGAGCTGGTCGACGCGGCGTGCGCGGCGGCCGGCTTCCGCCCCCGCGCGGCGGTCCGCACCGAGCAGACGGCGGCGGCCCCGATCCTGGCGGCGGCGGGCCTCGGCCCGGCGCTGGTCCCGGCGAACGTGCTGCCGGCCCGGTTCGACGGGCGGGTCCTGCGGCCGAGCGTGCCGATCCGCCGGACGCTGGCGGCTTTTACGCGCGCGGCGCCGGATCCGCTGACCACGGCGTTCATCGAGACGCTGGTCAAGCACGCCGCGATCTAGTCGCGTAGGCAGAGACGCGGCTCTGTCGAGCGCCGGTCCCAGGTCACGAAACCCCGATCCCCGCCAGCACCGGCCCGGTGAACGGCGTCGTCGAAACGTCGTGGACCCGGGACGACCAGACCGCGTGGCCGTGGCCGGACCACAGCGGAACCACCGGGAGGTCGCGCAGCAGCTGGTTCTCCGCCAGCCGGTACAGCTCGCCCGCCTCCTCCGGGGTCGCCGCCGCGTCCGCGAGCGAGAGGCTCTGGCGGAACACTTCGTCCGTGTAGCCCGACTCCGCTGCCAGCGTCGACAGCAGCTCGTACGGGCTCGCGGTGGTCAGCGAAACGTCCAGTGTGGACGGCCCGTCCGCCGCGCCGGGCGAAGGTTGGGCGGTCACCGAAACGTCCAAGGATTTGTGCAAGCCGACCACCAGCGTCCGCGTCCAGGCTTCGGTCGAAGGTCCGAAATAGACGGTCGCGCCGCCGGGGAACGCCGCCTGCTGCAGCAGGGCCTTGCCGGCCGCCGCGTCGAAGCTGCACGGGCGGCACGTTCCCGATCGCTCGCCCGGTGCGTCCGCCGGCGGCAGCAGCGCCTTCGCCGGGTCGGCCTGGTGTGCCAGAGGGCCGGCTTCGAGGGCCGCGCGGTCGATGCCGAGGGCGAAGCCGTGGCGGACCGTCGCGTCGGCGAACCGCGGGTTCGTCACCGGGAACGCCAGGTAACCGGCCCGCGGCAACGCCCACGTCGCGTGGTGGTCGTCGCCGAAGTCGCCGTGCATCGCGTCGTGCTTCTCGCCGGGGACCTCCATGGCGAGGTCGAGTGTGCCCGCCTTGACCGCGTCGTACTGGGCGGCCGGGTCGCCGACGCGCAGCTCGATCTCCGTCGCCTTGCCGACGCCTTCGCCGACGCGCTTGAGCGTGCCGCCCGAGCCGGGCCGCCACGCGCCGTCGAGCCGGTACGGCCCGTTGCCGACCGGCGCCTTCGCGAAGGCCGCCCAATCGCGCGAAGCGAGCACCGACGCGGGCAGTGGCACCAGGCCCGGCGCCGAGAGCAACGCCGGCACCTGGCCGGACGGGCGGTCGAGCACCACCGAAATCGTGTCCGAAGTGGACGCTTCAATCGAGCGGGCGCGCAACAACTTCGTCAACACCGGCGCGGCAGCCCATCGTGAAGCCGCGATCGCTTTCCAGGTATCCACATAGGACTGGGCGGTGACCGGGGTGCCGTCGTGGAACGTCGCCGGCCGCAGCTTGACCGTCCAGTGCACCCGGTCGGCGCTCTCGATCGACTCGGCCGCGCGCGGCGTGAGCTTCCCGGTCGCCGCGTCGTAGTCGGCGAGCGGGGTCCACAGCACGCCGGTCACCAGCCGGCCCGCCTGGTCGGCGACGTCGGCGGGCAGCAGCGTCGCGGGCTCCCGGATGCCCGCGGACAGGACGCCCGGCCGGGCCGGGCCGGGATCGGAACAGCCCGTGACGGCCAGGGCCACGACAGCGAGCAGGACGAGCAGGCGCATGCGCCAGTCCTACCAGTCGACCGCCGACCAAAGACGGTTGTGTCCGGTTGATCTCCGTCGTACCGTTCGGGGACCACGCGTTCTGGGAGGTTTCGTGCGCACCTGGCTCCGGTCGTGCTTCGCCGCCGTCACCGTCAGCGCTACGCTGGTCGCGACCGGGCTCCCGGCCGCCGCCTGCGGCGAGGACGACAAACCCGCTGTTCCCGCCGCTCGCACCCTGGGCGACCCGGGCGCGATCAAGAACGTCAAGGCCGTCGGCAACGTGCCCGACGCCGCCGGCGCCATCTCGGTCAACTTCCTCGACTACGGCCGCCGCGACGTCATGGTCGTGTCCGGCGAGTTCGGGCTGAAGGTGTACGACCTGACGAAGAACCCGGCCGCGCCGAAGCTGGTCGGGCAGGTCAGCCTGCCCGGGCTGTGGGAGACCGAGGACACCGAGGTCGACCAGAACCGCAAGCTCGTGTTCCTCTCGCGCGACCCGCGCGCGTTCGGCGGCACCACGCACACGGGCGAGTCCGGCATCTACGTCGTCGACGTCTCGAAGCCCGAGGCCCCGGCGATCCTCAGCTATACGAAGGTGCCGGCCGGGCACACGACCAGCTGCGTCGACGGCTGCCGCTACCTGTGGACCGGCGGCCCGGCGAAGGCCGACGACCAGCCCGCGGACTGGGGCGGGCGCCCGATCTGGGTCACCGACGTGCGCGACCCGCGCCACCCGAAGGTGAACCCGCAGCCGATCGAGCTGGCCCGCAACGACGGCAAGACCGACTACGTGCACGACGTCCAGGTGGACGACGACGGCGTGGCCTGGGTGTCCGGGCGTGGCGGCGTGCGCGGCTACTGGACGTCCGGGGTGCACCGCGACCCGGTGCAGGGGAAGCTCCGCCGCGCGACGGCGCACGAGCCGGTGCCCTACGCCGGCGGCGGCATCGCCGAGACGGCGGCACCTTCGCGGTTCATGCACAACAGCTTCCACCCGGCCGGCCACCGCATCGGTGACGGCGCGTGGCGTGGCCAGGACCTGATCTACGCGACGGAGGAGAACTTCGTCGACGGCTGCGCGGGCGACGGCGTCCTGACGATTTCGTCGCTGAAGGGCTCCTACCACGGTGAAGGCTGGCGTTCGACGCCCGAGCAGCCGTTCCGCCTGGAGAGCGTCGGCACGTGGGGCGTCAACGGCCAGGAGGGCAGCGACCCGGCGTCGGACGACTGCTCCGCGCACTACTTCGACGTCCGCGGCAAGATCCTGGTGCAGTCGTTCTACTCGCAGGGCACGCGGTTCCTCGACGTCAGCGACCCGACGAACCCGCGTCAGATCGCCTACTACCGCCCGGGCGACGCGAGCGCGTGGGCGCCGTACTGGCACGGCAAGTACGTGTACGTGGCGGACAACGTCCGGGGCATCGACGTCCTGCAGCTGACCAAGTAGCGGCTCAGCCGGTCGGGCACCAGAAGCGCAAGCGCCCGGCCGAACTGATGTCCGTGAAGACCCCGCCGTTGCGCTCGATCACACGCCGCGACGCGTGGTTGTCCGGCGCGCAGGTCAGCAACGCGCAGTCGATGCCCGCGCCGCGCGCCGCACTGAGGACAGCGCGCAATAGCGCCGTCGCGTGGCCCCGGCCGCGTGCCGTGGGGCGGATGTCGTAGCCGATATGGCCGCCGAACTCGGGCAGTTCTCCGGTGAGCCGGAGGTTCAGCCGGGCCCGACCGAGGAAGTGTGCGCCGGCGACCCACCAGTACTCGCGGTGTGTCGGAGTCTCGGCTGCTTCGGTCCAGCGCCGGAACTCCTCGGGGTCGGCGAGGACGTCCGGCCGGAGTTCGGTGTGCAGACCCTCGTCGTGGAACTCGCGCAGGGCGGCGAGGAACGACGCGTGGTAGCGCGCACCAGGGGCGGCCAAGCGGGGTTCGGACACCCCTCGACCATCGCGAACGGCGCCGGCCGGCGCAAAGCATTTTCGGGGTGAACCACCGGAGGCCGCCGCCGGGTCGGAGCGGCGACGGCCTCCGGCGAGTCGTCAGGACCGCAGCCAGACCGCCGTGTCCGTGGGCAGAGCGTCCGTCACCGGGTTGCTGGCCAGCAGGACCTCGCTGGCCGGCAGGGGTACCGGCTCGGACGAGAAGTTCAGCGCGAACGTGAACCCGGCTCCGATCCGGAACGCCAGCACTCCCTCACCGAGGGAGAGCCACTCCAGCTCACCCGTGGGGAGGTCCCGCCGCAGCCGCAGGCCGTCGCGGTACAGCGACAGCATCGACGCCGGGTCCGCAACCTCCGCTTCCGCCGTGTAGGCCTTCCACTCCGCCGGCTGCGGCAGCCACGCGTCCCCGGACCCGAACCCGAACGGCGGCTCGTCACCGGACCACGGGATCGGCACCCGGCAGCCGTCGCGGCCCGGGTCCGCGCCGTTCGTGCGGGCCCACACCGGGTCCTGGCGCAGGTCGTCCGCGATGTCCAGGATCTCCCACAGCCCCAGCTCTTCGCCCTGGTAGACGTACAGACCGCCCGGCAGCGCCAGCGTCAGCAGCGCCGCCGCCCGGGCCCGCCGGGTGCCCAGCTCGAGGTCCACCGGCAGTTCGTGCAGCCGGTTCGCGAAGCTGAACCCGGTGTCGCCCTGGCGGCCGTACCGCGTGACGTGCCGCGTCACGTCGTGGTTCGACAGCACCCACGCGGCCGGCGCGCCGACCTCGTCGTGCGCGCGCAACGTGCGGGAGATGACGTCCCGGAAGCGCGAAGCCTCCCAAGGACACACCAGGAAGTCGAAGTTGAACGCCGAGTGCAGCTCGTCGCGGCGCAGGTAGCGTGCCGCGCGGGACATGTCCGGCAGCCACATCTCGCCGACCAGCACGCGCTCGCCCGCGTAGCTGTCGGCGATCTTGCGCCACGACCGGTAGATCTCGTGCAAGCCCTCCATGTCGGAGAACGGCGTCTCGTCGCCTGCGTCGACGTCGGGCAGCCGCGGGTCCTTGACGAGCCCGTCGGCGACGTCGATGCGGAAGCCGTCGACCCCGCGGTCGAACCAGAACCGCAGGACGTCCTCGAACTCCGTGCGGATCTCGGCGTTGTCCCAGTTGAAGTCGGGCTGGCGGGAGCTGTAGAGGTGCAGGTACCACTCGCCGTCCGGCACGCGCGTCCACGCGGACCCGCCGAAGCGCGACTTCCAGTTGTTCGGCGGCTCGGCGCCGTCCGGCCCGCGACCGGGCCGGAACCAGAACCGTTGTCGCTCCGGCGAACCCGGGCCCGCCTCGAGCGCGGCCTGGAACCACCGGTGCTCGTCGGAGCAGTGGTTGGGCACGATGTCGATGATCACCCGGATGCCGCGGGCGTGCGCCTCGGCGATCAGGTCCTCCGCCTCGGCGAGCGTGCCGAAGAGCGGCTCGATGTCGCGGAAGTCGGCGACGTCGTAGCCGCCGTCGTCCATCGGCGAGGGGTACCACGGGGTGAACCAGATCGCGTCGATCCCCAGGTCGGCCAGGTGGTCCAGCCGGGCGCGGACGCCGGCGAGGTCGCCGATGCCGTCGCCGTTGCCGTCCGCGAAGCTGCGGATGTAGACCTGGTAGATCGCCGCGCTCCGCCACCAGCCGGTCTTGTCGGTCACGAAAGTGCCCTCCTAGTCGTCGTGAAAACCCGGCTCAGCCCTTGACGGCGCCGGCGGTCAGCCCGGCGAGGATCTGCCGCTGGAACGCCAGGAACAGCGCCACCATCGGCAGGCTGGCCAGCACCATCCCGGCGACGAGCACGTTGAGCGGCATGTCGATCGCCACCCGCTGCAGCATCACCGAGAGTGTCTGCTTTTCGGTGTCCGGGAACACCAGCAGCGGCCAGATGAAGTCCTTCCACGCGGTGACCACCGCGAGGATCGACACCACGGCCAGGATCGGCCGCGAGATCGGCAGGATGATCCGCCAGAGCGTGCGCACCGGCCCGGCGCCGTCGATGCGCGCCGCTTCGATCAGCTCGTCCGGGATCTGGTCGAAGAACCGCTTCAGCAGGTAGATGTTGAACGCGTTCGCCGCCGCCGGGAGCCAGACCGCGGTCGGCGAGTTGATCAGGTTGACGTGCAGCAGCGGCAGGTCCGTCACCGTCACGTACGTCGGCACGAGCAACGCCGTGGCCGGCAGCATCAGGGTCGCGAGCATGAGCCCGAGCACGACGTTGCCGAACTTCGGCCGCAGCTTCGACAGCGCGAACGCGGCGGGGACGTCGATGGCCAGCTGAGCCAGCCACGCGCCGCCGGCGACGACGAGCGTGTTGAGGAAGTACTTGCCCAGGCTCAGCTGGCTCCACGCGTCGCCGAAGGTTTCCGGGTGCCACTCGTGCGGGATGAGCGTCGCCGGCGTCTGCGCCAGCTCCTGCGGTGACTTCATCGCGCCGGTGATCACCCAGTACAGCGGGAACATGAACGCCAGCAGGAACACCGCGAGCGTGCACGCGAACACGACGCCGTAGACGACCTTGCCGCGCGGGCTGCGCAACGCGCCGGGTGAGACGAGGGTTCTCATGACTGGTCCGCCTTCCGCGTCAGCCGGACGTACCACGCCGAGAACACGCCGAGCGCGATGAACAGCAGCAGGCTCATGGCGCTCGCCGAGCCGAAGTCGTTGTAGACGAAGGCGTAGCGGTAGAGCAGCAGGAGCACGGTGACCGTCGAGTCGTCCGGGCCGCCCCCGGTCATCACGTACGGCTCGGTGAACACCTGCATGGTCGCGACGATCTGCAGCAGCAGGAGCACCAGCAGCACGAATCGCGTCTGCGGGAACGTCACGTGGCGCAGGCGTTTCCACAGTCCGGCGCCGTCGAGCTCCGCGGCTTCGTAGAGCTCGCCGGGAATCGTGCCGAGCGCGGCCAGGTAGATGAGCGTGGTGCTGCCCATGTTCGCCCACGTCGAGACGAACACCAGCGACAGCATCGCCGTGGTGGAGGAGTCGAGCCACTGGCCACCGGGCAGCCCCACCGCGCCGAGCGCGGAGTTGAAGAGGCCGGGACCCGGGTCGTAGAACCACTTCCACATCAGCGCCGTCACGACCGGCGGCAGCATCACCGGCAGGTAGACGGCGAGCCGGAAGAACGCCTTGGCGTGCCGGATCTCGTTGAGCAGCACGGCGGTCAGGAACGGGACGGCGAAGCCGAAGACGAGCGCGAGCCCGGTGAACAGCAGCGTGTTGCGCCAGGCGACGCCGAACAGCGGGTCCGCGAACAGTCGCTGGAAGTTGTCGAACCCGACCCACGTCGGCGCGTTGACGAAGTCGACCTGCTGGAAGCTCAGGAGAACACCGCGCACGATCGGGTACCAGGAGAAGAGCGCGAACACCACGAGCGCGGCGCAGAGCAGGCCGTACGCGGTGAGGTTCTCCTTGAGCTTGCGCTTGAGGCTGGTGCGGCGGCGTTCTTCCGGCGACACGGCCGGGCGCCTGGCCCGCGACGAAGACGTCGCGGGCCAGGCGAGCAGGCTACTTGACCTGGGCGAGGACACTGTTGACCTTCGAGGACGCGGACGACAGCTGCTGGTCGAGGTTCGCGTTCTGGTCGGTGAGGACCGCCTGCATCACGCTGTCGAGCGCGGCGTAGATCTGCTGCGCGTTCGGCGGCTCGATGCTGCCCTTGATCTGGCTGGTCGTGTCCACGTAGGACTGGTAGTTCTTCGCGGGGACGTTGGCGTGCTTGGCCTTCAGGGCCAGCTGCTGCTCGCGGACCGAGCCCGTCCAGACGTCCGGCGTCGGCTCGGCGGGCAGGCCGACCGGCTGCTTGCCGTCGACGTACTGCTGGATGTGCTTCTCGAAGCGGTCCGGGTTGAGGTACTTCCACTGGATCCACTCGAGGCCGGCCTTGACCTTGTCCGGCGAGGCCTTCGGGTTGATCATGTAGCCTTCGCCGCCGAGCAGCGTGCCCTGGCCGCCGGGCATGCCGGCGATGCCGTAGTCCTCGTACTTGCCGTTGAACTGCTTGACGAGCACGGGAACGTTGTCCGGGGCGGCCATGTACATGCCGAGCTGGCCGGCGCCCATCATGCGCTGGACGTCGGTGGCTTCGAGGAGCTGCTTGGCGCCCATGGAGTTGTCGGTCCAGCGCATGTCGTGCAGGTACTGCAGGGCCTGCTTGCCCTTTTCGTTGGCGAAGTCGGCGACCCACTTGTCGCCGTCCTTGCGGGCGATGTCGCCGCCCATCGAGTAGAGCCAGCCGGTCATGTGCCAGCCGCCCTGGTTGTTCTTGCTGTAGTCGGCGTACCCGACGACGCCGTTGCCGAGCGTGGCGATCTTCTTGGCGTCCGCGCGGACCTCGTCCCAGGTGGCCGGCGGCTTGTCCGGGTCGAGCCCGGCCTTCTGGAACAGCGGGCGGCTGTAGACCAGGCCCATCGTGTAGTTCATCGTCGGCAGGCCGTAGAGCTTGCCGCTCGCGTCCCGGAAGTTGTCGAGCAGTTCCGGCTTGATGTCGTTGATGTGCGGAACGCTCTTCGCGGCTTCCGTGATGTCGGCGGCTTGGCGGCGCGCGATGATCTGCGCCGGGTCGGTGAAGTAGACGTAGTAGACGTCTTCGAGCTGGCCGCCGGCGAGCTTCGCCGAGAACGTCTTCGGGTCCATGAAGCCTTCGTGCGGATCGATGTCGATGTTCGGGTGGGAAGCCTCGAACTCCTTCACGTCGGCGTCGAACACGCTGCGCTCGAACGGCTGGCTGGTCGGCGGCTGGCCGGTGACCGTGATCTTCACCTTGGCCCCGGGCGCGGCGGTGTTGCCGCCGTCGCCGCAGGCGGCCACCCCCAGTGCGAGGCCACCTGCGGCCAGCAGGCAGAACATTCGGCGGGGCAAGGATCGGGACCAGGGACTGCTCATCTCAAGCCTCTTCTCGGGTCGCGACGGCTGTCACGTGATTGCGGTCACTCTAAAGTGTGAGACCGGATCGACGCAATAAGCCGACGAGACTTTGCAAGTTACGAACAGGCTGCAGTGTCCACAGCGGGACCGTGATGTGGACAAGGAGGCCCGGGTGAGGCTGTTCCCGGCTTTTCGTCGGGGGGTCCCGATACGCTGGGTGCGGGGCCGGTCCCCCGGAGAGGGCGGGGGCTGCTTTTTGGGCGAAGGTGGGCACACGAAAGAGCGCGACGGCTCGGAAGCCGTCGCGCTCTCGGGGTGTCGTCAGGCGGTGCGGCGGGCCGTCGAGCCGCGAACGACCAGCTCCGGCGCGAACAACAGCTCCTCCGCCGCCACCTCACCGCCGTTGATCCGCTTCACCAGCAGCTCCACCACCGCCCGGCCCATCGCCTCGATCGGCTGGCGGGTGGTCGTCAAAGGCGGGTCGGTGCAGTTCATCAACGCCGAGTCGTCGTAGCCGACCACCGAGATGTCCTCCGGCACCGACAGCCCCTGCCGACGCGCCGCGCGCACCGCGCCCAGCGCCAGCAGGTCGCTCGCGCACAGCACCGCCGTCGCGCCGCGGGGGTACAGGCGGGCTGCCGCCGCGTGGCCGCCCTCGATCGAGAACATGCCGTGCTCGACCAGCTCGTCCAGCACCGGCAACCCGAGCTTGGCCGCGTACGACTGGAACGCCGCGAGCTTCCGCTGCGACGGCACGTGGTCCGACGGCCCCAGCACCAGCCCGATCTTCTCGTGTCCGAGGGAACTCAAGTGGCCGACGACCTGCTCGACGGCCACCGCGTCGTCGCACGAGACCTGCGGCAGCCCGAGGTGGTCGACCGCCGCGTTGATGAGCACCGTCGGGAGCCGCCGCTCGACCAGGTGGTGGTAGTGCGAATGGATCGCGTCGGCCTGCGCGTACAGCCCGCCGGCGAACACCACGCCCGACACCTGCTGCTGGAGGAGCAGTTCGACGTACTCCGCCTCCGACACCCCGCCGGCGGTCCGCGTGCACAGCACCGGCGTGAACCCCTGCTGCGCGAGGGCGTTGCCCATGATCTCGGCCAGCGCGGGGAAGATGGGGTTCTGCAGCTCCGGCAGCACCAGCCCGACCAGGCGGGCCCGCTCGCCGCGCAGCTGGGTGGGGCGTTCGTAGCCCATCACGTCCAGCGCGGTGAGCACGGCGGCCCGGGTGCTCGCGGACACCCCGGACCGGCCGTTGAGCACCCGGCTGACCGTGGCTTCGCTGACCCCGACCTGGCGGGCGACTTCGGCAAGACGACGCGTCATGAGTGAAACTTTACAGCAACCGCGCGCAAAAGCATGACAAGCCCGTACCGGTCCCGGGGACCGGTACGGGCTTGCCGGACCGCCGAGCTACGAAGCCGCCACTTCGAACTCGGACACCTGACCCGCGGGCCAGCCCGTGTTGCCGGTGAACGTCAGCCGGACGAAACGCTGGGACGTCGCCGTGAAAGACGCCGACGCCGTGTTGTCGGAAGCCGGGTCGAACGCGTAGCCGCGCGAACCCACCAGCGTCGTGTACGACCCGCCGTCCTGGCTCCCGGAGATCGTCACCGTTTCGGTCCGCGCGCCCCACGCCGACGACGGCGGCAGGCGAAGCGTCACCTTGTTGATCGACGCCGCCGCGCCCAGGTCCACCGTCAGCGTCTGCGGGAACGCGTTGTTCGCGCTCTCCCAGTACGAGTTGGCGTCACCGTCGACCGCGTTCGACGGCGGAAAGCCACCGACGGACGCCGACGCGCTGATCGCCTTGCCGCGCGCGAGGTTGCTGCCGGACGTCGGCGGTTGCGGCGGACCGGAGTTCGGCGCGGGCCACGTCGAGCAGTCGCCCCAGGTGCCGGTCCAGCCGCTGTTGCCCGACCCGCTGAACGTCATCCGCGGGATCGACGTCGGGTACGGGCAGTTGTACGTCCCGGTCACGCCGACGCCGGACGCCGTCAGGTTGCTGATCGACACCGACCCCTGCGTCTGCGACTGCGCCACGAACGTGCCCACGCCCTGCACCGTGACGCCGTCGATCGTGACGCCCTGGATCGGCTTGCCGGCGCCGTTGCCGTCGATGAACTGGATCGCCTCGTACGGGCTCTGGATGGCGGTGAACCCGGTGACCCGGATCGTGACGCCGGTGATCGCCTGGTCACGCGCGTCGAACCACAGCGCGCCGACGCCGAACTGCCAGTTCGGGTCGAGCGCCCCGGCCCGCAGCGCCGTGTTGTTCGACAGCGTCACCGTGCCGCCGAGCGGGACCGAGCTGAACCGGTTCGCGACCAGGTAGCCGCCGCCCAGGGCGTTCGTGTCCTGGACGAGGTTGCCGCTCACCGTGTTGTTCGAGCCGCCGTACAGCGCGATGCCGTTGGCCAGGTTCGGCTGCACGATCGTGTTGTTGACCAGCGAGTTGCCCGAGTCGGCCTGGCCGTTGGACCACAGCGCGAGGCCGTCGTCGCCGTTGTTGCGCAGGTAGTTGTTGCGCAACGTCGAGTTCGTGACGGCGCCGTCGAAGTTCACGCCGTCGGCCTGCGTGTCGAGGATGCGGTTGTTCTCGATGGTGAGGTTCGACGACGCGCCGTTCATCAGCCACAGCCCGCACTTCGTGTCCTGGATCCACAGGCCGCTCACGACCGAGCCGTTCCCGAGGACGCCGTGGAACGCGTTGTCCGGGCTGCCGTCGTTGCGCTCGGTGACGTCACCGAACACCGCGAAGTCGTACAGCTTGATGTTCCCGGACGCGCTGCCGTTGTTGAAGATGTTGTTGCCGTGCACCACGGTGTACCACTGGCCGGCGCCGCGAACCGTCGTCTGGTCGATCTGCAACGCCGAGCCGATCTCGAACCGGCCCTGCGGAACCCACAGCTCCTTACCCTGCGAGCGCGCCGCGGACAGACCGTTGCGGAACGCCTGCGAGTCGTCCGAAGAGTCGTTCGCGGTGGCGCCGTAGTCCGTCACCGAGAGGGCGGCAGACGGCTTCGACGCCGCGCCGCCGACCTGCTCGAAGTCGGCGAGGTCGATGGTCGCCTGCCCGACGTCGCCGGAGTCGGCCGCCACCCGGACCTTCGCGCCGGCCGACGCGTTCTGCCCGAAAAGCAGCCGGGCGTCGTCGAAGAAGTGGTGCGTCTTCGCGCCCGGGATCCAGCCGGTGTCCACATAGGAATACCGGGACGTCACCGAGAGCCCGCTGCCGAGCTTGGACCCGTTGACGTACACCGAAAGCCGGCCCGACGACCCGTCCGGCAGGTTGTAGTGGACGTTGATCGAGTTGGCCGCCGCGGGCAGCGTGAACTCGACGTACTGGCCGGTCGTGATCTTCACCGCCTGCCGCCCGGAGGCTTCCGAGGCGATGCTGGCCTGCGTGTAGTCGGGGCCGACGGCCGAGCCGTTGGTCGCCGAACACTCGGCCTCGACCGTCCGGAACGGCACGCTCGCGCCACCGGAGGCCGTCGTCGGGCAGGTCGCCGCCGCGGCGGGAGTGCCGCTGAGCAACACGGTCAGGCCGGACGCGGCGAGGGCCGCGGCCAGCAGCGCCGCGCGACGCCGTGGAGTGGAGGACATCGTCGTCACCTTTCTGATGGGGTCAGGACGAATAGGCTTCGAGCTCGGACAGCTGCCCGGCGGGCCAGCCGGTGTTGCCGGTGAAGGTCAGCCGCAGCGTGCGGGCGGACGTCGCCGGGAAGGTGATGGTCGCGGTGTTGCCGGACGCCGGGTTGAACGTGTAGCCCGCGGCGGCCTTGACGCCGTCGACCGAGATCGTCTGCGTGCGCGTGCCCCACGCCGAGGACGGCGGCAGCTTCAGCACCAGCCGCGACACGCTGACCGTGCTACCGAAGTCGACGGTCAGCGACTGCGGGAACGCGTTGTTCGCGCTCTCCCAGTACGAGTTCGCGTCGCCGTCGACCGCGTTGCCCGCCGGGAAACCACCCTGGGACGCCGACGCGCTGATCGCCTTGTGCAGCGCCAGGTTCCCGGTCGGCTGAGTGGTGGTGGTCGTGGTCGGCGGGGTGGTGGGGGTGGTCGTCGTGGTCCCGCCGTTGTCCGAGCCGTAGACCGGCGTCGGCCACGAGCCGCAGAACGTCGTCGACCAGCCCGAGTTGCCGCCCTGGTCGGCCAGCCCGTTCATTGCGTCCGGGCCCATGCAGTTGTAGACGCCGGCCCGCCCGACGCCGGTCGCGACGACGTTCTTCACCGACCCGCTCGGCTTGGCCTGGATCTGCCAGGCGAACGTGCCGGCGCCACTGATCCGGACGTTCGTGAAGTGCACGTCCGTCGTCGCGCTGTCGATGAACTGGATGGCCTCGTAGTTGTTGTCCAGCAGGTCGAGGTCGGTGACGTCGACGCGGCCGGTGATCGCCGAGTCGCGGCCGTCGAACCACAGCGCGCCGACGCCGAACTGCCAGTTCGAGTCGAGGACGCCGGTGCGGATCGCGGTGTTGCGCGCGACGGTCGTGGTGCCCGAGAGCGGCACCGCGCTGAACCGGTTGGCGATGTGGAGGCCGCCGCCCTGGTCCTGGTTGTCGGCCACGACGTTGTCGGACACGGTGTTGTCGTGCCCGCCGTAGACCGCGATGTTGTTGGCGAGGATCGGCAGCAGCACGGTGTTGAAGGAGAACGTGTTGTGGTGGTCGGCGTCGTGCTCGGACCACATGGCCAGGCCGTCGTCGCCGGTGTTGCGCAGGAAGTTGTTCGTCACCACGGTGTTGCTGATGCCCTGGTGCAGGTTCAGCCCGTCGGCGGTCTGGTCGAGGATCCGGTTGCCGGACACGGTGAGCCCGTCGAACGGCCCGTCGAGCCACAGCCCGACCTTCGTGTGCTGCAGCCACAGGTTCTGCACGACCGAGCCGCCGCCCAGGGCGCCGCCGATGGCGTTGGACTGGTCGCAGTCGACGCGGGAGTCGACCTGGCCGATGATCGCGAAGTCGTAGAGTTCGACCGCGCTGCTCGTGCCCGGGACCGCGCCGTTGCCGGGATACGTCGATGTGCCGCAGCTGGCCGGTTCGCCCTTGCCGAAGATCCCGGCGCGCGGCCCGGTCAGCACGGAGTACCAGGGACCGGCGCCGCGGATCGTCACCTGGTCGACGGTGACGTGGTGACCGAGGGTGAAGGTCCCGCTCGGGATCCAGACTTCCTTGCCTTGACTGCGAGCCGCGGCGACGGCGGAGTCGAACGCGGCCGCGTCGTCGCTCGTGTCGCCCGCGGTGGCGCCGTAGTCGGTGACGGACAGCGAGTTCGCCGGGCGCGTGGCCGCCGCGCCGACCTGCTCGAAGTCGGCGAGGTCGATGGTCGAGGCCGTGGTGTCGCCCGCGTCGACCTGCAGCTTGATCTTGGTGCCGGCCGGGTACGACGTGCCGAGCAGCGCGCGGGTCTCGTCGTAGAAGTGGTGCGCGTGGCCGTCACCCGGGTTGTTGGTGAACGGGTACGAGCCGTAGTACCAGGCGTACTTCGACGTCAGCGCGATGTCGCGGTCGTGGGAGCCGCCGACGTACAGCGAGATCGTGCCGCTCGTCCCGGTGCCGTTGCCGGAGTCCGGGAGGCTGAAGCGGAAGTCGATGGAGTTCGCCGGGGCGGTGAGCGTGAACTCGACGTACTTGCCCTGGCCGGACAGCGTCACGGCTTTGCGGCCGGACGCCTCCCCGGCGAGCGTGCCGGCGTTGCGGTTCGGGCCGATGACCGAGCCGTTGGTCGCGGCGTTCTCCGCCTCCTGCTCGAGGAAGGGCACGCTCGCGCCGCGGCCGGCGGCGAGTGCCGAACCCCCGGCGGGAACGGCGGCGATCGTCAGGCCGGCCGCGGCGGTCACGGCGGCGGCGAGGGCACCGAATCTCTTGGCCCGGAAGCGATCCGGAGCTTTTTCGGGCGCGCTGAAGACAGAGCTGGGAGACATGGGCGGCACTGGCCTTTCCGCAGCAGGTGGGGACCTCTGTGACCGGGATCATACGAATCCTGGACGAGAAATCGCAATAGTTGAACGAACTTACGCAAGTTTGCGACAGGAATTGACGACTGCGCCGGATGCCCGACGTTCGCTTCCACCCGGCGGAGCAACGCCCGCACGGTCGGCGCGCGCTGATAAATTCCGGGCATGAGCCAGCGACGTGCGGACGGCAGCGCCGGGGACGCGGACTACGGCGCGATCGGCGGGGTCTACACCGACTACCGCAAGCCGGATTCCCGCATCGGCCAGTACCTCCTCGACGCGCTGGGGGACGCGCGGACCGTGCTCAACGTCGGTGCGGGCGCCGGGGCCTACGAGCCCGAAGACCGGGACGTGACCGCCGTCGAGCCGTCCGCGTCGATGCGCGCGCAGCGGCCGGCGGACCTGCCGCCCGCCGTCGACGCCGTGGCCGAGAAGCTCCCGTTCCCGGACCGGGCCTTCGAGGGCGCGATGAGCACGTTCAGCGTCCACCAGTGGAACGACCTGTGGGCCGGGCTGAAGGAGCTGCGCCGCGTCACCCGCGGCCCGATCGCCATCCTCACCTGCGATCCCGCCCTGCTGCGGCGGTTCTGGCTGCTCGACTACGCACCCGAGGTGATCGAGACCGAAGCGCGGCGCTACCCGCCGGTCGACGACATCGCCGACGGGCTCGGCGGCCACACCTCGATCGTCGGCGTGCCGATCCCGATCGACTGCACGGACGGCTTCAACGAGGCCTACTACGCCCGCCCGGAACGCCTGCTCGACCCGGGCGCGCGGCTGTCGTGCTCGGCGTGGAGCTTCGTCGACGACCGCGTGCACCACCGGTTCGCCGCCGAGCTGCAGCACGACCTCGACGACGGTACGTGGGAACGCCGCTACGGACGTCTGCGCGAGCAGCCGGCGTTCGAAGGCTCACTCGTGCTCGTCGTCTCGGAACCCACGGAATGACGCCGCCGCCCTTCGACCCGGAGCTGGCGCCGGTCGTCGAAACCCTGCGGGCGCTGCGCCCGCCGCTGGCGGAGCTCGCCGACATCCCCGGCCGCCGCGAGCTGAACGCCGCCGAGCACCGGACCGTCGAGGAGCTGACCGCCGCGTACCCGGCGTACCAGGTCGCCGAGGAGTACGCGGGGGAGGTTCCGCTGCTGGTGATGCGCCCGGCCGAGAGCGCCGGCGTCCTCTACTACGTGCACGGCGGCGGCACGATCGTCGGCAGCCACCTCGGCCAGGACGTGCCGAACCTGCTGGACTGGGCGGGCGGCCTGAACCTGACGATCGTCTCGCCGGGGTACCGGCTCGCACCCGAGCACCCGTACCCGGTGCCGGTCGAAGACTGCTACACCGGTCTCTTGTGGACGGTCGAGCACTGCGCCGGCCCGGTGGTGCTCGGGGGAATCAGCGCCGGCGCCGGGCTCGCGGCGGCCACGGCGCTGCTCGCCCGCGACCGCGGCGGGCCGGAGCTCGCCGGCCAGCTGCTGATCTGCCCGATGCTCGACGACCGCAACGACACGCCCTCGGCCGTCGACCTCGACGGCCGCGGCCTGTGGGACCGCACGGCCAACAACGTCGGCTGGACGGCTTACCTGGGTGATCGCCGCGGCACCGACGACGTCCCGGCGTACGCCGCCGCGGCCCGCGCCGAGGACCTGTCCTGCCTGCCCCCGGCGTTCCTCGACGTCGGCACGGCGGAGACGTTCCGCGACGAAGTGGTCGCCTACGCCGGTCGGATCTGGCAGGCGGGCGGCGAAGCCGAGCTGCACGTCTGGCCCGGCGGCTTCCACGGCTTCGATTCGCTGGTGCCGGAAGCGCAGGTCAGCCGGGCCGCGCGCGCCGCCCGGCTGACCTGGCTGCTCAAGCGCCTGCCAACAGCTCCTGCAGCTCGCTGACGGCCTTCGCGAGCTCGTCGGCGAAGCGGTACATCTCCGCCGAGACGTGCTTCGGCGTGCTGAGGTAGATGTTCCAGCGGTCCGGCAACAGCACGTACGCGATGCCGATGCACTGCGGGCTCGTCGAGCCGAACCCGAAGTACTGGATGTTGACCGACGGCGCCGAGCTGGTGCTCAGGTAGTCGTCGCGCATCTTCAGCCAGCCCGGCGACGAATACAGCGAAAGGTCCGTGGCGTCCCCATGACGTTTCGCGATCAGCTGCAGCTCCCACAAGTGCTGCTCCGGCGCGTCCCCGGCCTGGCACTCCTTCGCCCGTGAGACGTGCTTCGCCGCCGCTCCACGGAAGGCCGAGCGCTTTTCGTCGGCCGACGCGGTGGCGCTTTCCACGGTGTCGACGAACCGGAAGACCTCCGGCGTGACGACCCGCATCGCCTCGGTACGGCCGTTGCGGAACTGCCGGGTGGCGATCGACTCGTATGTCGCGCCGGTCAGGCCCTTCGCGCGGCGGTGCGCCAGCTGGTACGCCATCTGCGCGAAGGCGTCCGGGGACATCCCCAGCTCCTTCGCCCGGTTGGCGCCGAAGCCGAACGACACGGTGTGCGTCGCCGTCGCGTCCGCGTACGCCTTGAAGGACGCTCCGGCCGCACGGGCGTCTTCGCGCAGGGCGTCGGTCAGCGTGAACTCGACGATCTCGTAGCCGGGAACGCCGTCCGCCGGCTCGCGCTCGTGGCGCGAACCGCTCAGCAGCGCGTCGGTGAAGCCGAGGATCGTGGTGCCGTCGAGTTCGCAGTGCTCGACGTTGATCCCCGCAGTGCCGTCCTCGAACACGACGAGCGACACGGCCTTGTCGTACCAGCGGTTGTCGCCGTACAGCAGCCGGTCACCTGCCTCCAGCGCGTTCGACGGCGTGAAGTCGTCCAGGCACAGGCAGAACAGCGCCGTCTCGATCGTCTCGAGCGCGTCGGCGTTCCCGGCCTCGAGGAGCGCGGCCCGCGAAGCCGCCCACTCCGCACGCGCCTTCGTCGTGAAGTGCCCGGCCGGCACGTCGGTGCCGTGGTCGTCCTTGAGGATCGCCCGCAGACCGTCGGCGATCTGCTCGGCGGAGTACGGGCGGCCGTCTTCGGCGAGGACGTCCATCCGGAACGGCGTGCCCTTCGAGAAGACGACGATGTGCCGCTCGGGCGACGGGAACCGCGTGCGCGCGGTGTCCAGCAGCCCGCCCGGGATCCGCGTCGCCGAGAACAGGTACTTGTGCTGCACCATCGACTGCGGCGTCCCGCGCAGCAGCACCGGCGGCACCAGCTCCTCGTCGAGCTTCAGCTTGTAGTCCACGGCGGACGCGGTCAGCTCGGCCGCGCGCTCGACCTGGCCCAGCGGGGAGTCCTGGAACAGGAAGAAGAAGTTGGCGTTGAGCGCGATCCGGTCGCGGCGGCCGAGGTAGCGGTACGGCCAAAACGTGTCGAGCCAGCTGTGCACGCCGGGTGCGCGGTCGTACTCCTCGAGCGCGGCCTGCAGCTCGTGCGCGGGGCTGCCGGGTGCCAGGAACTCCGCGACCGCCGTTTCGGTCGCGGCCAGCTCCTCCGGCGTCAGCAGCGGCGCGCACCACTCGAGGAAGCGGCGGCCGCTGTCCTCCAGCGCGGGGACGGGGACACGGGGAAGCCGGTCCTCGTTGCCGAAGGTGCGGGTGGACCATTCCGGACTGCTCACGGTCATCCTTCTTGCTCGGAAGTGGCCAGCACGGCCGCGAGTTCCGCGGCCGCGCCTTCAGGGCGGGAAACATACAGCTGGGCGTACAGCCAGCCGTCGGACTCCACGCCGGTCGGGTCGACCCCGGTGGCGTCGAGCGTGTCGAGGATCTGCGTCCGCTCTTCGGCGGAGGCGAATCGCCGCTGCCGGAACACCCCGGGGACCTGCGCGGTTTCGTACCCCATCCCGGCCAGGCGGTCGGCGACCGGCTCGTAGGAGAACATCCGCAGGACGAAGTGCGCCATCCACGGCCGCGAGCCCCGGGCGATCCGGGCGATCGTCTTCTCGGTGACGTAGCCGACGCAGCCGGTGGAGATCACGAGGTCGACGTCGTCGAGCAGCTTCCGCTGGGTGCTGTCCGGGTCGTCGCTTTCGAAGTCGGCGTGGATCGCCTCGTCGAGCAACCCGGCGGAAAGCGCGTACTCGAGCGCGGGCGCCGCCGCGTCGAGGCCGAAGAACTTCGCGCCGCCCGGGCCGGTGACGAGGGCCCGGTCGGCCTCGATCAGCTGCGCGTGACTCAACGCCAGCACGTCCGGGGCGGTGTAGTGCGCGTAGAGGTCGTCCATCGTGGCGTCGCAGCGCCGGAGCGCGGCGTTGACGCCGTACGAGCAGCCGACGTCGAGCACGGTCGGGCTCTCCGCCGGGTGTTCGCCGATCAGCTTCGCGAAGTACGGCTTCGCGACCTGGGGGATTTCGTAGCCGACCCGGCGCAGCGTGCCGAAGAACGGCCGCGGGTCGGGCGCGGTGTAGATGTGGTCGAACGAGATCTTGCCGGTCGAGTCGAAAGGCACAGGCCAGGCTCCTGATCTAGTCGAGCAGTTCGTCGCCCCGGTCGGTGCGCCCGGCAAGGTGTGCCGGCAGGACCCGGCCGAACAACTGCCTGGTCCGCTCCGCGCTGCCGATGACCCCCGGGCGCTCGCTGTAGGCGAAGATCGCGGAATGCCGCGCGACCTCACCCCTCACCGTACTGACCCGGTGCAAGGCGAAGCGCCCTTGAAAGAGCTGAAGATCGCCCGGACGGAGGCTCAGGCGCTGGACCGGAAGGGTGCTTTCCCCGGAAAGCACGGCCCGCACGCCGGCGAAGTTTTCGGCGTCGGAGGACCGGATGCCCGGGCAGAATTCGAAGGTCCCGCCGTCGTTCGCGGCCTGCGTCAGCATGCTGACGGTGTAGGAGTTCGTGTCGAAGTGCCACGGGTGCGCACGGCCGGGCGCGATCACGTTCAGCGTCAGCCCGGACAGCGGGTCGGCGAGCTCGTGCACCTCCGGCAACGCGAAGCAGTCGGCGATGAACCGCCGGAACACCGGACTGGTGTAGAGCCGGCTGATGATCGCGCCCGCCGGGATGTGATCACGCGCGACGAAGGCGTTGCCACGCTCCATGATCGTCCGGCCCGGATGGTCTTCGGGCAGCGGCGCGTCGATCGCGGTGTTGTAGGCGTTGACCTTTTCGATCTTCGTGTACGCGTGGGGTTCGAGCACGGCGCACTCTTCGCGCAGGACGTCGTGCAGTTCGGGGCGGATGAAGTCGGCGAGCACGCTGCAGCCGACGTCGGCCAGGTCCGCGCGGGTGCGGCCGACGGTGTCCCGCCACGCGGGACTGTCCGGTTCGGTCAGCGGGTACCGGTCGGTGTCGACCATTTCCAGTGGCGCCACGGAGGTGCTCATCGAAGTCCCTTCCGGCGGGTGAAGGAACAGAGTTAGCACAGAATCCGGCTGGTCAACCGTGGGTTTGTGAGCGGTGACACAACGTCATCAGTTGCCGATTTCCGTGGCCCACGAGCTGACCGTGACGGAGTCCGTGGTGCCCAGATCGGTGTCCAGCGGCTGCTTCTGCGCGGGTTCGCCCGGAACCGGGACCACCGAGATCGCCGCGCCGGTGTGCTGGTCGCCGGACGTCACGGTGGCCGACCAGGCCAGCACCGCGACGACCTTCTCGCCCGGCTCGAGCGTCACGTTCTGCGGACCGAGGTCCCGCGCGAAGTACGACGTCCCGTGCTCGACCTTCACCTCGAGCGGCGAACCGTCGCCCGCGAGGATCTTCAGGTCCGGGTAGCCGGTGACCTGGCGCGGAGCCGTGTCCCGGTTGGTCAGCGTCAGGACGCTCGCGCGGTGGCCGAGGCCGGCTTCGACCTGGCCGACCGAAAGCGACAGCCCGATCGGCGGCGGTGGCGCGTACGTCGGGCTCGGCGTCGTCGTGGGCACCGGCACGGGAGGCGGAGGCGGCGGAGTACCGCAACCCGCGAGAAGTGCTACGAAGAGAAGTGGTGCGAAGCGTGAAACCCCCATGGCCCGGAAGAGTAGCGGGCGCCCCGGAGCCGGGCGCCCGCTACCGCTGTGCCAACCGGGGCTCCGCCACCCGGCACCCCCGAATCGTTTTTTACGGCGTGAGCAGGGGCAGCAGCGGCTTGCGCACGGCCGTCGCGACGCCGTCCGAAGCTTCCGCGGCGGCGATGCGCTCGGCGGTCGGCCTGCCGTAGCCCGTCGTGCGCTGCACCAGCGGGCGGCCGAGGGGCTCGACCATCTCGCGCATGTCGCTGATCGTCTTGTACGACCCGTTCGACGCGCCGGCCATCCGGCTGATCGTCTCCTCCATCAGCGTGCCGCCGATGTCGTTGACGCCGCCCTGCAGCACCGCGCGGCTGCCCTCGGTGCCCAGCTTCACCCAGGAGCTCTGGATGTTGTCGATCATCCCGTGCAGCAGCAGCCGGGCCAGCGCGTGCACCGCCCGGTTCTCGTTCTGCGTCGCGCCCGGGCGGGCGAGGCCGGCGAGGTAGATCGGCGAGCTCTGGTGGATGAACGGCAGCAGCACGAACTCGCTGAACCCGCGCCGCCCGTTCTTCTCCAGGCCTTCGCGCTGCAGCCGCGCGAGCAGCTTCAGGTGCGCGACCCAGTGGGCCGGCGTGTCGACGTGGCCGTACATCATCGTGGACGTCGTCGGCAGCCCGATCTCGTGGGCGGTGGTGACGACCTTGATCCACTCCGACGTCGGCAGCTTGCCCTTGGTGAGCACCCAGCGGACGTCGTCGTCGAGGATCTCCGCGGCCGTGCCCGGCAGCGAGTCGACGCCGGCTTCCTTGGCCTTGATGAGCCAGTCCTTCAGCGACAGGTTGGTCCGCGAAGCGCCGTTGACGACCTCCATCGGGCTGTAGGAGTGCAGGTGGATCTCCGGCTGGCGGCGCTTGACCTCGGCCGCGAGGTCGAAGTACGCGGTGCCCGGCAGGTCCGGGTGGATGCCGCCCTGCATGCAGATCTCGGTCGCGCCCGCGGCCCACGCCTCGTCGACGCGGTCGCCGACCTGCTCCAGCGAGAGCGTGTACGCGTCGGCGTCGGTGCGACGCTGCGCGAAGGCGCAGAAGCGGCAACCCGTGTAACAGACGTTGGTGAAGTTGATGTTCCGCGTGACGACGAAGGTGACGTCGTCGCCGACCGTCTCGCGCCGCAGGTCGTCGGCGAGCTTCGTGAACGCGTCCAGCTCCTTGCCCTCGGCGGACAGCAGCGCCAGCGCGGCGTCGTCGGACAGCCCGGCGGGGTCCTTTTCCGCGCTGCGCAAGGCTTCCAGGACGGTCGAGTCGAACTTCTGCGGCCCGGTCTTGATCCGCTCGCCGATCTCCTTCCAGTCCCCGTAGACGGAGTCGAAGTCGCTGCGGCGGTCTTCGGTGCGGCCGGTGGTGTCGATCTCGGTGTGCAGGTCGGTGCGGCCGGACTGCTGCCAGCCGCCGTCCGGCTCCTGCCACGGGATGCCGACCGGCATCGCGCCTTCGCGGGCCATCCCGGTGGCCGGGTCGACGAGCGCGGCGACGTGCCGCGTGATGCGCGGGTCCAGCCACGGCTCGCCCGCGCTGATGTACTCCGGGTAGATCGTGAGCCGTTCCTTCAGCTCGAAGCCCGCCTTCTCGGTGCGGCGCGCGAGCTCCTCGATCTGCGGCCACGCGCGCTCCGGGTTGACGTGGTCCGGGGTCAGCGGCGAGACGCCGCCCCAGTCGTCGATGCCGGCCCGGATCATCAGGTCGTACTGGTTGCCGATCAGGTTCGGCGGCGCCTGGATGCGCATCTTCGGGCCGAGCACGAGCCGCGCGACGGCGATGTTCGCGGCCAGCTCCTCGAGGTCGGCGTCCGGTGTCGCGCGCATCTTCGTGTCGGGCTTGGCCCGGAAGTTCTGGACGATGACTTCCTGGATGCCGCCGTAGGTCTTGGCGATCTTGCGGATCTCGAACAGCGCGTCCGCGCGCTCCTCGTGCGTCTCGCCGATGCCGATCAGGACCCCGGTGGTGAACGGGACTGAGCTGCGCCCGGCATCTTCGAGCACCCGCAGCCTTACCGCCGGGTCCTTGTCGGGGGACCCGTAGTGCGGACCGCCCTTTTCGGACCACAGCCGGGTGGCGGTGGTCTCCAGCATCATGCCCATCGACGGCGCGACCGGCTTGAGCCGCTGGAAGTCCTGCCAGGTCAGCACGCCCGGGTTGAGGTGCGGCAGCAGGCCGGTCTCCTCCAGCACCCGGATCGCCATCGCGCGGACGTAGGAGAGCGTGTCGTCGTAGCCGTGCGCGTCCAGCCAGTCGCGGGCGGCCTTCCAGCGGTCCTCCGGCCGGTCGCCGAGGGTGAAGAGGGCCTCCTTGCAGCCCATCTCGGCACCCTTGCGGGCGATGTCGAGGACCTCGTCCGGGGACAGGAACGGCGATTCGAGCCGGCCCGGCACCGTGACGAACGTGCAGTAGCCGCAGCGGTCGCGGCACAGCCGGGTCAGGGGGATGAACACCTTGCGGCTGTAGGTGATGATGCCCGCGCGGCCGGCCTCGGCCAGTCCCGCGTCGCGGATGCGGGAGGCGTACTCGGAAAGCGTGGTGAGGTCGTCACCGCGGGCGTGCAGCAGGACGCTCGCTTCGGCTACGTCCAGTGTCTTCCCGTCACGCGCCCGGGCGAGCGCGCGGCGCATCGCGGAGGCGGTCGGGGCGGTGGCGTCGGGTTCGGGTCCCATTCCACCCACGCTAGGACCGTCCTCGCGGGACCAGCCAGTGTGTGTTGCGCACCCGGCTCACCCGATCGGTGCGCGTGCTCGTCGTCGCAGGTCAGCTCGGTGGCATGGTTGTCGATCAGCTTCTCGCGGTGTATTACCTAAAGGGTGGCATCGGTGGTCGGGAAGAAGATCGGCGGACGGACGTACTACTACCTGGCGGAGTCCGGGAGGGTCGACGGCAAGCCCCGGGTGGTGACCCAGCGTTACCTCGGGACGGCCGAGGAGATCGCCCGCGCCGTCCCGGGCGGCGAACCCGCGTCGGCCTCGTACCGGACGTACGGCGACGTCGCCGCGGTGTGGGCGACGCTTTCGCGCCTGGACTTCGTCAACCGGGTCGACTCCAGCGTGGGTGCTCAACGCGCGACGCCCTCGCTCGGGCTCACCTTGGCGATCGCCGTGCTGCACCGGGCGACCGCGCCCGAAACGCCGCTGTCCGAGTGGTGGGCTTCGGGCGTGGCGGCCGACGTCGTCCGGCCCCGCGTGTCCACAGTGGACGGCACCTGGCGAGCGCTGGAACGCCTCACTCCGGAACGCATCACGCGCATCGAAGACACCGTCGCGTCGGCCGTGCTGGCGACTTTGGACGACCACGCCGCGCTCGCCGTCGACGTCCCGCAGTTCGCCGCGTTCGCGCCGGCGGACTGCACCCTGCCGTCGGCGTGCCGGGGCGTGCTCGCCGGGGCCGGCCTGCGGGTGACCCGGGACGGCGCGATCCCGCTGGCGTCGAGGGTCTACCGGCGCGACGACGGCACGGCGCCGACGTTCGCTTCGCTGACCGCGGAACTGGGTCCCGCGACGCTGGTCTTCCACTCCGGCCAGGCGGCCCAGCTCGACCTCGGCTCCCGCAGCGGGTTCGTCGGCTCGCTGCCGCTGACCGACCACCCCGAGCTGCTGACCCAGCCCGCGTCCGCCCGCAAGCGCGTCGACCCCGAGCGGTTCGCCGGCTTGACGGCCTTGGACACGCACGCGGTCGTCGACGGCGTCCGGCGGCGGGTGATCCTGACGCATTCGGCCACGCTGCACGCGGCGCAGTCCCGCGCGTTCGCCGACGAGCTGGCCACCGCGACCCGCGAGCTGGACGGCCTGGCCGGGGCCCTCGCGGCGGGCACCCACCGCGGCGATCGCGCCCAGATCCACGCCGAGCTCGGCCGGGTGACCCGCGGGCGGCGCATCGAGCGCGTCCTCACCGCCGTGCTGAGCGGGAACCGGCCCGGCGAGATCCGGCTCGAACGGCGCGTCGACACCGTGGCCATCGCCCGGCTCGACGACGAGTTCTTCGGCAAGCAGGTGCTGGTCACCGACCGGGACTGGCCGATCGGGGACGTCGTCACGGCCTACCGGGCCCGCACGCACCTGGAGTCGACGTTCCGCTGGCTGACCGGCCCCGCCGTCACCGGGCCGACCCCGCGCTGGGAGTGGACGCGGCAGCGGATCGCCGCGCACGGGCTCGTCTCGGTGCTCGCCGCGACCGTGACGCACCTGATGCGGCGCGAGGCCGACCGGGCGGGGATGAACCTGTCCGTGCGCGAGCTGCTCGACCAGCTGGCCGGCATCGGCGAGCTGGTGCTGCGCTACCCGTCCACCGGTGGGCGGCCGCGGACGAAGCGGCTGCCCACCGAGCGGGACCCGGGTCAGCAGGCGTTGTTCTCCCTGTTTCAGGACTCGCGGTAGATCTGCAGCGCCGAGAAGCTCTGGACCACCGGCATCAGCTCGATGACGTTGATGTTCACGTGCTTCGGCTGGTTCGCGGCCCAGAAGACGGACTCGGCGACGTCGTCCGCGGTCAGCGGCGTCGTGCCCTGGTAGACCTTGTCCGCCTTGTCCTGGTCGCCGTCGAAGCGGACCTTCGAGAAGTCCGTGCCGCCGACCATGCCGGGCTCGACGTTCGTCACGCGGACGCCGGTGCCGTGCAGATCGCTGCGCAGGTTGAGGCTGAACTGGTGGACGAACGCCTTGGTCGCGCCGTAGACGTTGCCGCCGGGGTAGGGGTAGGTGCCGGCGATCGAGCCGATGTTGATCACGTGGCCGCGGCCGCGCTCGACCATGCCGGGCAGCAGCGCGCGCGTGACGTGGGTGAGGCCGCGAACGTTGGTCGCGATCATGTCCTCCCAGTCCTGGAGGTCCGCTTTGTGCGCGGGCTCGAGGCCCTTCGCCAGGCCGGCGTTGTTGACCAGGACGTCGACCTCCTGCCAGCCGTCCGGGAGGGTGGTGATCTTCTCCTTGACCGCTTCGGGGTCGCTGACGTCGAGGGGCACCGGAAGGACGGCGTTGCCGAGCTCGCCGGCCAGCTTCTCGAGCTTGTCCGCACTGCGGGCGACGGCGATCACCCGGGCGCCCTCGGCGACGAACCGGCGGGCGATGGCGGCACCGAAGCCGGCGCTGGCGCCGGTCACGAACACGGTCTGCTGCTGGGTCATGGGGTGGCTCCGCTTGGGGTCAGGAAGGTGCTGAGCGCTTCGTTGAACTCGGTCTCGCGCTCCAGGTTAGGCAGGTGGCCCGCGCCGTCGACGACCACCAGGGTCGAACCCGGGATCTCCCGGTGGATGAGCTCGGCGTCGGCGACCGGGGTGAACTCGTCCTCGTTGCCGACGACCACGAGGGTGGGGACGTCGATGCGCTTCAGCCCCTCGGTGTAGTCGGGGCGCTCGGCGCGTCCTCTCAGTGCGGCGGCGGCTCCTTGCGCCGGGGCGTTGCGCATCATCTTCCGGACGTGGGCTTCGACGTCCGGCCTGGTCGCGCGGGTCTGCCTCGAGATCATCTTGGGGAGGAGCTCGTCGGCGTAGCTCGCCATGCCCTCTTCGCTGATCCTCGCGGCCGTGTCGATGCGGGCCTGCTTCGCCGCGGGGGTGTCGAGGCCGGGGAACGTGTCGGCGAGGAGGACGGCTTCCGCCCGGCCCGGGTGGTCTCTCAGCAGGTGCATGACGATCCGGCCGCCCATGGAGAGGCCGCCGAGGACGAAGCGCTCCAGCTTCAGGTGGTCGGCCAGCTCGACGAGGTCGTTCGCGAAGACGTCGAGGGTGGTCTTGGTGCCTTGTCCCGGGGACTCCCCGTAGCCGCGGAGGTCGGGGGTGACGACGCGGTGGCCCTGCTCGGCCAGGTACCCGGCCTGGGGACGCCACATCGAGCGGTCGAAGGGGTGGCCGTGGACGAGGAGGACCGGCCGGCCGTTCTTCGGGCCGAGGTCGTCGTGGGCGAGGGTCATGCGGCCGACGCTAGGCGGAGCTTTGTCGCGGTGCAATACGGTGCAATGTACTCGGAGCAATGTTCTTCCCGGATTCTTTCCCTGGCTCTTTCTCTGGCGCTCCGGGGTACGCGGGTGCAGACTGGGGCCTGGACGGGCTTCGTCATGGGGTCTGACCTGCGCTGATCTTGTTAACGGACCCCCCTGTTCCGGGGGGTTTCCGGGGATGTAAAGTTCTCCAAGTCGCCAGGGAAACCGGGTGGCCGCCGGGACACGAACCAAGCTCTCGCTCGAAGCGATTGAGTGGGTGTCCCACCAAAAACTGCTAGGAATACTCGCTTCGGGTAAGGCCGCTTGACGGCGGTGCGACTCGGGGTGTGTTGCTTGAGAACTCAACAGTGTGCTAGTGAACTAAGCCAGTAGAGCTTATATATAACCTCGTATGAGGTTCCTTTGAGAATGATTGAGT
>NZ_JBFBBZ010000042.1:0-80557 GCF_040682935.1 Amycolatopsis sp. NPDC051061
CGCAAGAACGGCCTCCACATCATCACCGCGCTACGCGACGCCATCACCGGAAACCCCTGGCTGCCAACGAACACCGAAATGCCCTGAACAGTTACGTGAATCGACGAGCGACCGGTTGTTCGTAGTGCCTCCGAAGGTGCTCCGAAGCGATTCCGATCTGCATGTTGTAGAAGGCGATGAGAATACCGAGGAGCAGCGAAACCAGGGGTGACACCAGAAGCAGTGACGCACTTTTGCGCTCGATGCCGAAACCCAGTACAGCAGAGCTCACCGTGACCGAGCAGACCACCAACGAAGTTCTGTGATCCATCTTCTTCAGGATTTCGTCACGCAGCGTCCGATACTCCGCCAGAAGAAGGTCACGCGCGAACCCGGCGTCACCGATGATGTCGTTCACGTCGGAAGACTCGACATCCACTTCCTCATCGGAGACCGCCATCCCACTCCCTCCAGGCTTCGAACCTCGTCAACCAAGTCGGTTCAACATTGGCTTTGTTACACCGTTCATGGTGCGAACTTCGACGTCGTGGATGGCGCGTCCACAACTCCGCGTCAACCCGCCGGCGTCACGAAGCCCGAGTCGTACGCCCGGATCACCGCCTGCGTCCGGTCCCGCGCCCCGAGCTTCGCCAGCACGTTCCCCACGTGCGTCTTCACCGTCTGGATCCCGAGGTACAGCTCCCCCGCGATCTCCCCATTGGCCAACCCGGCCGCCATCAGCCGCAGCACTTCGCGTTCCCGCTCGGTCAGGCCCGCGCCCGCCAGCCCGTCACCGGACGGTGCGTGGCGGGCCGCGAGGCGGCGGATCGCCGCCGGGAACAGCAGCGACTCGCCCGTCACCACCGTCCGGATCGCCGCCACGATCTCCGCCGGCCGCGCCCGCTTGAGGAGGAACCCGCTGGCGCCCGCGACCAGCGCGTCGTACACGTAGTCGTCGTTCTCGAACGTGGTCACCACGATCACCTTCGGCGGATCGTCCAGAGTGGACATCAGGTGGGTCGTGGCCCGGATCCCGTCCACCGCGGGCATCCGCACGTCCATCAGCACGACGTCCGGGCGGAGCCGGGCCACCAGGCCGGGTACCTCGGCGCCGTCGGCGGCCTCGCCGACCACCGAGAGGTCGTCCTCGCTGTCGATGATCGCCCGCAGCCCGGCGCGGATCAGCGGCTCGTCGTCGACCAGCAGCACGCCGGCCCTCATCGCCCGCTCCCCCACGGCACCCGCACCACGACCTCCCACCGCTCGTCCACCGGCCCGGCCGACAGCTCGCCGCCGAGTACTTCGACCCGCTCGGTCATCCCGCGCAGGCCGCGGCCGCCGCCGGCGCGGCCGGAGCCGGTCCCCAGCGGGTTGGTGACCCGGGCGGTCAGGCCGTGCGCCGCGACGTCGACGACCACCGTCACCGGGACCCTACCGGCGTGCCGCACCGCGTTGGTCAGGCATTCCTGCAGGATCCGGTACACCTCGCGCGACACCACCGCGGGCACCGCGGCCAGGTCGCCGCCGATCTCCGCGGTGACGTCGGTGCCGGCGAGCCGGGTCGTTTCGAGCAGCGTCTCCAAGCCGGTCAGCCCCGGTTGCGGTGTCCGGCCCGCCGCCTCGTCCCGCAGCAGCCCGAGGACGTGGTCGAGGTCGTCGAGGGCCGTGCGGGCGGACTCCTCGATCGCGCCGAGCGCGCGTTCGGTGAAGTCCGGGTCGGTGCGCAACGTCCGCCGGGCGGCGCCCGCCTGGACGGTGACGACGCTCAGCGCGTGCCCGACCGAGTCGTGCAGCTCCCGGGCCAGGCGGTTGCGCTCGGCGAGCTGCCCGGTCCGCCGTTCCAGCCGGGCGATCCGGTCGGCGGCGGTGATGCCGAGCAGCCGGCCCGCGGCCCGGCGCAGCCCGCCGCCGATCGCCGCGACGGCGTAGACCAGCAGCACCACACCGAGCGCGAACACGACGGGCAGCCACACCGAAGGCCAGCCGGTCGGCACGGTGACCTCGGCGCCGTCGGCGGTCTGGACGAGGTGCCCGGTGAACACCGCGCTGATCGAGACCCCGATGGCGACGGGCGCGGCGAGGCTGAAGAAACTGACCACGAACCCGGCGACGACGTGCAGCACGAACATCGCGGCGGCACGCCGGCGGCCCGGCCGGGTGCGGGGTTTCGCGGGGGCGTCCGGCACGGGGTCGTCGAGCAGTTCACGGACGGCGGTGGACTCGAGGACGTGCACGGCGGGCAGGAAGGCGGTCCCGGCGAGCACGACCAGGGTGAGCAGGCCGCCGATGAGGGTCGCGCGCTCGATGGTGGTGACGAAGGGCAGCAACGACGGCACGGCGACCGCGGAGAACAGCAGGTAGGGCACGCTGATGGCCCCGCCGAGGACGAGGTACACCCAGCGGCGGTAGGTCGCCTTGCCGGTCAAGGGGCGGAGTACGCGCACCGGCCGATCTTCGCAGGCGGCCCCGGTGCGCGCCTCCCCCTCGCGGTGGACCACGTCGTGAGTGGGAAACAGTGTTCCAACCCGGTTTCCCACTCACGACCGGCACCGGCTCAGTACGCGACGCTGCGGGTTTCCGTGCGGGTCGCGGTGAAGCCGTTCACCCACAAGGACTGCACCTTCGCCGCCTCGCCCGCGGAAGGCTTCGCGTTCTTGCACGCCGTCCCCGGGCCGTGGCCGGACATCAGCTCGGTGCACGGCCCCGTGTAGTGGTCCGGCAGGCCCAGGTTGTGGCCCAGTTCGTGCGCCGCGATGCGGGTCGGGTCGAAGCCTTCGGCCACCTGGCTCGTGTCCAGGTAGATGTCGCCGCGGCCGTGGCCGTTCGTGTTCGTGTACGAACCGCCGCTGTGGATCTCGTGGAACTTGATCGTCGCGCCCGACGTGCGCTTGACCAGCTTCACGTCGGTGACGACCGCGTTCCAGTTGGCCGCGCCCTGGTCGATCTGGGCGAGGTAGTCCGGCGCGCCCGACGAGCTGTAGTACAGCGTCGTGACCGCAGCCGCCGAAGCGCCGGGCGCCACCGCGAGCCCCAGGCCCAGCGGGGCCGCGAGGGCCGTGGCGAGTGCCACGACCCGGCCGATCGCGCGTCCGTTCATCGTGTCTCCTTCGTCCGGTTTAGAGAACACTTCACCGTGGTTCGCGCGGTCAGGTTAGAAGTCCACGGCCGATCCGGGCCACGGCCGAAAGTAGTTCCCTCGCGAGAGGGAGCCGCATCCCGCCGCCGCATGAGCCGTCCGGCCCAGCCGCCGTGGTCTGCTTCGCGGCATGGACGTCTTGCTGGGCCTGCTGACCCTTCCGCTGTACGCGCTCGTGCTGTGGCCGCTCGTGGTCGCGTCGCGGCGGGTCCTCGGGGTCCGGATCGGCGCTGTCCGCGCGCTGTGCGGCGCCGGGTTCGGCTGGCTCGTCGCGGGCGGCATCGGCCAGGCGTTCCCGGTATCCCTGCTGCACAACGGCGGCGCGGCCGTCGGCCTGCTGATCCCGTTGGCGGGCAGCGCTTTCCTCGCGACGCTGATCTTCCTGTTCGTCGCCGAGATGGCCCTGCCGAGCGGGTTCCGGCCGCGCTCGCTGCGCGCCAAGGTCTCCCGCGCCCGCCGGTATTCGCAGATCAGCCGGATCGCCGTCAAGCACGGCCTCGGCCGCTACCTCGCCGGCCGCCGCGACCCCGATCTCGCGCCGGGACGGCACGCCAAGCTCGCCCGGTCGCTGCGCCGCGCGCTGGAAGAGGGCGGCGTGACGTTCGTCAAGCTCGGCCAGCTGCTTTCGACGCGCGCGGACCTGCTGCCGCCGGTGTTCGTCGACGAGCTCGGCAAGTTGCAGGACCAGGTGGCGCCCGCGAAGGCCGACGCCGTGTGGGCCGTGCTGACGGCCGAACTCGGCGGCTCGCCCGACGACGTCTTCGCCGAGTTCGATCCCGAACCGCTGGCCGCCGCGTCGGTCGCGCAGGTCTACCGGGCCCGGCTGCACAGCGGCGAGGACGTCGTGGTCAAGGTCCAGCGCCCGGGCGTGCGGGAGCAGGCCGAACGCGACGTCGACATCGTCCGGCGCGTCGCCGCCGCGTTGGAGGACCGCGCGGACTGGGCGCGCTCCCTCGGGGTCGCCGAGCTCGCCGACGGGTTCGCCGAGGCGCTGGCCGAGGAGCTCGACTTCACCATCGAAGCCCGCAACATCACCGCCGTCGCCGCGACTTCGTGCCCGGAGGTCGTCCTGCCGACCGTCCACAAAGCACTGTCCACCGAGCGCGTCCTCGTCATGTCCCGGTTGGCCGGCAAGCCTCTGGAGACGGCGCCGGCGGCCGACCGCAAGCGGCTCGCGCGGTCACTTCTGCGGTGCCTGCTCGACCAGGTGATGATCGGCGGCGTCTTCCACGCCGACCCGCACCCGGGCAACCTCATGGTCCTGCCCGACGGCCGCCTGGGGCTGCTCGACTTCGGCTCGGTCGGCCGGCTCGACGCCGGGCTGCGCGGCGGCCTGCAGAACCTGGTGCTGGCGCTGGACCGCGGCGACCCGGCCGCCCTGCGCGACGGGCTGCTGGAGATCGTCGACCGCACCGACGACATCGACGAGCAGCGCCTCGAACGCGCTCTCGGCGCGCTGGTCGCCAAGCACTTCGGGCCGGGCCGGGCCGCCGGCCTCGACCTGTTCACCGGTTTGTTCCGGGTGGTCGCGGACTTCCGGCTGAGCGTGCCGCCGCCGGTCGCCGCGGTGTTCCGCGCGCTCGCCACGGTGGAGGGCACGCTGGCCGCGCTGGATCCCGCGTTCGACGTCGTGGCCGAGTCGCGCGCGTTCACCGTCGAGCAGGTCGGCGCCCGCCTGCGGCCGGACTCGCTTCGCCACACCGCGCTCACCGAGGTCATGGCGCTGCTGCCGGTGCTGCGCCGGCTCCCCCGCCGCGTCGACCGCATCGGCGCGGCCCTGGAGGAGGGCCGGCTGTCGGTGAACGTCCGGCTGTTCTCCGACGAGCGCGACCGGTCCGTGGTCACCGAACTGGTCCACGAGGTCCTGCTGGCGTTCGTCGGCGCGGCGACCGGGCTGATGGCGGTACTCCTGCTGACCTGCACCGGCGGCCCGCGCATCGCGGCGGACCTGACGCTGCACCAGGTGTTCGGCTACAACCTGCTGGTGATCAGCGCATTGGTGGGGCTGCGGCTGCTCTTCGTCGTCTTCCGGCGCTCCGGACGGCGGTCACGATCAGCCCGATGAGCCCGGTGACGAACAGGAAGAACCCGCCGAGGATCCACCACCGCAGGCCGGTCAAACTCCCGTCGGAGTACGGCGTTCCCGGCAAACCCGCGTCCGCGAACGAGGTGACCGGGTCAGTGGCTTCGGGGTGACGACCGTGCCGGTGGCGACCACGACTCCGACGACGCCGGACAACCGCACCGGGCCGCCGAAGCGCGAATCGTCGGAATTGCCGCGGTTGTCGCCCTCGACGAAGATCGCTCCCTCGGGAACCTTGGCCGAAAACGCGAAGAGGCCCTCGAAGCCGGGAGTGATGTAGGGCTCGGTGATCGGCTTGCCGTTGACCGAGAGACGTTCGTCAGCGCAGCAGGCGACCGTGTCCCCGGCCAGCCCGACCACACGGACGACGCTGATCCCGTCGGCCCGCCACCGCGGTCGTTACCCCGTCCGGGGCGCGTACATGACCACCGCGACCCCCGCCAGGCACAGCAGCGCGCCGAGCACGTCGTAGCGGTCCGGGCGGTAACCGTCCGCCATCATCCCCCAAGCCAGCGACCCCGCCACGAACACCCCGCCGTACGCGGCGAGGATGCGGCCGAAGTGGGCGTCCGGCTGGAGCGTCGCCACGAAGCCGTACACGCCGAGCGCCAGCAGTCCGCCGCCGATCCACAGCCAGCCACGGTGTTCGCGGACGCCCTGCCAGACCAGCCACGCGCCGCCGATCTCGCAGACCGCCGCGGCCAGGAACAGGAGGATCGACCGCAGGACCACCCCGGGATACTAGCTCCCGTGCCGTTCACGCTGAGTCATCCCGCTGGCGAGACGACCGCTGGTGCCCTCCGCGCTCGTCGCCAGGGGCACGCGCGGTATAGACCGTTATACAGATGCCGTTAAGGCCACCTTACGGGCGTCAGACGCCGTAAGGTGGCCTTGACGGCACGAAGCTGTACTAGACGGTGAAGCCGAGGGCGCGCAGTTGCTCGCGGCCGTCCTCGGTGATCTTCTCCGGGCCCCACGGCGGCATCCAGACCCAGTTGATCCGGAAGTCCTTGACCAGGCCGCCGGACGTCAGCGCGGCGTTCGTCTGGTCCTCGATGACGTCGGTCAGCGGGCAGGCCGCCGACGTGAGCGTCATGTCGATCGTGGCGGTGTTGTCCGGCTCGACGCGGATGTCGTAGACCAGGCCCAGGTCGACGACGTTGATGCCGAGTTCCGGGTCGACGACGTCGCGCATGGCTTCCTCGACGTCCTCGAGCTTGGCGAGGTCGAGGTCCTGCGTGGCCGTGGTCTCGGCGTCGAGGTCGGCGGCGGTCCGGCCCTCACGAGCGTCCGTGGCGGTGTCTTCGGTCATGCTTTCTCAGCTCCACTGGTGGTCCGGGCGACGGCGTCCTTGAAAGCCATCCAGCCGAGGAGGGCGCACTTGACGCGGGCGGGGTACTTCGCGACGCCCGCGAAAGCGATCCCGTCCTCCAGCACGTCCTCGTCCGGCTCGATCTTTCCCTTGCCCTGCATCAGTTCCACGAAGGCGTCCATGGTGGTGAACGCCTCCTCAAGCGTGTGGCCGACGACGAGATCCGTCAAGACCGAAGTCGAGGCCTGGCTGATCGAGCAGCCCTGGCCGTCGTAGGAGACGTCGGCGACCTTCCCGTCGTCGAGCTTGACCCGCAGGGTCACCTCGTCGCCGCAGGTCGGGTTGACCTGGAACGACTCGGCGTCGAACGGGTCGCGCAGGCCGCGGCCGTGCGGGTTCTTGTAGTGGTCCAGGATGATCTCCTGGTACATGTTCTCCAGGTTCACTGGGCCACCCCGAAGAACTTCTGTGCCTCGCGCACGCCCGCCACCAGCTCGTCCACCTCGGACAGCGTGTTGTAGAGGTAGAACGACGCGCGCACGGTCGCCTGCGCGTTGCAGGCCCGGTGCAGCGGCCACGCGCAGTGGTGGCCGACGCGGACGGCGATGCCGAGGCTGTCGAGCACCTGGCCGGCGTCGTGCGGGTGCACGCCGTCGATCACGAACGACACGGTCGCGCCGCGGTCCTTCAGGTCGGTCGGCCCGATGATCCGGACACCCGGGATCGCGCCGACGCATTCGAGCGCGGCCGCGGCCAGCTCGTGCTCGTGGGCGGCGATCCGGTCCATGCCGATGGCCGAGAGGTAGTCGACGGCCGCGCCGAGGCCGATGGCCTGCGACGTCATCGGCACGCCGGCCTCGAACCGCTGCGGTGGCGGCGCGAAGGTCGAGCCCTCCATGCGGACCATCTCGATCATCGATCCGCCGGTGAGGAACGGCGGCATCGCTTCGAGCAACTCGGTGCGGCCGTAGAGGACACCGATGCCGGACGGGCCGAGCATCTTGTGCCCCGAGAACACCGCGAAGTCGACGCCGAGAGCGTGGAAGTCGACGGGGAAGTGCGGCACCGACTGGCAGGCGTCGAGCACGGTCAGCGCACCGACGGCCTTGGCCTTCTCGACCAGCAGCGAGACCGGGTTGACCGTGCCGAGCACGTTGGACTGGTGCGCGAACGCGACCACCTTGGTGCGCGGCGTGATCAGCTCGTCCACATCGGACAGATCCAGCCTGCCCTCGGAGGTCACCTTGAACCACTTCAGCGTCGCCCCGGTGCGCTGGCACAGTTGCTGCCACGGCACGAGGTTGGCGTGGTGCTCCATCTCGGTGATGACGATCTCGTCGCCCGGGCCCACGACGAAGCGCGCGGCTTCGGGACCGGCCGTGGCGGCGTTGCTCATCGAGTATGCGACGAGGTTGATGCCCTCGGTCGCGTTCTTGGTGAACACCAGCTCCTCGGGGTCCGCGCCGACGAACTCCGCGATCTTCGCGCGCGCGGACTCGTAGGCGTCGGTGGCCTCTTCGGACAGCTGGTGCGCACCGCGGTGGACGGCGGCGTTCGACGTGAAGACGTAGTCGCGTTCGGCGTCGAACACCGCGGTCGGGCGTTGCGACGTCGCCCCGGAGTCCAGGTACACCAAGGGTTTCCCGTCGCGGACGGTGCGCGACAGGATGGGGAAGTCGGCCCGCAGGGCCGCCACGTCGAGTGGCACACCCGCCGAGGCACGCTTTCCCGCCGAGGTGGCACCAGCAGAGCTGGCCGAGGTGGTGGTCATCGGGCCGACTCCTCTCTTCTCGGTGTAATAAGACGTGTCAGAGCGCGGCCGGCTCGGGCTTGCCGACGTACTTGACGTAGCCGTTCTCCTCCAGCTCGTCCGCCAGCTCCTTGCCGCCCGACTCGACGATCTTGCCGCCGGCGAAGACGTGCACGAAGTCCGGCGTGATGTGCCGCAGGATCCGGGTGTAGTGCGTGATCAGCATGACGCCGACCTCGCTCGAAGCCTTGTACGCGTTCACGCCCTCGGACACGACGCGCAGCGCGTCGACGTCGAGACCGGAGTCGGTCTCGTCGAGGATGGCGAACTTCGGCTTGAGCAGCGCCAGCTGCAGGATCTCGTGGCGCTTCTTCTCGCCGCCGGAGAAGCCCTCGTTGACCGAACGCTCGGCGAACTCCTGCGAGATCTCGAGCTTGCCCATCTCCTCCTTGACCTCCTTGACCCAGTGGCGCAGCTTGGGAGCCTCGCCACGGACCGCGGTGGCCGCGGTGCGGAGGAAGTTGGACATCGACACGCCCGGCACCTCGACGGGGTACTGCATGGCCAAGAACAGCCCGGCCCGCGCGCGCTCGTCGACGCTCATCTCGAGCACGTTCTCGCCGTCGAGCAGCACCTCGCCGGAGGTCACCTGGTACTTCGGGTGACCGGCGATCGCGTAGGACAGGGTGGACTTGCCGGAGCCGTTGGGGCCCATGATCGCGTGCGTCTCGCCCGACTTGATCGTCAGGTTGACGCCCTTGAGGATCTCCTTGGCGCCTTCGTCGGTGTTGACCGAGGCGTGCAGGTCCTTGATTTCCAGGGTAGCCATTCTTCGTTTCCTAAAGTCTGTGGACGGCGTCAGGCGCCAACGGCTTCGAGCTCGGCCTCGATCGCGGCTTCGAGGCGCTCGCGCACCTCGGGGACGTCGATCTTCACCAGGATCTCGTGGAAGAACCCGCGCACGACCAAGCGGCGGGCGGCTTCTTCGGCGATCCCACGCGACTGGAGGTAGAACAACTGCTCGTCGTCGAACCTTCCCGTCGCGCTCGCGTGGCCGGCGCCTTCGATCTCACCGGTCTCGATCTCGAGGTTCGGCACGGAGTCCGCGCGGGCACCTGGTGTGAGCACCAGGTTGCGGTTGAACTCGTAGGTGTCGGTGGCCTCGGCCGCGGCCCGGATCAGCACGTCGCCGATCCACACCGTGTGCGCGCCCTCGCCCTGCAGCGCGCCCTTGTAGCCCACCCGCGACTTGCAGTTCGGCACCGCGTGGTCGACGAAGAGGCGGTGCTCCTGGTGCTGGCCGCCGTCGGCGAAGTAGACGCCGAGCATGTCGACGTCGCCGCCCTTGTCGGCGAAGGTCGCCGTCGGCGAGACGCGGACCAGGTCACCGCCCAGGGTGATGACGGTGTGCCGCAGCGCGGCGTCGCGGCCCAGCTTCAGGTGCTGCTCGGAGACGTGCACCGCGTCGTCGGCCCAGTCCTGGACGCTGACGACAGTGACCTTGGCGCCGTCGCCGATCACGAACTCGACGTTGTCGGCGTAGGTGCCGGAGCCGACGTGGTCGAGCACGACCACGGCCTCGGCGAACGCCTCGGCGCGGACCTGCAGGTGCCCGTAGGCGACCTGATCCACGCCGGGGCCGTGGATGCGCAGCACCGACGGCTTGGACGCCTTCGTCTCCTTGGGCACCGTGACGACGGTGGCCTTGGTGAACGACGAGTAGGCCTGGGCGGCGATCCGGTCGCTCGGGACGCCGGCCTGGCCGAGGCGCGAGTCGTCGCGGCCGACGGTCTCGATGGTCAGCTCGGGCGCGGCGTCGGCTTCGAGGGTGATCTCACCGGTGGCGACCGCGCTGCCGTCGTGCAGGCCGCGCAGCCGCTTCATCGGCGTGAAGCGCCAGTTCTCCTCACGGCCGCCCGGGACCTCGAAGGCCTCGACGTCGTAGGAGGTGAAGCGCTCCGCGCGGGAGGCCGCCGGAACGACGGCCCCCTCGCGAAGGGCTTCCGAAACGTTGTTCTCGGTAACCGACATGTCTAGCCGACGGACCCTTCCATCTGGAGCTCGATCAGGCGGTTCAGCTCGAGCGCGTACTCCATCGGCAGCTCACGCGCGATGGGCTCGACGAACCCGCGCACGATCATCGCCATCGCCTCGGCCTCGTCGAGACCGCGCGACATCAGGTAGAACAGCTGCTCTTCGCTGACCTTCGACACCGTGGCCTCGTGACCCATGGACACCTCGTCGTTGCGGATGTCCACGTACGGGTACGTGTCCGACCGCGAGATGGTGTCCACCAGCAGCGCGTCACAGACGACGCTGGAGCGCGAGTGGTGCGCGCGCTTCGCCACGCGGACGAGGCCGCGGTACGAGGTGCGGCCGCCGCCGCGCGCCACCGACTTCGACACGATCGTCGAGGAGGTGTACGGCGCGAGGTGCTCCATCTTGGCGCCCGCGTCCTGGTGCTGGCCCTCGCCCGCGAACGCGACCGAGAGGACCTCACCCTTGGCGTGCTCGCCCATGAGGAAGACCGACGGGTACTTCATGGTCACCTTGGAACCGATGTTGCCGTCGATCCATTCCATGGTCGCGCCCTCTTCGCACTTGGCGCGCTTGGTGACCAGGTTGTAGACGTTGTTCGACCAGTTCTGGATGGTCGTGTAGCGGCAGCGGGCGCCCTTCTTGACGATGATCTCCACGACCGCCGAGTGCAGCGAGTCGGACTGGTAGATCGGCGCCGTGCAGCCCTCGACGTAGTGCACGTAGGCGTCTTCGTCGACGATGATCAGGGTGCGCTCGAACTGGCCCATGTTCTCGGTGTTGATCCGGAAGTAGGCCTGCAGCGGGATGTCCACCTTGACGCCCTTGGGCACGTAGATGAACGAACCGCCGGACCACACCGCCGTGTTCAGTGCGGAGAACTTGTTGTCACCGGCCGGGATGACCGAGCCGAAGTACTCCTCGAACAGCTCCGGGTGCGTCTTGAGCGCGGTGTCGGTGTCCAGGAAGAGCACGCCCTGGGCCTCGAGGTCCTCGCGGATCGAGTGGTAGACGACCTCGGACTCGTACTGCGCCGCGACACCGGCGACGAGACGCTGCTTCTCCGCCTCGGGGATGCCCAGCCTGTCGTACGTGTTCTTGATGTCCTCGGGAAGGTCTTCCCAGCTCGCAGCCTGCTTCTCGCTGGAGCGGACGAAGTACTTGATGTTGTCGAAGTCGATCCCGGAGAGGTCCGCACCCCAGTTGGGCATGGGCTTCTTCTCGAAGAGCTTGAGCGCCTTCAGTCGCGCTTCGCGCATCCACTCCGGCTCGGACTTCTTCCCGGAGATGTCGGTGACGACATCTTCGTTCAGCCCGCGACGGGCGCTGGCGCCCGCCTCGTCGGAGTCGGCCCAGCCGAACGCGTACTTGCCCAGGGACTCGATGGTCTCTTCCTGGCTCAAGGGCGCGGTGGTGGGAGTGCGCTGCTCGGCAGCGGCAGTCATGCGGGTTTCCCTCCATTCGGGATCCGTGCTTCGCGCCCGGCGGGCTGCGGCTCCGCCACCCTCGGACGCTCTGTGCTTCCCGGCTCGGGATGGGCCGGGTGACCCGTCGTAACGGGTACGTGAGTGGTGCACGCGGAGTCACCGCGCGCGATGGTCGCCAGCCGCTGGACGTGGGTGCCCAGCAGCCGCGCGAACGCCTCCGTCTCGGCCTCGCACAGCTGCGGGAACTCCGCGGCCACGTGGGCGACCGGACAATGGTGCTGACAGAGCTGCGCGCCGACGTTCTGACCTGGGGCGGGCGCGCCGACCTGACGGGTCGACGCAGCGTAGCCCTCCCTGGTCAGCGCGGTCGCGAGGACCGCCGCGCGCGTCGCCGGATCACTCGAACCGGTGATCGCCGCGCGGTGCGGCTCGACCAGCGACGCGACCCGACGCTCGGCGAAGGCGCGTACGGCGTCTTCGCCCGCGTGCTCGGCGAGGAAGCGGATGGCGGACACGGCCAGGTCGTCGTAGGCGTGCCCGAACCGGGCACGGCCGGCCTCGGTCAGCAGGAAGAGCTTGGCCGGACGACCCCGGCCTCGGGGTCCGCGGCGCGGCGCGTCCCGAGTCTCGGCTTCGCCGTCCGCGAGAAGCGCGTCGAGGTGCCGGCGGATGGCTGTCGGGCTGATCCCGAGCTGCTCGGCGACCACGGCGGCGGTCATGGGACCCTGTTCCAGGAGCAGCCGGGCGACCTCGTGCCGGGTCTTGCCCTCGGCGCTGACCTGCGACGGGACAGCGTCGATCAGGGCGCGGGGCATGTCGCCACCCGCCGGATCACCCGCCTCCGTCTTTTTCACAACACAAGTGTGTCTTATTTCCCGGCGGTCGGCAAAGGCGGGGTGTCCGGCAGTGACCCGACTCACTCGAAGGCGGCCCCGATACCCTGCACGCGTGGCAGTCGGCGAACACCCTGCGCAGCAGGAACGGCAAGTGGCGGATCTCTCCACCGGGAGTGCTCACCCCGTCACGCTTTCGCCCGTCCACCCGCTGGACCCGCTGCCCCTCGAGGCCGACGAGCGACGCGGCCTGAACGTCGTCCGCCGCTTCGGCACGGTCGGCTCGCTCTTCCTCGCGCTCGGCTCCCTCGGCGCCGGCGCCGCCCCGGTGATCAACCCGGTGCAGGAGATCCCGGTGCTGCGGCTGTTCACCCGGATCCCGACGGTCTCGCTGGCCATCGCGATCTCCGGGATGGGCATCCTCGTGCTCAGCTGGCTGATGCTCGGGAAGTTCGCCCGGCCCGACCGCGCCCGGCTGGCGTCGCAGGGCCAGCTCGCGCGCACCATCGCGCTGTGGGTGCTGCCGCTGCTGGTCATCCCGCCGCTGTTCTCCCGCGACGTCTACAGCTACCTCGCGCAGAGCGAGATCGTGCACCGCGGCATGGACCCCTACGTCCTCGGCCCGGCGCAGGCCCTCGGCGTCGCCGACCCGTTCACCGCGGGCGTGTCGAACATGTGGCGCGAGACGCCGGCGCCGTACGGCCCCCTGGTGCTGCGCCTCGGCGGCTGGCTCGCCCCGCTGGCGGGCAACAGCATCGCCGTCGGCGTGCTCCTGCAGCGCGTGCTCGCCCTGGCCGGCGTGGTCCTCATCGTCTGGGCGCTGCCCCGGCTGGCCCGCCGCTTCGGCGTCCAGCCCGCGACCGCGCTGTGGCTCGGCGCCCTCAACCCGCTGCTGATCTTCCACTTCATCGCCGGCGCCCACAACGACGCGCTCGCCATCGGCCTGATGCTCGCCGGGCTGGAGGTCGGCATCCGGCGGCTGCCTATCCGGGTGAAGGGCGACACGCCACCACCCCTGGCGCACGGGGAGCTGCTCTACATCGGGCTGGGCGTGGCGATCATCACCCTCGGTGTCGCGGTGAAGCTGCCGGCGCTGTTCGCCTTGCCGTTCTTCGCCGTGATGGTGGCGCGGCGCTGGCACGGCCGGCTCAAGGACCTCTTCCTCGCCGGGGCGCCGATGGCGCTGTGGTTCGGCGCCGTGCTGGTCGCCGTCTGCTTCGGCACCGGGCTCGGCTTCGGCTGGGTCGGCGCGACGTTCGACACCCCCGGCCTGGTCCGCTCCTGGATCTCCCCCACCGCCGAGCTGGCCAACCTCTCCGGCGTCCTCGGCATCGCGCTCGGCCTCGGCAACCACACCAACGGGCTCGTACCGATCCTCGGCGCGCTCGGCTACCTGATCGCCGTCGCCATCACGTTCAAGTTCCTGTGGGACAGCTTCAAGTGGCGCTACCGGCCGATCATCGGCCTCGGCGTCTCCCTCGGCGCGGTGATGATCCTGCAGATCAACCTGCAGCCCTGGTACGTGCTGTGGGCGGTGATCCCGCTGGCCGCCGCGGCCGGGACGTCCCGGTTCCGGGTGGCCGCGGCGGTGTTGTCCGCCGCTCTGCCGTTCCTGCTGCCGCCGACCGGCAGCACCTTCGACGGCCGCCCGTACGTGCTCCCCTTCGCCTACGTCGCGGCGATCGTCGTGTGCGGCGGCGGGATGCTCATCGTGCGGCGGCTCGCTCCCGTCTTGCTCTCCAGGCCGTCCCCGCGGGTGCCCGTGCGGGTCGACGCCGTATCGTGACCCGATGTGAGTGCCCCCGCCGTCGAGATCACCGGGCTGGTCAAAAGCTACGGCTCCACCCGCGCGGTCGACGGTCTCGACCTGCGGATGGAGCGCGGCAGCCTGCTCGCCCTGCTCGGCCCGAACGGGGCCGGCAAGACCACCACCGTCGAGGTCTGCGAGGGCTTCCTCCGCGCTGACGCCGGTTCGGTGCGCGTGCTCGGCCTCGACCCCGTGCGCGAGTCGGCCGAGTTGCGCCCCCGCATCGGGATCATGCCCCAGGGCGGCGGCGCCTACCCCGGTGTCCGCGCCGACGAGATGCTCGGGCTGGTGGCCTCCTGCGCGGCCTCCCCGCTGGATCCGGCCTGGCTGCTGGACGTCCTCGGGCTGGCATCGGTGCGGCGGACGCCGTTCAAGCGCCTTTCCGGCGGGCAGCAGCAGCGGCTTTCGCTCGCCTGCGCCCTGGTCGGGCGGCCCGAGCTGGTGTTCCTCGACGAGCCGACCGCGGGCATGGACCCGCAGGCCCGGCGCCTGGTGTGGGACCTGCTGGGCGCGTTGCGCCGCGACGGCGTCTCGGTGCTGCTGACCACGCACCTGATGGAGGAGGCCGAAGCGCTGGCCGACACGGTGGTGATCGTGGACCACGGCAAGGTCGTCGTCTCGGGCGCGCCGCAGTCGTTGACGGTGGACGAGAGCGGCAACGCGGGCCTGCGGTTCAAGGCGCGCACGCGGCTGGACACGGCGCTGCTGACGGCGGCGCTGCCGGAGGGCTACGCGGTGCGCGAGTCGGCGCCGGGCACGTACGTGGTGGTCGGGCCGGTCGACCCGCAGGTCGTGTCGACGGTCACGGCGTGGTGCGCGCAACAGGGCGTGCTGCCGGAGGAGCTGCAGGTCGGCAAGCGGACGCTCGAAGAGGTCTTCCTGGAGCTGACCGGACGGGAGCTGCGGGCATGAGCACTTTTCCCGCCGGGACGTTCACCCCCGCCCCCGGACGCGGGTCCCTGGGCCGCATGCTGCGCACGCACGCGCGGGTGGAGGTGAGCCTGACGCTGCGCCACGGCGAGCAGGTGCTGTTGACGCTGCTCATTCCCTTGGCGCTGCTCATCGGGTTGTCCCTGTTGGACGTCCTGCCGGCGGCCCAGCTCGGTTCGACGTCCAAAGTGGACTGGATCACGCCGCGCATCCTGGCGCTGGCGGTGATGTCATCGGCGTTCACGGGCCAGGCGATCGCCCTGGGCTTCGACCGGCGCTACGGGGTGCTGAAGCGCCTCTCGGCGACGGCGTTGCCCCGGTGGCTGCTGGTGGCCGGCCGGCTCGCGGCGGCCGTCGTGGTGGTGGTTCTGCAGTCGGTGATCATCGGTGTGGTGGCGGCATTCTTGGGATGGTCGCCTTCTTTTGCCGGCTTGGCTTCGGCGGTGTTGCTGCTGGTGCTGGGGACGCTGGCGTTCGGGGCTCTCGGCGTTCTCTTGGGTGGCGCGTTGCGCGCGGAAGCCGTGCTGGCTTTGGCGAACATCGTGTGGTTCGTGTTGCTGCTGGCGGGCGGCATCCTGCTCGCGCCGTCGGCGTTGCCTTCGGGGCTGGCTCGGGTGGTGGAACTGCTGCCGTCCGGGGCGCTGGCCGAGGGACTGCGTTCCGCTTTGGTCGACGGCGCGTTCGCACCCGGGCCCATGCTGGTCTTGGCGGTGTGGGCGGTCCTGGCGGGAGCGCTGGCTTCCCGCACGACGAAACTCACCTGAGTCCCGGGCCGGGCATGACCTAGGTCCCTTGCGGCCACGCCGGTGTTCTGGGCGCCGGGACCTGCCGAAAGCCGGATTTCCGGGCGCTCTACCATCGATGGGTGCCGTTCACCAGCCTCGTCGCCCGCCTGCCGTTTCCGTCCGCCGCCGTGCAGCGGGCCGTCGGGATCGCCGCGGTCCTCGCGCAGGCGCTGATCGGCGTCACCGGCTCCATCGTGCGCGTCACCGGCTCGGGCCTCGGCTGCCCGACCTGGCCGCAGTGCGTCGCCGGCAGCCTGGTGCCGAAGCACGATTCCGGGATCGACGCGCTCAACCAGTGGATCGAGTTCAGCAACCGGCTGCTCACCGGCGTCGTCATCGCCGTGGCCGCGGTCGCGGTCATCACCGCGTGGCGCGTGCAGATCGACCACCCGGGCCGCACCCGCCTGGTCAAGCTGGCCTGGACGATGCCCGGCGGCGTCGTGCTGCAGGCCGTCGTCGGCGGGATGACCGTGCTGGCCAAGCTCGAGTGGTGGACCGTCGCGATCCACTTCCTCGCCACCACTCCCCTCGTCTGGCTCGCGGTCCTGCTGCTGCGCGCGTTCCGCGAAGGCGACGAACCCGCGCGCCCGCTGGTCCCCGCGGCCGGCCGCGGGATCCTGGTCGCGCTGGCCGTCGTGCTGTGGCTGGTGCTCGCGGCGGGCACGACGGTGACCGGCGCCGGCCCGCACAGCGGCGACATCAACACCCACCGCCTGGCCGTCCCGGTCGAGACGCTCGCCCAGGTCCACGGCGGACTGCTGGTGCTGTACATGCTGCTGCTCGCGGTGTTCGGCCTCCAGCTGCTGCGCGTCGGCGCGCCGAAGGGGCTGTGGCAGCGCTACACGTGGGTCTGGGTGATCGCGCTCGCGCAGGGCGGGCTCGGCTCACTGCAGTACGCGCTGGGCGTGCCGGAGGCGATGGTGTCGTTCCACGTCCTCGGCGCGATGGCGGTGATCATCGCGACGGCGACGCTGTGGACGGGCAGCCGCGACCGCGGCCCGGTCGTGTCGCTGAGGGCAGCGCCTAAGGAACTCGCCACCGCCTGAGCAACCGCCGGTCACGCCGCCTTAACGCGCACCTCATAGGGTTTGCGCATGACGACGCGCTCCGCGCCCAAGCCGCTGATCTCCCACAGCCGGGGCACCGGCGAGATGCTCGTGCTGAAGACGTTCCTGCTGGTGCCGTTCGCGGCACTCCTCGTCGCGGTCCCGCTGGTGTGGGGCTGGGGCATGACGTGGATCGACCTGGCGCTGGCGGCGGCGTTCTACGTGTTCGCGACGCTCGGGGTGACGGTCGGCTACCACCGCTACTTCACGCACGGCGCGTTCAAGGCGTCGCGCCCCCTGCGATCGCGCTGGCGGTGGCGGGCAGCATGGCGGTGCAGGGTTCGGTGATCTTCTGGGTGGCGAGCCACCGCCGCCACCACGCGTTCGCCGACCGGGAAGGCGACCCGCATTCGCCGTGGCTGTTCGGCACGTCCCCGTCGGCGCTCCTGCGCGGTTTCTGGCACGCGCACATGGGGTGGATGTTTTCCCGCGAGGTGACGAACGCTGATCGCTTCGCCCCGGACCTGGTGGCTGACGGCGATCTTCGGGTGGTCAATCGGTACTTCTGGCTGTGGATCACTTTGAGTCTGGCTCTGCCGGCTCTTTTGGGTGGCCTGCTGACGTGGTCGTGGTGGGGCGCGGTGACGGCGTTCTTCTGGGCCGGTTTGCTGCGGATCGCTTTCCTTCACCACGTGTCTTGGTCGGTGAACTCGGTTTGTCACCTGATCAGGGAAAGGCCGTTCGCCAGCCGTGACAAGGCGGCGAACTTCTGGCCGTTGGCGGTGCTTTCCATGGGCGAGTCTTGGCATAACTCGCACCATGCGGATCCGACTTGTGCGCGGCACGGGGTGCTGCGGGGTCAGGTGGATATCTCGGCTCGGGTGATCAGGACTTTCGAGCAACTCGGATGGGCTACCGATGTCCGGTGGCCGAGGGCTGACAGGCTGGCCGCCAAGCGGACAGAGGCGAGCGCTTAGCGCACCAACACCGACACAAAAGAGAGAAGACGCGCTCGATCGTGTCGATTGCTACCCCTTACGGTGAACCGAATTCCTACACCGAAGGAGACTCATGGGCAAGCACAGCACTCAAGACGCGCACAGGAGGAAGCCGTGGATCACCGCGGCAGGCGCGCTGGTACTCGCGGCGACCATAGCGATCGCTCTGGCGCCAGGCGTCCACAAACCGACGGCTGACACCGCAGTTGGTGGCGGCGGCGGGAACACCGGTAACCAAATCGCCATCGAATAAGGATGGATCTCTAGTGACCGATGTGAGTCGCATCGGTCACTAGGATTTCCACCTGAAGGCTACACCGTAATTCTCCCGCGGGTGGCACCCTTCGACAAAAGTGTGCCGGACGAAACCGTCCCCGACGGGGAGCAAATGCGGGGCACCATCGGGCGGTTGCCGAGTCTGCTCGACCTCGAACTGTTCGGCATACCACCAGCACGCCTCGGGAAGATGCTCTGGGTCGAAGTTCAGCTGGATGGTCAGGCCGCCGGGCGCGATACCGTGGTGATCCACTTCGACGTTGAGCCACCTGCGTTCTTCCTCGAGTTGCCCGTCGAGCGCCTCAGACACGAACGTGTAGCGCTCGCCCTTGCGCAGCGTCCCGCGAAAACGCAGACGCGTCATAACCGGCGCGCCGGGGTGCTCCCTGGGTGAAGCGACCGCCCGGCAGGCCCACAAGGCCGTCACAGGTAAGTCTGCCGGATCGTACGTCCAGCCGGTCGCCGAGTGGACGTCGAAACCGTCGACACCGTCCTCGCAGGCGATGATGTCGCGTTCGGTGATGCGGCGCCGCACTGTCCGGCGGTGCATGACCGCCGTGATGAGCATGCGCTCCACGAACACCGGCTGTGCCCCGTTCGAAGCCGGCCGAGCCCGCCAGGCGTCGCGGCCGTCCGGGACCTCCACGGCCGCGCGGCCGATATCGATGTACCGCTGCCAGCCCGGCCCGTCCAGCGAAACGAGTTTCTCCGCGAGGCGGACAGCCAGCGCTCGGGGCGCCGACCGCCAGGCTTTGTTCATCGGAGTCGTAGTGGTGGGCGGTGGGTCTCCGAAAACGACCGGCAACGGCAACAACTGCTCGAAGCGGGCGCCCAACGTCGCCTTCCAGCCGGTCCCGCCCGGCGACGGCGGGACCCGGAACGCCGCGATCAGAGTGTGGCGGTGACGAGCGTCTCCGGTGGACCCGATCTCGTCGACGATCAGGCCCCACAGGGCGAACGCTCGCGAGCCGACCGACCCGGCAGGCAGCGACACGGTCGGTGCCACCAGAGAGCGGAGCGCCTTCGCCGGCTCGCTCGCCGGCTCGTTGATCGCCTCACCGAGAACCGCACGAGGACCACCACCGCTCGCGCGTTTCGCCAGCCAGCGCAGCGCGGCCTCGACCTCAGCGGCCGACGCTACCTCGTCGACGTGCTCCCAGATGGTCATGGCGCCTCCGCTTCCCCGACGAAGATCGACAATTCCCGACAACGGCGAGATCTGCGGCGACAAAACTCCGGCAACAAAAAAACCGACTCGGAAACAAAAGATCAGTTCCGGCCCGGCCCACCGCCGGTCACCATTGCCTGTGGCGTACTAGTACACCATTGAAGGGGTAGCACAGTGACCAAGCGTAAGACAAGCAAACCGGGCCGCGATCTGCGGAAACTGGTCAAGACCGGCCTGACGGGGATCGGCGGCCTCTACCTGATCACCGGCTCCCTCGCCGTGACCACGATCGGAGCCGTGGTCGCACTCGCGCTCGCCGCGGTGCAGCGAGCGTCCCGGTGACTACGCCAGCTGCTGCCGCACCGCCGAGGCGAACCGCATCGCCGCGGCCGGGTCCGTCTGGCGGAAGCCCAACGACGGCTCCGTCAACTCCAGCTCCAGCAGCAACGGCTTCCCGTCCGCACCACGCACCAGGTCCACCCGCGCGTAGAGCAGCTCGGCCCGCAAGATCCCCAGCAAAGCCGACGCCGCGTCCAGGACGTCCTCCGCCAAGGCGATCGCGTCCGGGGACGGTGAGGCTGCGGCCAACGATTCGGAAAGGTACAGTCCCGAGTCGTCCATTGTGGACCCGAGCATTGCGCCCTTGCTGAACGCGTGCGAGTAGATCCCGCCCAGGTAAACCAACGCCAGCTCGCCCGAAGTGTCCACACTGGACTGGTACGGCTGGATCAGCGCCGTGTGCCCCTCGGCGTGCAGGGCCTCGACGTGAGAAGTGGCGTCCGCGCCGCCGGCGAACTTGGCCGCGCCGCGGGAACCCGCGCCCACCGATGGCTTCACCACGAAGTCCGACGAGGGAAAGCGAGCAGCGTCACCGGGCGGAACCAGGACCGTCGGGACCACCGCGACGCCCGCGTCGAGCAGCTCGGCCAGGTACGACTTGTCCGTGTTCCAGCGGATCACCGCGGCGGGGTTGTAGAGCGCGGGAACCGACTCGCACCACGAAAGGAACTCGGCCCGCCGCTCCGGGTAGTCCCACGTCGCCCGCAGGATCACCGCGTCCGCCGAGGAGAAATCGACCGAAGAGTCCCAAGGCGCCCACGACACCGAGAAGCCCAGCGACTCCAGGGCCGGCACCACGGCGTCGTCGTCACCGTCGCCCGTGGGGAGCTCCGCGCAGCTGACGAGGATCGCGCCGCGGCTCACCGGCCCGCCATCTTGCGCCGGTGCTCCGCGCCGATCTTCGTGGCCTTCACCGTCTCCGCATCCCAGGTTGCCGGTGAGAGGTCCTCGACCGCCTCGACCAGGGCCTCACCGGTCGCGACGCTGGGCACCACGACGTCGCCGAGCGCGCCGTCGGCTCCGACCAGCACGACGCGCGCGCCCGCGCGGCCGATGTTCTCGACCACCGCCCGGGACGGCTTGCCGTGCGTCTTCACGAACTTGCGCGCCGCGCCCAGCTGCGCGCTGGTCGGCGAAACAGTCTCTTCCACGTCCCGAACGATAACCAACAACCCGGCGGAACGCGGAACAGCGTGGCGTCGGCCATAGTTGCACCCAGGGAGAACCCGACCCCAGGAGGACGCATGCCCACCGCAGTGCAGGTGACGAAGACCGGCGGCCCGGAAGTGCTCGAAGCGGCCGAAGTGGACGTCCGCGCCCCGGAGGCCGGCGAACTGCTGGTCGACGTCGCCGCGGCCGGCGTCAACTACATCGACACCTACCAGCGCCAGGGCATCTACCCGATCGACCTGCCGTTCGTGCTCGGCCTCGAAGGCGCGGGCACGGTCGTCGAGGCCGTACCCGGCACCGGGTTCGAGGCCGGCGACCGCGTCGCCTGGCAGGGTTCACTCGGCAGCTACGCGGCCCGCAAGATCGTGCCGGCGGAGATCGCCGTGAAGGTACCCGAAGGCGTGACGCTGGAGACGGCCGCCGCGACCATGCTGCAGGGCATGACCGCGCACTACCTGGTCGCCTCGACGTTCGAGGTCAAGCCCGGGCACGACGTGCTGGTGCACGCGGCCGCGGGTGGCGTCGGCCTGCTGCTGGTGCAGCTGGCGAAGGCGCGCGGCGCCCGCGTGATCGGCACGGTGTCGACCGAGGAGAAGGAGAAGCTCGCCCGCGAAGCCGGCGCCGACGAGGTGATCCGCTACGACCGGGACGACTTCGCGAAGCTCACCCGCGAGCTGACCGGCGGCGACGGTGTCGACGTCGTCTACGACGGCGTCGGCAAGGACACCATCGACGGCAGCCTGGCCAGCCTCAAGATCCGCGGCCTGCTGGCGCTGTTCGGCGCGTCCAGCGGCCCGGTCCCGCCGATCGACCCGCAGCGCCTCAACTCCGGCGGCTCCCTGTACCTGACCCGCCCGACGTCGGCGCACTACACGCGCAGCCGCGAGGAGATCGACTGGCGGTCGAAGGAGCTGTTCGACGCGATCCTCGCGGGCGACCTCACCGTCCGCGTCGGCGGCAAGTACCCGCTCGCCGACGCCCGCAAGGCCCACGAGGACCTGCAGGGCCGCCGCACCACCGGCAAGCTCCTGCTCATCCCCTGACTTCAAGCGCCCCAAGGTGGCCTTCGGTGCGTCTGACGCACCGAAGGGCCCCTTGGGTGCGTCAGACGCAACCAAGGCCACATTGGGGCGCTTGAAGTCAGCCCTTGTCGGTCGGGACCGAAACCGCGTCGGTGACGAAGACCAGCGTCTCGTTCGGCTTGATGCCCTGGCCGCCCTCGCCGTACGCGAGGTCCGGCGGGATGATCAGCAGCCGGCGCCCGCCCTGCTTGATGCCCTCCAGGCCCTGGTCCCAGCCCGGGATGACCTCGCCCGCGCCGAGGTTCAGGTCGAACGTCTCGCCGCGGTCGAACGAGCTGTCGAGCTTCCGCTTGTCCGACCACGTCACCAGCAGGTAGTTCATCTTCAGCTTCTGTCCGGCCTTGGCGGGGTTGCCGGTGCCCTCGGACAGGTCCTTGGTGATCAGCTTCTTCGGCGGGTCGCAGTCGTCGGGAATGGTGATCGTCGGCACCTCGCCGAACTTCCCCGTCGTCTTGATGTTGTCCGCGGTGCACTCGCGGCCCTTGCTCTGGGTCGCCTGGGCGGCACCGGACGACGGGACGGGCGGCCCTGCCGGGGCGGCCGTCTGGGGTTTGGCGTCCTGGCCGCACGCGGCCAGGGACAGCGCCGCCGCGGCGACGACCACGATCTTCCCGATCTTCTGCATGCCGGGCACCCTAGCCAAGCACGGAGAGTGCCGGGACGTCGTCACCCGTGGCGACGACGCCGAGCCGCCGCGTAGCGCGCGTCAAGGCCACGTACAGGTCGTTCAACCCGCGCGGCGAGCCCGCCACGACCTCGTCCGGCGCGATCAGCACCACCGAGTCGAACTCCAGGCCCTTCGCCCGCTCGACCGTCAGCACGCTCAGCCGCTCGTCGTGTTCCGAAAGCCACGACGACACCTCGTCGAACCAGGCCGAGGGCACCAGGACGGCCACCGTGCCACCGTCCACTTCGGACAGTTCGCGTTCCACCAGCCCGGGCAGCTCCGAGGCGAGGGAAGCCGGGCGCGCCGACCACGGCGGCACCCCGGTCTCCCGCACCGAAGACGGCGCCGACAACGCCGGATCGACCTCGGCGAGCACCCGCGCGGCGACCGCCATGATCTCCGCGGGCGTGCGGTAGTTCACGGTCAGCTGCTCGAGCCGCCACCGGTCGGCGACGTACGGCGAGAGCGCCTCGCCCCACGACCGCGCGCCCCCGGCCGCGCCGGTCTGCGCGACGTCCCCGACCAGCGTCATCGACCGGTTCGGCGAGCGCCGCATGAGCAGCCGCCAGTCCATCGCCGAGAGCTCCTGGGCCTCGTCGACGATCACGTGCCCGAACGTCCAGGCCCGGTCCTGCGCGGCGCGCTGGGCGGCGGTCAGCTCGCTGCGCTCCACCTGGCGCTCGGCGAACAGCTCGGCGTCGAGGACGTCGGAGACGCGCAGCAGCTCTTCGTCGATGATCTCCTCGTCCTGTTCGAGGATGTCGAGCACGCCCTCGGCGTACGCGCGGTCCTCGCGCTCACGGCGTTTGCGCTCGACGCGGGCCTCGGTGTCGTCGACGCCGATCAGCTCGGCCAGCTCGTCGAGCAACGGCACGTCCGCCGGCGTCCAGCGAGCGTCACGGCTGCTCTCCAACAGCGCCCGGTCCTCCTCCGACAGCAGCTTCCGCGCCGCGCTGGAGAGCCGTTCGCGGTCGGCGAACAGGTCGTCGAGCACGCCTTCGGGCGTCAGCACCGGCCACAGCCCGTTCAGCGCCGCGGCGATGTTTTCGTCCGCGGCCAGCTCGGCGCGGATGTCCTGCAGGTCCTGCCCGTCGAGGAGGTCGTCCCCCAGCTTCCGGGCGGCCTGGCGGGTCAGCGCGTCGAGGACGTCGGAGACGAACAGGCGCCGCGCCGGGTTGTGCGGGCGCCGCGAGCGGCGGGCGCGGGTCCGCGCGTCGGTGCACGTCTTGCGGTCCAGCTTGAGGACGTCGTGCTCGTACTCGATCTCCAGGACCGGCTCGGGCACGCGCTGGCGGTCGCGGACGGCGTTGGCGAGCACCTCGGCCAGCACCAGCCGGCCCTTGACCTCGGTGGTCTCGCGCGGCTCGACGCCGACGGCGTCCAGGCCCGGGTAGAGCTGCCCGATCGTGGCGAGCAGCACGCCGGTCTCGCCGAGCGAGGGCAGCACCTGGCCGATGTAGCGCAGGAACGTGCTGTTCGGCCCGACGACGAGCACGCCGCGGGTCGTGAGCTGCTGGCGGTGCGTGTAGAGCAGGTAGGCCGCGCGGTGCAGCGCGACCGCGGTCTTGCCGGTGCCCGGGCCGCCCTGCACGACCATGACGCCGCCGAGCGGGGCGCGGATGATGCGGTCCTGCTCGGCCTGGATGGTGGCGACGATGTCGCTCATCTCGCCGGTGCGCCGCTGCTCGAGCGCGGCGAGCAGCGCGGCCTCGCCGGCCAGGCCGAGGTCCTGGCCCTGGTCGGCGGCGGTGAGGTCGAGGATCTCGTCGTCGAAGCCGGTGACCTTGCGGGTCAGCGACCGCAGGTGCCGGCGCCGCCGCACGCCGTCGGGCGACGCGGCGGTGGCGAGGTAGAAGGGCCGCGCGACCGGCGCCCGCCAGTCGACGAGCAGCGGCCGGTAGTCGTCGTCTTCGTCGAACAGCCCGAGCCGGCCGATGTAGGTGGTCTCCTCGGCGTTGCCGGGGACGAAGTCGAGGCGCCCGAAGGCCAGCCCCTGCTCGACCGAGCCGAGCTGGGCGAGCCGGTCGGTGTAGAGGGTGGTGGCGACGTCGCGTTCGGTGCGGGCCTGCGGGGTGCCGCCGGTCTGGCGGAGGGTCTCGTCGAGGCGCCGCTGGGCCTCGACGCGTTCGGCGTCGAGCTTCGCGTAGAGGGTGGTGACGTACGCCTGCTCGCGGGCGAGCTCGGCGGAGAAGCCGTCCGAGGACACGGACAAGAGGATCCTGCTTTCGCCTACAAGGAAAAGAGCCGAACCAGTCTAACGGCCGCCCCGGCGGGATCATTCCGGCCCGAGGGCGCAGTACGGGTAGACCTCGGCGCCGGGAGCGAGGGCCACCGGCAGTTCCTTCTCCCCCACCGCGCACGACACGCTCGCCGTCGGCAACTGCTCCGCGCCGACGATCCGACCACTCGCGTCGCGGTGGAGCACCGCGGCTCCACGGCTGGTCAGCGCCCGGCAGTTCGCCGAGCGGTAGCGGACGCCGCCGGGGACGACGGTCGCGGTCACCGGGGTGAAGCCGCCGAGCGACTCCGGGGTCAGCCAGGTGACCGGGCCGAGTACGGGCCGCTCGAGCGCGACGCCGATTCGCTCCCCCGGGGTGAGCAGCGGCACCTCGACCGTCCGAGCGCCGGAAGTCACCGGGATGCGGTACGCGATCTGGGCGCTCGTGTTCTCCAGCACGACGGCGCTGGTCCCGTGGTCGGCGACGCGGAGACCGCCGCCGCCGGGAGCGGCGTCGGCCGCGCCCGGGACCGCGGTGATCCGGGCGGGAATGGCACAACCGCCGGTGAGCAGGCTGTCGTCCAAGGCCGGGAACCTGCCCCGCCCGAGGAGGACGAGCAGGCCCAGGACGACGACCGCGGCGACCGCGATCCCGATCCGTCTCAGAACGGCAGGCCGAGGGTGGGCAAACCGATGGCCGAGTCGACCGCCAGCGCCACGAACACGATCATCAGGTACGTGTTGGACCGGTGGAACAGCGCCATCGGTTTCGTCTCTTCCCCGCGCCGCACCGCGGTCTGCAGGCTGTGCGCGTAGAAGAGGAACCAGCCGCCCGCCAGGATGGCGAACGTGCCGTACAGCCAGGACGTCACCGGGAGCAGCAGCAGCGTCCACGCCACCATCACCCACGAGTAGATGACGATCTGCTTGGCGACGTGCTGGGCGGTGGCGACGACCGGGAGCATCGGGACGCCCGCGCGCTCGTAGTCGTCGCGGTACTTCATGCCCAGCGCCCACGTGTGCGGCGGTGTCCAGAAGAAGATGACGCCGAACATCACGAACGCCGGCCACTGCACGGTGCCGGTGACCGCGGCCCAGCCGATGACGACCGGCATGCAGCCCGCCGCGCCGCCCCAGACCACGTTCTGTGACGTCCGCCGCTTGAGCCCGAGCGTGTAGACGAAGATGTAGAAGAGGATCGTCGCGACCGCCAGGATCGCCGACAGCATGTTGACCGTGAAATAGAGCACCACGGCCGACGCGACGCCCATGACCAAGCCGAAGATCAGCGCACCGCGCCGGGGCACGGAGTCCTTCACCAGCGGACGGCGCTTCGTGCGGTTCATCACCTTGTCGATGTCCGCGTCGATCACGCAGTTGAGCGCGTTCGCGCTGCCCGCGGCCATGGTCCCGCCGACCAGGGTGGCCAGGACCAGCCACGGCGAGGGGATTTCACGGCCGGCGAGGAACATCGCCGGGATGGTGGTCACCAGGAGGAGCTCGATCACCCGCGGTTTCGCCAGTGCGGCGTAGGCGCCGAGGACCTGACGGATGCTTCGCCGGTCACCGTGCGGTCGCTCACCGGTCGGGTGCACGGCGCTGGTGTCGTCACTGCGTCCGTGCGCAGCGTTCACCAACGACATTTCACTCCCTGCGTCAGGTTCGGGCGGGCAAGTCCGGGTAGGCAGTGGTGGTGCCGCGCAAACCTGCCGAACTGAACCCTCGAACGATGTTAGACGTGGTGAATCCCGTGGGTGATCGCGGGTCGGGAACGGGTCCAAGCACTAGGCTGGCCGGGTCGGGCCGCGATTGCCCCTGCGCTGGGTCGCGAGCAGGAATATCGTCCCTTCGGGATCGATTGAGATAGATGACCCCGCGCACGGGTAACCGGTACGAGGAAGACCAGCCGCAACCATCATGACCGGGAGTTGGAGTTCAGTGTCCGATACTGCCCCTACCAGCGAGAACAACCCACTCCTCCGGCGTAACGTCCCCGCCGACTGGACCGACACCGACACCCGCGCCGTGGACACCGTCCGGGTGCTCGCCGCGGACGCGGTGGAGAACTGTGGCAGCGGCCACCCCGGCACCGCGATGAGCCTGGCGCCGCTGGCCTACACACTGTTCCAGCGCACGCTGCGTCACGACCCCAACGACCAGAACTGGCCGGGCCGCGACCGGTTCGTGCTGTCGGCCGGGCACAGCAGCCTGACCCTCTACATCCAGCTGTTCCTCGCCGGCTACGGCCTCGAGCTCGAGGACCTCAAGCAGCTGCGCAAGTGGGGCTCCAAGACCCCGGGCCACCCGGAGTACCGGCACACCGACGGCGTCGAGACCACCACCGGCCCGCTGGGGCAGGGCGTGGCGAACGCCGTGGGCATGGCGATGGCCGCCCGCCGCGAGCGCGGCCTGCTCGACCCGGACGCGGCACCCGGCGAGAGCATCTTCGACCACCACATCTACGCCATCGCCTCCGACGGCGACATCGAAGAGGGCGTCACCTCCGAGGCCTCGTCCATCGCGGGCCGCCAGGAGCTGGGCAACCTGATCCTCTTCTGGGACGACAACAAGATCTCCATCGAGGACGACACGAACATCGCCCTCTCGGAGGACACCGTCGCGCGCTACGAGGCTTACGGGTGGCACACCCAGGTCGTCGAAGGCGGCGAAGACGTCGTCGCGATCGAAGAGGCCATCAAGAACGCGAAGGCCGAGACCGGCCGCCCGTCGTTCATCGCGGTGAAGACCGTGATCGGCTACCCGGCCCCGAAGAAGATGGGCACCGGCAAGGCGCACGGCGCCGCGCTGGGCGGCGAAGAGGTCGCCGCGGTCAAGAAGATCCTCGGCTTCGACCCGGAGCAGTCGTTCCAGGTCGAGGACGACGTCATCAAGCACACCCGCCAGGCCCTGGACCGCGGCAAGAGCGCCCACGCCGAGTGGACCGAGAAGTTCGACGCGTGGGGCAAGGCCAACCCGGAGCGCAAGAAGATCGCGGACCGCATGTCCACCCGCACGCTGCCCGAGGGCTTCGCCGACAACCTGCCGAAGTGGGAGCCGGACGCCAAGGGCATCGCGACCCGCAAGGCCTCCGGCGAGGTGCTCAACGCCCTCGCCGACCCCCTGCCGGAGCTGTGGGGCGGCTCGGCCGACCTGGCCGAGAGCAACAACACCACGATGAAGGGCGCCGACTCGTTCGGTCCCGAGAAGGCCGCCACCGACATGTGGCAGGCCAACCCGTACGGCCGGACGCTGCACTTCGGCATCCGCGAGCACGCCATGGGCTCGATCCTCAACGGGATCGCGCTGCACGGCGGCACCCGCCCGTACGGCGCGACGTTCCTCATCTTCTCCGACTACATGCGCCCGCCGGTCCGGCTGGCCGCGCTGATGAAGGCGCCGGTCACCTACGTCTGGACGCACGACTCGATCGGGCTCGGCGAAGACGGCCCGACGCACCAGCCGATCGAGCAGCTCTCCGCGCTGCGCGCGATCCCGGGCCTCAACGTCGTCCGCCCGGCGGACGCCAACGAGACCGCGTACGCGTGGAAGGCCGTGCTGGAGGACATCCACCACCCGTCCGGCCTGGCGCTCACCCGCCAGAACGTGCCGGTGCTCGAGGGCACCACCGCCGAGGGCGTCGCGAAGGGCGGGTACGTCCTGGCCGATTCGGACGGCACCCCGGACGTGGTGCTGATCGGCACCGGCTCGGAGGTCCAGCTCGCCGTCGAGGCGAAGAAGACCCTCGAGGCCGACGGCGTCAAGGCGCGCGTCGTCTCGATGCCGTGCGTCGAGTGGTTCGACGCGCAGGACGCGGCCTACCGCGAATCCGTCATCCCGGCCGGTGTGAAGGCCCGCGTGTCCGTCGAGGCGGGCATCGCCCAGTCGTGGCACCGCTTCACCGGTGACGCCGGGGTGAACGTTTCGATCGAGCACTTCGGCGCCTCCGCCGATGCCGCCACCCTGTTCCGTGAGTTCGGGTTCACCGCGGAAGCAGTCGTCGAGGCGGCCCGCCGCTCGATCGCCAACACCAAGAACTGAGAGGGACATAGATGAGCACCGACAAGCTCGCGCAACTGTCCGAGGCCGGCGTATCGATCTGGCTGGACGACCTTTCGCGCGAACGCCTGAACACCGGCAACCTCGCCGAGCTCGTCCGCGACAAGCACGTCGTCGGCGTGACGACCAACCCGACGATCTTCGCCAACGCGATGTCGAAGGGTGACGCCTACGACGAGCGGACGAAGGAACTCGCCGCCCAGGGCGCCGACGTCGAGGCGACCATCCGGGACCTGACCACGACCGACGTGCGCAACGCCGCGGACCTGTTCCGCGACGTCTACACCGCCACGAACGGCGTCGACGGCCGCGTCTCCATCGAGGTCGACCCGCGCCTGGCCAAGGACACCGAGAAGACGGTGGCCGAGGCGAAGGACCTGTGGAAGACCGTCGACCGGCCGAACGTGCTGATCAAGATCCCGGCCACCGAAGAGGGCCTGCCGGCGATCACCGCCACGCTGGCCGAGGGCATCAGCGTCAACGTCACGCTGATCTTCTCCGTCGAGCGCTACAAGAAGGTCATCGAGGCCTTCTTCGCCGGGCTCGAGCAGGCCAAGGCCAACGGCCACGACCTGCGCGGCATCCACTCGGTGGCGTCGTTCTTCGTCTCCCGCGTGGACACCGAGATCGACAAGCGGCTCGACGCGATCGGCACCGACGAGGCCAAGGCGCTGCGCGGCCAGGCGGCCGTCGCCAACGCCCGGCTCGCCTACGCGGCCTTCGAAGAGCTCTTCTCGACGGACCGCTGGAAGGCCCTCGCCGCCGACGGTGCGAACGCGCAGCGCCCGCTGTGGGCCTCGACCGGCGTGAAGAACCCGGACTACTCCCCGACGCTGTACGTCGACGACCTGGTCGTCAAGAACACCGTCAACACCATGCCGGAGAAGACCCTCGACGCGGTCGCCGAGCACGCCGACCTCAAGGGCGACCGGGTCAGCGGCCACGGCAAGGACGCGCAGCAGGTCTTCGACAAGCTCACGGCCGTCGGCATCGACATCACCGACGTGTTCCTCACGCTCGAGAACGAGGGCGTCGAGAAGTTCGAGAAGTCCTGGACCGAACTGCTCGAGACCGTGAACGGCCAGCTCGAAAAGGCGAAGGGCTGAAGCACGACATGACGACAGGCGAAAAGACCGGCGTCGAGATCGTGGACGCCGAACTGGCGGAACGCGCCGCGCCGCTGGCCGAGCGGCTGGTCGCCGACCAGGCCGCGTCGAAGCTGGCGGCGCAGGACGCGACGCTCTGGGGAGCCGACGCCGAATCCGAGGCGTCGATCCGGCTTTCGTGGACGACGCTGCACAAGTCGTCCCGGCCGCTGATCGGCGAGATCGAGGCGCTGCGGACCGAACTGCGGTCCGAGGGCGTCGACCGCGTCGTGCTGGCCGGCATGGGCGGCTCGTCGCTGGCGCCGGAGGTGATCACCGCCACCGACGGCGTCGCGCTGACCGTGCTCGACACCACCGACCCGGGCCAGGTCGCCGACGCGCTGGCCGGTGACCTCGAGCGCACGGTGATCGTGGTGTCGTCGAAGTCGGGCGGCACCGTCGAGACCGACAGCCACCGGCGGATCTTCGCGAAGGCCTTCACCGACGCGGGAATCGACGCGGCGCGGCGGATCGTGGTCGTCACCGACCCGGGCTCGCCGTTTCAGGAACTGTCCGAAAAGGAGGGTTACCGCAAGACCTTCCTCGCCGACCCGAACGTCGGCGGCCGCTACTCGGCGCTGACCGCGTTCGGGCTCGTCCCGGCCGGGCTGGCCGGCGCGGACGTCGCCCGGCTGCTCGACCAGGCCGCTTCGGCGGCCGAGGAGCTCGCGGCCGACGACGCGGCGAACCCGGCGGTCAAGCTGGCCGCCGCGTGGGCCGCCGCGCACGAAGCGGGCGCGGAGAAGGTCGTCCTGGCCGACTCCGGTTCCGGGATCAAGGGCTTCCCCGACTGGGCGGAGCAGCTGATCGCGGAGTCCACCGGCAAGCAGGGCACCGGCTTGCTGCCGGTCGCGGTCGAGAGCACCGAGGCCCCCGGCTTCGCCGATGCGAAGTCCGACGCCACCGCGGTCGCCATCGGCAGCCCGCAGGGCGCGGCGAAGGTCGCCGTCACCGGCTCGCTCGGCGCGCAGCTCCTGCTCTGGGAGTTCGCGACGGCGCTGGCCGGGCGGCTGCTCGGGATCAACCCGTTCGACCAGCCCGACGTCGAGACCGCGAAGAAGGCGACGCGCGCGCTGCTGGACGACCCGGAGAAGCTCAAGGGCGGCGAGACGGCGTCCAATGTGGACGGTCCGGTCGAGATCTTCGGCAGCGACGGCGTTTCCACCGACGGGAAGCTCGTGGACGTGCTCCGCGCGTTCTTCGCTTCGGCGCCGGAAGCCGGCTACATCGCCGTGCAGGCCTACCTCGACCGCCTCGACGACGCGTCGACAGAGCTGCTGCGCGGCGAGATCGCCAAGCACACCGGCCTGCAGACGACGTTCGGCTGGGGCCCGCGGTTCCTGCACTCGACCGGCCAGTACCACAAGGGCGGGCACCAGAACGGCGTGTTCCTGCAGCTCACCGGCGCGGTCGAGCAGGACCTCGACGTCCCGGAGCGGCCGTACACGCTCGGCCAGCTGCAGCACGCGCAGGCCCTGGGTGACGGGCAGGTGCTCGCCGAGCACGGCCGCCCGGTGCTGCGCCTGCACCTGACCGACCGGGCCGCGGGGCTCGCGGCGGTCGTCCGCGCGGTACAGGAGGGGGACGCATGACCTGGAGCAACCCGCTGCGCGATCCGCGGGACAAGCGCCTCCCGCGCATCGCCGGGCCGTCCAGCCTGGTGATCTTCGGGGTCACCGGCGACCTGGCCCGCAAGAAGCTGATGCCCGCCATCTACGACCTGGCCAACCGCGGGCTGCTGCCCGCCGGCTTCTCGCTCGTCGGCTTCGCCCGGCGCGACTGGGAGCACCAGGACTTCGGCGAGCTCGTGCACGACTCGGTGAAGGAACACGCGCGGACGCCGTTCAAGGAGTCGGTGTGGAACCGGCTCGCCGAAGGCATCCGGTTCGTCCAGGGCACCTTCGACGACGACGACGCGTTCGACCGGCTCGCGCAGACGGTCAAGGACCTCGACCACGAACGCGGCACCGGCGGCAACACCGCGTTCTACCTGTCGATCCCGCCCGGCGCGTTCCCGGTGGTGACCAAGCAGCTGGCCCGCTCCGGGCTGGCGAACGCCGACGAGAAGACCTGGCGGCGCGTCGTCATCGAGAAGCCGTTCGGGCACGACCTCAAGAGCGCCGAAGAGCTGAACGCGATCGTCAACGACGTCTTCCCCGAGGAGTCGGTGTTCCGCATCGACCACTACCTCGGCAAGGAGACGGTGCAGAACATCCTGGCGCTGCGCTTCGCGAACCAGCTGTTCGAGCCGATCTGGAACGCCAACTACGTCGACCACGTGCAGATCACCATGGCCGAGGACATCGGCCTCGGCGGCCGCGCGGGGTACTACGACGGCATCGGCGCGGCCCGCGACGTCATCCAGAACCACCTGCTGCAGCTGCTGGCCTTCACCGCGATGGAGGAGCCGCTGTCGTTCGACCCGCGGGCCCTGCGCGCGGAGAAGATCAAGGTGCTCTCGGGCACCAAGCCGCTCGGGCCGCTGGGCAAGACGACCGCGCGCGGTCAGTACGCGGGCGGCTGGCAGGGCGGCACGAAGGTGCCCGGCCTGCTGCAGGAAGAGGGCTTCGCGAAGGACTCGAAGACCGAGACCTACGCCGCAGTGACCCTGGAGGTGCAGAGCCGCCGCTGGGCCGGGGTGCCGTTCTACCTGCGCACCGGCAAGCGGCTCGGCCGCCGCGTCACCGAGATCGCCGTCGTGTTCAAGCGGGCGCCGCACCTGCCGTTCGATTCGACGTCGACCGAGGAGCTGGGGCAGAACGCCCTGGTCATCCGGGTCCAGCCGGACGAGGGCATCACGCTGCGGTTCGGCTCGAAGGTGCCGGGGACCACGATGGAGGTCCGCGACGTCACGATGGACTTCGGGTACGGGCACGCGTTCACCGAGTCCTCCCCCGAGGCCTACGAACGCCTGATCCTCGACGTCCTGCTCGGCGAGCCGTCGCTGTTCCCAGTGAACGAGGAGGTCGAGCTCTCCTGGAAGATCCTCGACCCGATCCTGGAGAACTGGGCCAAGGAAGGGGCGCCGGAGCAGTACCCGCCGGGCACCTGGGGCCCGCCGTCCGCCGACGAAATGCTGGAGCGCACCGGCCGGAAATGGAGGCGCCCGTGATCATCGACCTGCCGTCCACCACGACTTCGGCACTGAACAAGAAGCTGGTGGAGATCCGCGAACAAGGCGGGCAAGTCGCGCTCGGACGCGTCCTGACGCTGGTGATCGTGGCCGACGACGACGCCAACCTCGAAGAGGCCATCGAGGCGGCCAACGGCGCGAGCCGCGAGCACCCGTCGCGGGTGATCGTGGTGGCCAAGGGCGCCCGCACCGCGGCGCCGCGCATCGACGGCCAGATCCGGGTCGGCGGCGACGCCGGCGCGAGCGAGGTCATCGTGCTGCGGCTCTACGGCCCGCTGGCCGCCCAGGGCCAGAGCGCGGTCGTGCCGCTGCTGCTGCCGGACGCGCCGATCGTCACCTGGTGGCCCGGGACCGGTCCGAAGGACCCGGACAAGGACCCGCTCGGTGAGCTGGCCCAGCGCCGGATCACCGACTCGGCCGCGGAGAAGAGCCCGGTCAAGGCGCTGACCACGCGGGCGAAGGCCTACACGGCGGGCGACACCGATCTGGCCTGGACGCGCCTGACCCACTGGCGCGCCCAGCTCGTCTCGGCGCTGGACCTGCCGCCGTACGAGAAGGTGACCGCCGCGACCGTGACCGGCGAGGCCGACTCGCCATCCACCGAGCTGCTGGCCGCCTGGCTGGCCGAGTACCTGAAGGTGCCGGTCAAGCGGGTCAAGAGCTCGGGCGCGGCCGGCATCATCTCGGTCAACCTCGAGCGCCGCTCGGGAGCGGTGGAGCTGCACCGGCCGGACGGGCGCGTCGGCACGCTGACCCAGCCGGGCCAGCCGACCCGGCGGATCGCCCTGCAGCGGCGCAGCACCCAGGACTGCCTGGTCGAGGAGCTGCGCCGGCTCGACCCGGACGAGGTGTACGAGGCTTCGCTGCACGGTCTCGGCAAGATCACGTCCGGGACCAACGGCAAGACGGGCGCGCCGGCCAAGGCCGACGTCACGTCTCCCGCGGCCGCCGCCGCGGCCAAGGCACCGGCGAAGGCGGGCGCCAACGGCAAGAAGAGCGGTTCATGAGCAAGACCGAGGTCGTCGTCTACGCGAACCAGGACCTGCTGGCGGCCGCGGCGGCCGCCCGGCTGGTCACGCGGCTGGTGGACGTCCAGGCGGCCAAGGGGTCGGCGTCGCTGGTCCTCACCGGCGGCGGCACGGGCATCGCGGTGCTGTCGGAGCTGCGGCAGTCCTCGGCCCGCGACGCGATCGACTGGTCGCGCCTGGACATCTACTGGGGCGATGAGCGGTTCGTCCCGGCGGACTCGGACGAGCGGAACGAGAAGCAGGCCCGCGAGGCCCTGCTCGACCACGTCCCGCTGGACCCGAAGCGCATCCACGCGATGGCGCCGTCGGACGGCGAGTTCGGCTCGGACGTGGACGCGGCGGCTGCTTCGTACGCTTCGGTGCTGGCTTCTCAGGCCGGCCCGGAGGACCACGGCGACGTGCCGTCGTTCGACATCATGCTGCTGGGTCTGGGCGGCGAAGGGCACACGGCATCGGTGTTCCCGGAGTCCCCGGCGGTGTACGAGACCGACCGGTCGGTGGTGGCGGTGCGCAACTGCCCCAAGCCCCCGCCGACCCGGATTTCGCTGACGCTGCCGGCGATCCGCCGGGCTCGGGATGTGTGGCTGATGACGGCTGGTTCGGCGAAGGCGGACGCGGTGGCGTTGGCGTTGTCGGGAGCCGGTGAGGTTCAGCTGCCGGTGGCCGGGGCTCGCGGACACCGGCGGACGCTGTGGCTGCTGGATCGCGCCGCGGCCGGGAAGCTGACGAAGGTGTATCAGCCGCCTACGGCTTGATTTCGATGGTTCGTGAAGGCCACCTTGAGGAACTTGTAGTTCCTCAAGGTGGCCTTCACGGCTTTCGGGCGGCCTACTTCACCCGCCAGCCGCGGCCCAAGTTGCCGAAGATCTCCTCCGCCGCCCGCCGCGGGTTCTCGTGGGCCACGATCAGCTCCCGCGACGCCAGCGCGAACCGCGCCAAGGCCGCGCACGACACATCGTCCTCGGGGGCGCCCATCTCCTCCGCTATCGCGCGGGCCAGCGCCGTCTCGTGGCGCATCCACATGCGGCGGCCGTAGTCGCGTAGCACCGGCGTGCTCTCGATCAGCCGGATGAACTCGGCGCTCGGGCCGCCGTCCGCGCTGTCCGCCAGCATGTGCTCCCGCAGCGCGTCCACGATCGTGTGCCCCGGTGGCCGGCCGCGGACCGCCAGGACCAGCGCCGCCTCGATGTCGTCGTCCTGGTCGAACAGCAGCGCCTCCTTGCTGGGGAAGTACTTGAACAACGTCGTCACCGAAACGTCGGCGGCGTCCGCGACGTCCTTCACCCCGACCTCGTCGTAGCCGCGTTCGAGGAACAGCTCCAGCGCGGCGTCGGCCAGCGCTTGGCGGGTCTGCGCCTTCTTGCGCTCGCGGCGCCCGATCACTTCGGTCATAGCCTCAGCCTACGTGATGGTGGACTCACTTCAAAAGTTGAGTCGTTGCACTTTTTGAGTCACTGTGCTTTTCTGAGTTAAGGCCACCGGACTCGCCGGCGGCACCGAACTTCCAGGGGGAAGTCATGAACTCCATCGCGATCGCCGGCGCCGGCTTGGGCGGACTCGCCTGTGCCCGCGTCCTGCAGCTCCACGGCCTCGACGTCACCGTTTTCGAACAAGAAGCTTCAGCCGGCGCCCGAGGCCAGGGCGGCACGCTCGACCTGCACGGCGACACCGGCCAGGTCGCCATGCGCACCGCCGGCCTGTACGAACGATTCCGCGAGCTGGCCCGCCCCGAAGGCCAGCAGATGCGCGCCCTCGACCCGCTCAGCGGCGACGTCGTCATGGACGAGGTCCCCGCCGAGGGCGACGACTTCCGCCCCGAGATCGACCGCGGCCAGCTCCGCGGCCTCCTCCTCGAGTCGCTGAAGCCCGGCACCGTGAGCTGGGGACGCTCGATCACCGAGGTCTCCCCCAGCCGCCTGAGCTTCGGCGACGGCGGCACGGCGGACTTCGACCTGGTCATCGGCGCGGACGGCGCGTGGTCCCGCGTCCGCCAGACCCTCACCGGCGTCCGGCCCGAGTACAGCGGGGTGACGTTCGTCGAACTCGGCCTCGACGACGCCGACCGCTGCCACCCGCACCTGGCCGCGCTGACCGGCCAAGGGACAATGATGACGAAGATCGACGGCAAGGCGCTCGTCGCGCAGCGCAACAGCAACGGCCACATCCGCTGCTACGCCGTCTTCTACGCCCCGGAAGGCTGGGCCGCCGACCTCGACTTCGCCGACACCGCGGCGGTGCGCGCGAACCTTCTGGAGCGCTTCGCCGGCTGGCACCCGAGCCTCCTCGGGTTCCTGCACGACCTCGACGGCGGCTTCACGCACCGGCCGCTGCACGTCCTCCCGGTACCGCACGCCTGGACCCACACGCCCGGGCTCACGCTGCTCGGCGACGCGGCACACCTGATGCCTCCGCTGGGCGTCGGCGCGAACCTGGCCCTGCTGGACGGCACCGAGCTCGCCACCGCGCTGGCCACCGCGCCGAGCGTCGACGAAGCCGTCCGGACGTACGAAGCCGGCATGCTGCCGCGGTCGATCGAGACGGCGAAGGCCTGCGCCACCGGCCTGCACGACCTGCTCAGCGACGACCTCAGGTCGATGGTGGCCTGACGACCTATCGCCGGCGCCCACACGTGGGTAACATGATTCCCACGATGTGGTCGTCTCGGTGCACAGCGGGGAGCAACTCTCCCACTCTCGGTAGCACCCCTCCGCGGCTATCCCCCGGACGGAGTAGTCGACTACGGAATTCGGACGCCGGAACTCCGACAACGGGTGAAACTTACCGTCTTCGTACGCCACCTCGTTAGCATCCGCACATTTGTCCGTTGCTGCGCGTCCCGATCGGGCCCTGAGCACCTCTCATCAGTAAGTCCACAAGACGAATGGGGTCGCCAGCGATGAGTACAGAGGGACTCTCGATTCCAGGCATCTCGATCGCCGGCTCGGGGCCATCGGCCGCCGAGCGGGTGCGCAAGCGCGGGCTGAGCCTGTTCGGCTCGGTGCCCCGGCCCGCCGTGGTCACGTTCGCCATCGAGGCGGCCGCGGTCATCCTGGCCGTGCTCGACGTCTGGCTGGTGATCCCCGAGAAGGCCCAGCCGTATTCGATCTGGCTCTCCGGCGCCGCCTGCCTCGCGGTCGTGTTCCGCCGGAAGTTCCCGTTCCTCGCCGTGCTCGTCGCGGTCCCCGGCTTCCTGGCCGGCTGGGCGCAGCTCGCGTCGATGATCACGCTCGGCATGCTCGCCACCCGCCGTCAGCTGCACTGGCAGGTGTGGGTCGGCGCGGCGCTGGTGTGGTGCTGCCGGTTCGTGCAGTGGCCCCTGGAGGACTTCGCCGAGCTCAGCTGGCGCGAGCACATCCTCGACGGCATCTACGGCGTGCTCGTCGCGGGCATGCCGATCGCGATCGGCCTGCTCATCGGAGCGCGGGCCGAGGTTTCGAACAAGCTCGCCGAGCTGGCCACGAGCCGCGACCGCGAGCGCCGCTTCCACGCCGACGCCGTCCGCGCCGAGGAGCGCGCCCGGCTGGCGCGCGAGATGCACGACGTCGTCTCGCACCAGATCACGCTGATCGCGATGCAGGCCGGCGCGCTGCAGGCCCAGACCACCGACAACCACGCGCAGGAGACCGCGCAGGTCATCCGCACGCTGTCGAAGCGGACCCTGGAGGAGCTGCGTTCGCTGCTGAGCGTGCTGCGCGCGGGCGCCGACGACGACGGCCCGCGTCCCGGGATCAACGACCTCGACCGGCTGATCCGGACGTCGGAGGTGCCGGTGCACCTGTCAGTGGAGCACCTGCCGGAGGCCCTGCCGAACCAGGTGTCGGCGGCGGCGTACCGGACGGTGCAGGAGTGCCTGACGAACGTCTACAAGCACGCCCCGGGCGCGACGGCGACGATCCGCATCCAGGGTGAGCACGGAGCGCTCAAGATCGAGGTCCGCAACGAGCGCGCGAACCGGCCGGCGGAGCTGCTGCCTTCGGGCGGGCACGGGCTGACCGGGCTGGCCGAGCGGGCCCGCCTGCTGGGCGGGAGCTTCGAGACGTCCGGGATGGAGGACGGCGGCTTCCGGGTGCGAGCCCGCTACCCGCTGGATCGCTGAGGGCGGCCGTCCGGCCCCCGGTGTCCATTTTACCGGCGGTGGCTGACGTTTTCGGATGTGCAGGAGCCGCGAGCGGCGGATTTCGGGCCAATACGGCCCGGAATCCGCCGTTCGCGACTTTCTCGCCCCCGGAATCGTCGGTGTTCTCCCGTAGCGTGGAAAACGGGGGCTGCTCAGATGCGGGGAGTCGCGGACTTCCGCAGGGAAGGGCGTGCGGGCGTACCCGGACAGTCGGCTCGCGAACCTGGAGGGTCGGCTCACGTACCCGGACAGTCGGCTCACGTACCCAGAGGGTCGGCTCGCGTACCCGGACAGTCAGGTCGCGTACCTGGAGGGTCGGCTCACGTGTCTGGAAGGTCGACACGCGTGATTGAGGGGTCGACACGGCGTCGAGTCTCGTGTTGACCCTGGGATCACGTGAGTTGGCGCCCTGGTCACGCTCGGAGCCCCGGCCGGACGCGCGAAAAGCCACCCCGAGGGCTCCCGGGGTGGCTTTCGGCCGGCAACGCTTAGATGATCTCCCGGCGCTGGCGCAGGCGCTCGAGAGCTTCGGCCAGGATGGCCTCGCCGTCGGCGTCGCTGCGTCGCTCCTTCACGTAAGCCAGGTGCGTCTTGTAAGGCTCGGTCCGGGGTGCGGCCGGTGGGTTCTTCTCGTCCTGCCCGCCCGGGAGCCCGCAGCGGGGACAGTCCCACTCGTCCGGGATGTCCGCCTCGAGCGCGAACGACGGGCGGGCTTCGTGCCCGTTGGCGCACCAGTAGCCGACCCGGCGCCGCGGCGCCGATTCACCTCGTTCCGATTCGCCTGTAGGACCGGCACCCACCCGGGTGCCTCGAATCGCGTTACCGCCAACCATGAATCCTCACACCTAGGAATCGGCGGCGCGCCCCCCAATAGGCACGCCGAATCACTGCACCCTGCCGCCGTACCCGGTCGCGATCGGACGGCGGGGCGCCGGACGCCTCACACCTTGAGCAGCAGACCCAGGCCCACGATGCTGATCAGCCAGACCGCGCCCAGCAGCAGGGTGATCCGGTCGAGGTTCTTCTCGGCCACGCTCGACCCGGCCAGGCTCGACTGCATCCCGCCGCCGAACAGCGACGACAGGCCACCGCCCCGGCCCCGGTGCAGCAGCACCGCGACCACCAGGAAGACGCTGGTGACGATCAACAGGATTTGCAGGAACAGCTTCATGTCATCCTCTGGGCTCTAGGAGAATGCAGGGGTACGGCATGGTCGCTTCCGACCACCACCGTACCCCTGGACTCGTCCACTGCTGTGTGACGGACCGGATACACAGGCTACCCGGTCGTGGCCTCGATCAGGGCAGCGGCCCGCCCGCGGCGAGTGCGCAGAGTTTCGTGAACTCCTCGCCGTCGAGGCTCGCTCCGCCGACCAGGGCACCGTCGATGTTCTCGCAGCCCACCAGCTCGCCGATGTTGCCCGACTTCACCGATCCCCCGTAGAGCACCCGGACGGACGAAGCGATGTCGTCGCCGTACTTCTCCTGGAGGGTGGCCCGGATGGCTTTGCAGACCTCTTCGGCGTCGGCCGAGGAGGCGACCTTGCCGGTGCCGATCGCCCAGACCGGCTCGTACGCGACGACCACGTCCTTGACCTGCTCGGCCTTCAGGCCCTTCAGGCCGTCGATCAGCTGCGTCGTGGTGTGGTGGATGTGCTCGCCGGCCTCGCGGACCTCGAGCTTCTCCCCGATGCAGAGGATCGGCGTGATGCCGTGCTTGAGCGCGGCCTTGACCTTCTTGTTGACCAGCTCGTCGGTCTCGGCGTGGTATTCGCGCCGCTCCGAGTGCCCGACGGTGACGAACTTGCAGCCCAGCTTCGCCAGCATCAGGCCCGAGATGTCACCGGTGTAGGCGCCGGAGTCCTGCGGCGCGATGTCCTGCGCGCCGTAGGTGAGCGACAGCTTGTCGCCGTCGACCAGGGTCTGCACGCTGCGGATGTCGGTGAACGGAGGCAGCACCGCCACATCGACCTTCGCGTAGTACTTCTCCGGCAGCGCGAAGGCGATCTTCTGCGCCAGCGCGATCGCCTCGAGGTGGTTCAGGTTCATCTTCCAGTTGCCGGCGATGAACGGCTTGCGTGCCACTAGTTCTTCTCCTCCAGAGCGGTCACGCCCGGCAGTTCCTTGCCTTCGAGGTACTCCAGCGAGGCACCGCCGCCGGTGGAGATGTGCGAGAAGCCGTCTTCGGGCAGGCCCAGCTGCCGCACCGCGGCGGCCGAGTCGCCGCCGCCGACCACGGTGAACGCGTCGCTCTTCACGAGCGCCTCCGCGACGGCGCGGGTGCCGCCGGAGAACGCCTCGAACTCGAACACGCCCATCGGGCCGTTCCAGAACACGGTCTTGGCGTCGGCCAGCTTGCCCGCGAACAGCTCGCGGGTTTCCGGGCCGATATCCAGGCCCTCGCGGTCGGCCGGGATGGCCGTGGCCTCGACGACCTCGTGCTCGGCGTCGGCCGAGAACCCGGTCGCGGCGAGGACGTCGACCGGCAGCACCAGTTCGACGCCGCGCTTCCCGGCCTCGGCGAGGAAGCCCTTCACCTGGTCGAGCTGGTCGGCTTGCAGCAGCGAATTGCCGACCTCGTGGCCCTGGGCCTTGAGGAAGGTGTACGCCATGCCGCCACCGATGAGCAGCCGGTCGACCTTGGTCAGCAGGTTCGCGATGACGCCGAGCTTGTCGGACACCTTCGCACCGCCGAGCACGACCACGTAGGGCCGCTGCACGTCGTCGGTCAGCTTCTTCAGCACGTCCAGCTCGGCCAGCACCAGACCGCCCGCGTACGCCGGGAGCACCGAAGCGACCTCGTAGACCGAGGCCTGCTTGCGGTGGACCACGCCGAAGCCGTCGGAGACGAACGCGCCGCCGGGGACGAGCGCGCCCAGCTCGGCGGCCAGCTCCGAGCGGTCCACGGCGTCCTTGCTGGTCTCGCGCGCGTCGAAGCGCACGTTCTCCAGAAGGACGACCCCGCCGTCGGCCAGGCCGCCGGTCAGCGCCTTCGCGGACTCGCCGACGAGGTCACCGGCCAGCGTCACCTCGGCGCCGAGCAGCTCGGAAAGTCGCTGGGCGACGGGCGCGAGGGTGTACTTGGGGTCCGGCTCGCCCTTCGGGCGGCCGAGGTGCGCGGTGACGACGACCTTCGCGCCCGCCTCGGCGAGCTTCTTGATCGTCGGCAGCGCGGCGCGGACCCGGCCGTCGTCGGTGATGCGGGACCCGTCGAGCGGGACGTTCAGGTCGGAACGCACGAGTACGTAGCGGCCCTGAACGCCCTCGCCCAGCAGGTCGTCGAGGTTCTTGACGGTCATCCGGCTCAGAGCTTCGAACCGACGAGCTTGATCAGGTCCGCGAGGCGGTTGGAGTAGCCCCACTCGTTGTCGTACCAGCCGACGACCTTGACCTGGTTGCCGATGACCTTGGTCAGCGGCGAGTCGTAGATGCAGGACGCCGGGTCGGTGACGATGTCCGAGGACACGATCGGGTCGACCGAGTAGCGCAGGATGCCGGCCAGCGGGCCGTCGGCGGCGGCCTTGTAGGCGGCGTTGATCTCGTCGACGGTGGCGGCCTTCTTCAGGGTCACCGTGAGGTCGGTCGCCGAGCCTGTCGGCACCGGGACGCGCAGCGCGTAGCCGTCCAGCTTGCCCAGCAGCTCCGGCAGCACCAGCCCGATCGCCTTCGCGGCGCCGGTCGAGGCCGGGACCACGTTCAGGGCGGCGGCGCGGGCGCGGCGCAGGTCCTTGTGCGGGCCGTCCTGCAGGTTCTGGTCCTGGGTGTACGCGTGGATCGTGGTCATCAGGCCCTGCTCGATGCCGAAGGCGTCGTTGAGGACCTTGGCCAGCGGGCCCAGGCAGTTGGTGGTGCAGGAGGCGTTGGAGATGATGTTCTGCGAGCCGTCGTACTTCTCGTCGTTGACGCCGAGGACGACGGTCAGGTCCTCGCCCTTGGCGGGCGCGGAGATGATGACCTTCTTGGCCCCACCGGCGATGTGCGCCTTGGCGGCGTCGGCGTTGGTGAAGAAGCCGGTCGACTCGACGACGACGTCCACGCCCAGGTCGCCCCAGGGCAGGTTGGCCGGGTCGCGCTCGGCGAGGGCCTTGATGGTCTTGCCGTCGACGACGATGCCCTCGTCGCTGACGCTGACCTCACCCGGGTAACGCCCCAGGATGGAGTCGTACTTCAGCAAGTGGGCCATGGTCGCGACGTCGCCGAGGTCGTTGAAGGCGACGACCTCGATGTCGTGGCCGCTGGCCTGCACGGCGCGGAAGAAGTTGCGGCCGATGCGGCCGAAGCCGTTGACACCTACGCGAACGGTCACTGCTGCCACTCCTCTGAGGATCGGCCGGGAGGCCCGGCCGTGACTTGCGGGCTCGCGGCCACCCTAGCGTGCGGGCATGCGCGTCCCTGACTGCCCTGACGAGACTTCCACCACTTGGCGAACGGGTCAAGAATCGATTAAGAAGCCGGGGCCGAATGTGGGGTCGCCTTCCTGCGGCCGACACCCGGACCACGGCGGACCGGCGCGGCCCGCGGTCCGGCGGTCAGCGCAGGCAGGGATGGGTGCTGGGTTTGTGCGAGCGCCGCCCTGCGCCGTGAAGTGGATCGATTCAGTGGATCTTGCGCGACAAGGGCTTCCGGACACTGCTTCGAGCGTGGTTCGAGGCGACCACGAGCCGGCGTGAGGTCCATGACTCCACCGATCCGGCGACGCATCTTCACCCCGTCAGCTCCCGCTCCAGCGGCGTCCGGAACCGCGGCACCGCCCGGACCTCGCCGTACCACCCGGCGCAGCGGTCCGCCGCCGCCTCGACCAAGGCCGACGCCTCGCTCCCCACCTCCTCCAGCAGCCGGAACGCGATCTCCCCCGACGCGCGCTGGGCCCAGCCGCCGACCACACGGCCGTCCAGCCAGATCGTCGGGCCGATGTTGCCGCTGCGGTCGAACAGCGCCGGGCGGTGCGCGCCCAGGAACCAGTCGCGGTCCTGCCAGCCCATCGGGGTCGGGTCCAGCGCCGGCAGGAACGCCACCCACGGCGGGGGCGACGGCACCGGCGCGACGTCGCCGGGCAGGACCACCCCCGGCACGCCGTCGAGGTCGACCTCCGCCGGCTTCACCGCCGCCAGCGCCTCCTTCGTCTGGCCGGCCGTCCAGCCCGTCCACCAGCGCAGGTCGGAGACCGGCGCCGGGCCGTACGCCCGCAGCCACCGCCGGGCCAGCTCGACCCGCGCCTCCTCCGCGTCCCACTGGGACAACCCGGGCGCCCAGGAATCCATCGGATGCCAGACGTACTGCGTGCTGATCCAGCTCCCGCGCGGGCGGCCGCGGACGATCCGGCCGCCGGCCGCCAGCAGGAACAGCACCCGGCTGGTGACGTTCCCGATCGCCTCGTACGGCTTCCCCGCCGCCATCAGCAGCTGCTGCCGCAACCGTGGCTCGTCTTCGCTGAGCTGCTGCGCCGTCGCCGAGCCGCGGGCCCGCAGCGCCGCCTCGACCGACGCTTCGACGTCGGCCAGCCACTTCCCCGGCTCCGGCACGTTCGCCGGATGCCCCTGCTGACCCAGGTGCTGCTCCAGGAGCTTCCGCTGCTTGACCTCGATGTCCGCGGAACAGCCGGCCTGCACGAGCGCCGCGGTGTCCAGGCCGGTGACGAACACCGTGCGGCGCATGCCGAGCAGCCGCAGCAGGGTGCGGTCTTCGTACAACGCTCGCTCCACCTCCGCGATCGCCGGTGAAGCGAGCCGCGCGCACGCCGAAAGGTGGACGGTCGCCGGGTCCGTGGCGTGCAGGGCGACCACCCCCGCCACCGCGTCGGAGGCCGCGGCCGCGGGCGCGGCCAGGTGGTGCCGGACCGCGAGGCGGGCCCGGCGCTGTTCGGTGCTGATCTTGATCGTCGGCTGAGGCACCCGCTGTTGATACCACCCGGCACCGACAAAAACGCCTGGTCGCCGAGCCCGGCCAGGCGCTAGCCTCACAAAATGGTTTCCGGTGCGCAATTCGCGGCCTTCGCCGCGCTGACGTTCCTCATGGTCGTCGTCCCCGGTCCGAGCGTGCTCTTCACCATCAGCCGCGCGCTGACGGTCGGGCGGCGCGACGCGCTGCTCACCGTCCTGGGCAACTCCGCGGGCGTCTACACCCAGGTCGTCGCGGTCGCGTTCGGCCTCGGCGCGCTCGTGACGACGTCGGCCGCGGTGTTCACCGCGATCAAGGTCGCCGGCGCGATCTACCTCGTGTACCTGGGCGTCCAGGCCTTCCGGCACCGGCGGAAGCTCTCCGACGCCATGGCCGCGAAGGTCCCGACGACCCCCGGCCGCGTCCTGATTGTGCTGCGCGACGGGTTCGTCGTCGGCTTCGCGAACCCGAAGTCCATCGTGTTCCTCGCCGCGCTGCTCCCCCAGTTCGTCGACCCGGCAGCCGGGTCCGTGCCACTCCAGATGCTGCTGCTCGGCCTGTGCCTGCCGGCGATCGCGCTGGCCACCGACAGCGCGTGGGCGCTGGTGGCGGGCACCGCGCGGACGTGGTTCGCCCGCTCACCGAAACGCCTCGAAATGGTCGGCGGCACCGGCGGCCTCGTCATGATCGGCCTCGGCACGACCCTCGCCTTCACCGGCCGGGGTGACTGAGCACCAGGTCCAGCAACCCCGGGAACGCCGCGTCGAACTCCGGGCGCCGCAAGCGGTTCAGCCGCCGCGGGCCCGCGTCGCGCTGCTCGATCAGGCCCGCCGCGCGCAGCACCGAGAAGTGGTGGCTGAGCGTCGCCTTCGCCACCGGCAGGTCGAACGTGCCGCACGCCTTCGTCCACTCCGGCACCTCGGCGAGCGAGCGCAGGATGCTGCGGCGCACGGGATCGGCGACCGCGGCGAGGGCGTCCTGCAGGGACACCTCCGCCGGGACGCCGTGCGTGAGCGCGCGCGCCCGCGCCGTGGTCACCGGAGGGCCTCCGCCAACGCCGGCCACCACTCGCGGGGCAGGTCGCCGGCCGGGACGACGACCTGGTCCGCCCCGGCCGCCCGGTATTCGCGCAGGCGGGCCACGACCGCGTCGAGGTCGCCGCGCACCGTGAGCCCGTCGACCAGCCGGTCCGAGAGGTCCGCGATGTCGGCGTCGGTGAAGCCCATGCGGCGGAAGTTGTTCGCGTAGCCGGGCATCCCGGCCAGGAACCGCAGCGAGCCCTCGCGGGCGCGCTCGCGGGTCGCGGCGGCGTCGGCACCCGGGACGACGCTCAGGAGCACCACCAGTTGCTTTCCCGCGCCGAGGATCTCGCGCGCCGAAGCGACGTAGTCCGTCGTCACGAGGAACGGGTAGGCACCGGACGCGCGGTCCCGCGCCAGCTCCAGCATCTTCGGGCCCAGCGCCGATAAGGATGCGCTCGGACGCGGGGACGGTGTCGTCCAGCTCGTCGAGGTAGTCGTTCAGCGTGGCCAGCGGACGCGGGCCGTGGGCGCCGCCGAGGCCGACGACGAACCGCCCGGCCGGCAGGTCCGCGTACGCCCGGGCGATGTCGGCGGCGGGCACCCGGTCGACCGGGAGGATGCCGCTCGCCACCGGGATCTTCGCGGTCCCGTGGATCACGTCGGCGATCAGCGGCAGGTTGCTGCCCTGCCCGCCCGGCAGCCACAGCGTGGCGTACCCCAGCTCGTCCAGCTCCGCGGCGGCCGTGACGGTCTCCGGCCCGGTCGTGCCCAACGTGGCGCCCAGCGCCCCCAGGTTCGTCATGCGCCCGGCAACCACCGAACACCGGGAGATGTTCCCGTTACGCCGTCTGTTCGTCCTCAGCGGAATCCGCGGGCTCTTCGGCCGGGCGGCTGAACATCCGCGTCGCCGAAAGCCGCGCGACGCCGTCCGGGTCGCCCAGGTCGTCCAGTGAGGTGCGGATCGTCGCGTCCACCGACAGGTACTTGCGGCCCGCCCGCAGGTCGGCGTCGTTGCGCAGCCGCACGATCAGCGGGAACTCCGACAGCGCGCCCGCGTCGAACAGGCCCGTCGTGTAGATGAGCTGCACGCCCAGCGCCTCGGCCACCGCCCGCTGCAGCTCCAGCAGGTACCCGGCGGACGCGCGGCCGATCGGGTTGTCCAGGAAGAGCACGCCCGAGTGCCGGTTGCGGGCCTTGCCGCGGTTGTTGGCCCGCAGCGCGGCGAGGGTGCAGTACAGGATGATCGCCGCGGTCAGCTGCTGGCCACCCGAGAAGACGTCCCGGATCTCCGAGACGCGCTGGCGTTCGGTCCGCAGCACCGAGTCCGGCTTGAGCATGTCGACGCGGAAGCCCTTGGGCGCGGCGGCCCGGACTCCGCGCAGCACCAGGGAAAGCCCGTCACGCTTGACGTCCCGGCCGTCCGCGGTCTTGCCGACGGCGGCCTCGTCGACGACCTCGCCGAGCTTCTCGGTGAGCGCGTTGTCCTCCAGCTCGGTGAAGCGGATGCGGAGGAACTCCTGCCCGGACCAATCGCCGAGGCCGTCGGGCAGCCGCGAGACGCGCTGGGCCGAGCGCAACGTCCGCAGCGCGCCGTCGACCATGCCCTGCAGGCGCGTGATGATGCCGCCGCGGTGGCGGTCGATCTGCGCGAGGTCGTCGGTGAGCGACCGCAGCCGCGGCCGCAGCGCCTCGGCCCACTCGGCGGCGTGCGCGGGCAGCTGGTCGCGCTTGACCGAGATGACCTGCTGGCGCACCGGCGTGCTCAGCTTCTCGAACCGCTTCTCCGTCGCGTACTGCGCGAGCTGGTCGGCGGCCGCGCGCACCCGCCGGTCCCCTGCGTCGGCGGCCTCCTGCGCCTCGGCGAAGGTGGCGTTGAGGCGGCCGTGCTGGGCGCGGGCGGTGTCGACGTCGCCGTCGTAGGCGGCCGCGTCGGTGTCGGTCACCAGGTGCGCCATCGACTCGGCGAGCAGCGAGAAACCCGAGGCGGAACTGCGGGCCGATTCCAGCGTCGCTTCCGCCGCGGCCCGGCGTTCCTGCAGCTCTTCCCACTTCCGCGCGGCTGCCGACGCCTCCAAGCCGGCGGCGTCGATCAGCTCGAGACCGTGCTCGATGTCGCGCGGCTTCTCGCCGTTGACGCCGTTCTGCAGCGGCAACGCGTCCAGTTCGGCCCGTCGCGTCGAGACGAGCCCGATGGCTTCGGTGCGCTCGTCTTCCAGGCCGTCGACGACGCGGCGAGCGCGCGCCAAGGCGGCCGCGCGGGCCGAGGCGTCGGAACCGTCCGGCGTCTCCAGCAGTTCGGCGGCGCGGACCCGGACAGCTTCCTCGAGGGACTCGACGGCCGACCCGGCGGCGGCTTCGGCGGACTCGGCCTGCTCCAGCTCGGCCCGCAGGTCGCTGCCGACCTCGACCTTCGCGTACGACTCGGACGCCGACAGGTAGGTCCGCCGCAGCGCGTCGACGGGCTCGGCCGGCACCGGGCCGTCCGCCGCTTCGGCCGCGCCCGGGACCTCGGCCAGTTCGGCGCGGGCGGTGGTCGCGGTGCGGCGGTGGCCGTCGGCGGTGCGCTGCTCCTCCCCCGCCTGCTCGCGCAGCCGCGCGGCCTTGCCCGCGGCGTCGGCGGCCTGCAGGTCGGCGCGTTCGGCGACCTCGGTGGCGCGCTCGACGTCTTCGGTCCACTCGGCGATCCGCGCGCTGCGGGCGCCCAGCTCCCCGAGCCGTCGGGCCCGCTCCTCGGCTTCGGTCGCGGCCGCCCGCAGCTCCGGGACGCGTTCCCGCAACGACGCGGCCTTTTCGCTCAGCCGCGCGAACTCCGCGTCGGCCTGTTCCAGGGCCGCGCGGGCGGTCTCGCGCGCGGTCCGGGCCGCCTGCGCCTGCTCGGCCAAAGTCGCGACGGCGCCGGGCGGGTAGTCCTCGCGCCAGGTGGTGAGCTTCCACGTCAACGCGCCGTCCGCGGACAGCTTGGCGGACAGGGCTTCCAGGCGCCGCTGCCGCTCGGTGTGCCGCCGGGCCACGGCTTCGCGCTCGGCGTCGGCGGCTTCTTCGTCGTACATCGCGGGGTTGGGCGGCACGAGGAACTCGACGCCGGGCGCGGCGGGCACCTCGGCCAGCAGCGCTTCGGTGGTGCCGACGGCGATGGTCGCGGACGGCAGCAGCCGCCGCTTCGTGAGCACCTCGCGGGCGCGGTCCACGTGCGCGGCGTCGTTGAGCAGGACGCCGGACACCAGCTGCGGCAGGCTTTCCAGCACCTCGGCGCGCCGGGAAGCGTCCAGTTTGGACAGATAGCGCCAGCCGGACCACGCGGTGATGCCGGCTTCCTCCAGGGCGTCCAGCGCGGCTTGGACGTCCTCCGGTGGCGGCAGCAACCCGCCGGAACCGAGGGCGGACAGGGCCCGTTCGTCGGCGGACTCCTCCATCCGCAGCGCGGTCTGCTCCTTCTCGACGGACGCGCTCGCTTCGCGCAGCCGTTCCAGCAGCACCGGCAAGTCGCTTTCGAGGGCGACGTCGTCGGCGCCGAGCAGCTCGACCAGGCGCCCCTCGGCGGCGAGCGCGTCGGTGCGGCGGTGGGCGCGGTCGAGGTCCTCGGTGGCGCGCTCGAAGCGGTCCTGGGTGGTGCCCGCCAGCTGGTGCGCCTCGTTCACGGCCCGTTGCGCCGCTTGGAGATCCGTCGCGACGCGGTCCAGCTCCTGCTCGCGCCGGGCGAGTTCGGCAGTGGCGGCTTCGGCCGCGCTCCGGGCCGCCCGCGAGGCCTCCGCGACGTCGGTGCCCGAGGGCAGCAGCCCGGCGCGGACGGCGTTCTGGACCTCTTCGCGCAGCTCGGTGATCCGCGCGGTCAGCCCGCGCGCCTCGGCTCGCCGCCCGGCCGCGAGGTTGGCGGCCTCGTCGCGTTCGGTCTGGGCCTTCTCCGCCTCGGCGCGCAACGCACCCGCGTGCGCCTCGGCCTTGTCGGCCTGACGCTGGGCGTCCTGCGCCAGCGAGTGCAGCCCGCGTGCGAGCGCCGAAGCGGCGTCGTTGCGCGCCTGCAACGCGGGACGCGCCTTCTCCTCGCGGCTGCCGACGAGCTCGCGCAGGTCCTTCGCCTTGCGGGCCGCGTTCAGCTGGTTGAGAACCCGCGCGGTCTCACGCCAGGCCTCCGCCTCGGTTTTCGCCGAAGCGAGCTCGGCGTCGACGCGCTTGCGAGCCTCCTGCGACTCGTCCAGGCGCAGCACGGCGACCAGGCGACGCAGCTCCGTGACGGCCGCGGCGAGCCGCCGGTGGTCGCCCTCGGCGAGCTTCTCCGCGGACTTGACCTCGGTGACGTGCTCTTCGAGCCCGGACAGCCGCGCGTTCTCCAGCTCGTCGCGCGCGACGACGCGCCCGGCCAGCTCGGCCATGGCGGCCTTGGCCGACTCGGCGATCTTCCGCGACTCGGCGGCGACGCCTTCCTCGGCGGCCAGCGGACCGAGCAGATCCAGGGCACCCGCCACGAAGTCGCGCTCGGACAACAGGTCCCCGCGCTGCGCCAGGTTGTGCGCATACGTCGAGACGACCTCGGCGAGGTCCTTCGGCTCGTCCTCGGACATCACCGCGCGCAGCAGGAAGTCGACGAACGCGTCGTCGGTGCCGAAGGCGAACGCGTCCGCCGCTTCGCCCTCGCCCGCGTTCATCGCGCGCTGATACCGGAACAGCTCGGTGTCGAGGCCGAGGGAGTCGAGCCGGCCGGTCCACTCGTGGTGGCGGCGGGTCCAGGACAGCTCCAGTTCGGGCTCGGCCAGCTGGGCGGCGGCGAGCTTGTCGTGGAAGCCGGACATGGTGAGCAGCCGGCCGTCCTGGGTCATCGGCAGGGAATCGAGCCCCAGCGCGGCGGTCGGGCGGAAGCAGTACCAGGAGTCGGCGAGGTTTTCGGAGTCGGCGGACACGACGTGCCCGCGCCATTCGGAGACCTTGCCGGTGATGATCCGGTGCCCGCTCTCGACGTGCAGCCACTCCAGGATGACGTGCGAGACGTCCTTGGCGGCGACGAACTTCTCGAGGACCTTGGTGCTGGTGGTGCCGACGACCTGGCGGCGGCCGGGCAGCATGACCGAGAAGATCAGCTTGATGAGGACGGACTTGCCGCCGCCGTTCTCGAGGAACAGCACGCTCGCCGGCGAGGGGCGGCGCAGCTCGGCCGGGCCGGTCGCGTGGATGCCGGCGCTGAACAGGGCGTCCTGCTGGGGTGCGGTGATCTTGGCGCCGACGCCGCTGAAGTCGAGCACGACGTCCTGGTAGCGGGCACCCGCCGGGCCCACCGAGTGCAGGCGGACCCGCGAAAGCTCGTACATCGATTCCCCTCTACAGCGTGTCGGAGGACGCCGCGCGCAGCGTGCCCCCCGCGTTCGCGACGGCCACGACGTCGAGCGCGAGCAGGTCGTCGAAGGCGGCGTCGGCGGCGAGTTCGCGCACCTGGATCTGGTAGCGCGGCGTGGTCCGGTAGGTGCCGCCCTGCTCGTCGCTCACCGGGACCAGGAACCCCTGGTCGGCGAGGAAGCGCAGGGCGCGGCTGACCATGCCGCGGGTGGTGTCGGCGGCGAGGCGGCCGTCCTTGGTCGCGGCCGCGGCGGGACGCCGGGCGTAGGCGCGCCAGGCTTGTTCCAGCTCGGGCGCGTCGGCGAGCGGGTCGTTGTTGGCCTCGGCCGCGGCGGCGCGTTCGTCGAGCATGCGGGCGGCTTCGCGGACCATCGCGTCGACCTGCTCGACGCTGACTCGGCCGATGTAGGTGTCGTTGGCGAGGTCGTCCGGGCGCGGGTAGCCGAGCGCCGCGGTGGCGAGGTGGATGAGGCCGTGCAGGACCTTCTCGGTCTCGCGGCGCTCGCGGATCTTGGCCTGGCGGGCGTAGGAGTCCATCTTGATCTCGAAGACGGACTCGTCGGTGGCCGCGAGGACCGCGCCGGCCTGCTGGTTGACCTCGAGGACCATCAGGCCGAGCCCGGCGGCGACGGCGTGGGTGAGCGCCTTGAACGCGTTGTCCTCGCCGTAGCGGCGCACGAGGTCGCCGTAGACGACGTCACGCGCGGGAAGCTGCTTCGGCCGCATGCCGAACGCGACCAGCCGGGCCGCGGCTTCGGCGTCCACGCTGCTGTGGGACAGCGCCATTACGCGACTTCCTCTTCTTCGTCGGCACGCTCTACGGCGGCGGTGGACAGGAGCAGGTCGGCGCCGCCGAACTCCGGGTCGTCGAGCAGCGTGCCGTCGTCGACGGCCAGCAGCACCGAGCGGTCGCCCTGGCGCCGGGCCGCGCCGACCCCGGGACTGTAGGCGTGGACCGCGCGCAGCGCGACCAGGGCGGCGAGGCCGGGTTGGCGGCTGCGGCGGGCTTCTTCGAGCAGGCCGGAGAGCCGGCGCGGCACCTCGGGCAGGTCGAGCAGCTCGTCGGCGCGGCGCCAGACGTCGTCGCCGAAGCGATCGGTTGTTTCCGCAGGCATGAGCTCCGGCTCGGGGATTTCCCCGACCAGGTGGTCGCGTTCCGGCGCGGGCCGCAGCAGCAGCGAGACCAGGGACGACAGCGACGGCACGACCGGCGCGGTGATGCCGGCGGCGGCGTGGAAGAAGTGTTCGACGGGCGCGACGGCGTCGGCCAGCGGCAGGCCGAGCGTCGGCACGAGGAGCTGGCCGAACAGGTCGAGCGTCGCGCGCTGGGGCGGGCCGGAGAACTGCTGGCGGTCCTGCTCGGCGCGGAAGACCGCGCCCGCGTCGGCCAGCCGCGACTGCAGGCGCGTGTGGCGGCCGATGCAGTCGCCGACGATGTCGACGAGCTCCGCGGCGCGGCGCTTGCGGCCGAGGTCCTCGGTCTCGTCGCGGGCGGTGGTGATGTTCTTGAGGATGGCGTTCTCGGCGCGGAACCGCGCTTCGATGTGGCTCAGCGCGCTGTCGAGCAGCTCCGGGACCTCGCGTTCCCAGTCGACCGACCGCACGTCGCGGCGGGTCGCGTCGAGCTTGGCGCGCAGGGTCTCGCCGTACTGGACGGTCCGGTAGCGGGCCTGCTCGGCGGCCAGCTTCGCGTCGGCCAGACGACCCCGCGCGATCAGGTTCTCGAGCTTGACCTCGGCCGCGATCTGCGCCGACTCGACATCCGTGTCGAGGGCGCCGACCAGGACGTTGATCGCCTCGTCGGTGGCGCGGAGGTAGACCTCGCCGTCGCGGGCGGCCAGCTCGACGAGCAGCTTGAAGTCGAACTGGCGGCGCTGGTAGCCGCCCGGGCCCATCGAGCCGTAGACGCGCCGGAAACCGCGGTCGGTCGTGCCGACGTTGATCAGGTTGTCGAGGACCCACTTCGCGACCCGGACGTGTTCGTCCGGCATCCGCGACGGCGCCTGCGCGGCGATGAACGGCAGCAGCCGGTCGATGACCTCGTCGTGGCCGGCGCCGGTGTCGAAGTCCATCGCGATGGTGACCTGGTCGATCGTGTGCAGCGCGATCTCGGCCATCTGGTAGATCGTGGCGTCGGCCCAGTCGAGCTTCGCCTTCCGCGCGTCGAGGTCGTGCAGCGGCGCGGTGCAGGCCAGCGCCTTGAGGCGGCGCGTCAGCCCCTCGTCGGCCAAGCCCCCGGTGTCGTCGTCTCGCACAGCAGGCCAGGCTAGTCGGCCACCCTCTGCGCACGCGCGGGTGACACGTTAACGTCGCTCGCATGCGTGAGATGAGCCGCGAAGAGTGGTGGAAGTTCGCTTTGGAGGGGACCCGGACGGGCAAGCTCGGCCTGGTCCGGGCCAACGGCGCCGCGATCGTCACCCCGATCTGGTTCGTGCTGGACGAGACCTCCGACGGCGACGAGCTGGTCTTCACCACCGGCACCGACACCCTCAAGGGCAAGGCGATCGCCCGCGACCCGCGGATCTCCCTGGTCGTCGACGACCAGGAGCCGCCGTACTCGTACGTCCAGTTCACGGCCGAGGCGCGGCTGACCCACGACTACGACGACATGCTCGCCTGGGCGACCCGCCTCGGTGCGCGGTACATGGGCGCCGAGCGGGCCGAGGAGTACGGGAAGCGGAACGCCGTGCCCGAGGAGTCGCTCGTCCGGGCGAAGATCACGAAGGTCATCGCGCGGGCCGAAATCGCCGGTTGACCTCGGTTTCACGGTACCCTCGCCCACGGGGGTGGGGGACATGCTTCCGGGTGAGGACGACAGACGTGACGCCGTCAAGGCGATCCTGAATTCCGGCCAGCGTGAGCTGGTCGCCGAGCTGGAACGGCTCGACGGTGGGGCCCGTTTCGGGCGGGGCCGGGCGCGGCTGCTGGAGGACGGTGACGTCTTCGAACGCGCCGCCGTCTGCGTGACGTCGGCGGACGACGGCGCGTTCTTCACCAGCGGGCTGTCGGTCGTGGTCCACCCGCGCAACCCCTGCGTCCCGGCCTTCCAGGCCCACTTCCGGTACGGCGAAGCCGGGGACACCTGGTGGTTCGGCGGCGCCGCGGAGCTCATCCCGTGCTACGGCTTCGCCGAGGACGCGGCGCACTTCCACCGCGCGCTCAGGAACCACTGCGACACGCTCGACCCGGCGTTCCACGCGCAGGCGAAGCGGACCGCCGACGACCGGTTCCGGCTGCCGCACCGCGACGAGGCGCACGGGCTCGGCGGCATCGCGTTCGACCACCTGCGCCCGTCCGGTCCGCACGGCTGGCGGCGCGGGGCCGCGTTCACGGCGGCGGGCATCGCCACGATCGCACCGGCGTACCTCCCGATCGTGCGACGGCGACGGGACCTGCCGCACGGCGAGCGCGAGCGGCAGTGGCAGCTGCACCGCCGCGGCCGGTACGTCGAAGCCGCCCTCTTCCACGCCGCGTCCACCACGCGGGCCGACGCCGAGGCGATCCTGCTGGCGTTGCCGCCGTCGGCCCGGTGGGAGTCCGGCTTCGCGCCGGAGCCGGGGAGCCCGGAAGCGGACCTGGCGTCCTTCCTCGTGCCGCGCGACTGGGCGGCCGAAACCGCCGCCCCGGTCGGCTGAGACCCGAGCGCCCCAAGGCCACATTGGGTGCGTTGAACGCACCGAAGGCCGCCTTGGGTGCGTTGAACGCACCGAAGGCCACATTGGGGCGCTCGGGTCTGGCGCCGGGTGCACGCACCGCTGAGCGGGAAACCCTTCTTCACCAAGGGTGAGCGCCCGTGTCGAGTATTGACACGGCCCGCTCGAAGGGTGTGAGATCCCTCCTATAGATAGGAAACTTTCCTAACTATTACGTCCAGTTCCGGTGGTCCGCCGACCAGTTCCGCCCCGGTCACCCCCTGTCCCCCGACCCACGCAGGAGGCTCCCAGTGGCACCCCGTCCCCCGTGGCGCGTGGTCCTGGCCGGTACCGCCGTCGCGGCGCTCGGCTTGACCGCGCTCAGCCCGGTAAGCGCTTTCGCGGCCGCCGCAACGGATTACGAGTCCGAGAACGCCGTGATCTCCCATGGCGTCGTCGAGTCGAACCACGCCGGCTACTCCGGCACCGGGTTCGTCAACTTCGACAACGTCGCCGGCAGCTACGTCGAATACGCCGTGAACGCCGCGCAGGCGGGCACGCACACCCTGACCTTCCGCTACGCCAACGGAACCGCCGACAACCGGCCGGTGCAGCTCGTCGTCGACGGCGGCGACAAGGGCGCGATCGACTTCCCCGGCACCGGCGCGTGGACGACGTGGAAGACCGTCACCGCCAGCGTGCAGCTCACGGCGGGGGTCAACAAGATCCGCACCACCGCGACCACCGCCAACGGCGGCCCGAACGCGGACAAGCTCACCGACACGTTCACCGCGCCGAGCGACAGCGAACCGCCGTCGCCGCCGTCGAACCTCAAGGCGAGCACCATCCTTCCGACCGCGGCGACGTTCTCCTGGACCGCCGCGACCGACAACGTCGGTGTCGTGCGTTACGAGATCAACCGCGGCGGCAACATCCTCGAGACCGTCGACGGGACCACGACGAGCGCGACCGTCGACAACCTGACCCCGAACACCGCCTACGACATCTCGATCGGCGCGTTCGACGCCGCGGGCAACCCGTCGCAGCAGAGCAACGTGGTCACCTTCACCACGCCGCCGAGCGACGACACCACCCCGCCCACCGTGCCGGGCAACCTGCGCTCCACCGGGGTCACCGCGAACAGCGTTTCCCTGGCGTGGAACGCTTCCACCGACAACGGCGGCACGGTCGCCGGGTACGACGTCTTCCAGGGCACCACGAAGGTCGCGACCACGACGTCGCTCGGGACGACCGTCACCAACCTGAACCCGAACACCTCGTACACCTTCACGGTCAAGGCGCGCGACCCCGACGGCAACAGCTCCGCCGCGAGCAACGCGGTCACCGCCAAAACGAGCGCTCCGGGCGGCGCCGGGGGCATCCCGGAGTACGACAAGGACATCGCGAAGGTCGACCTCGGCTGGTCGGTGGCCTTCCTGCCGAACGGCAACGCGCTGGTGACCGAGCGGGACCGGTTCGAGATCCTGCTGGTGACGCCGTCCGGCCAGAAGACCACGCTGGGCAAGGTGCCGGGCGCGGTCGGCACCAACGGCGAAGGCGGCCTGCTCGGCCTGGCCATTTCGCCGAACTGGGCGAGCGACCACGCGGTTTACGTCTACCACACCGCATCCGGTGACAACCGGATCGTGAAGATGACCTACGACGGCACCACGCTGTCCTCGACGTCGACGCCGGTGCTGACCGGGATCGCGAAGAACCGCTACCACAACGGCGGACGCATCAAGTTCGGCCCGGACGGCAAGCTCTACGCCACCGTGGGCGACGCGAAGAACAGTGACAACGCGCAGAACAAGAGCTCGCTCAACGGGAAGATCCTTCGGCTCGACCCCGACGGCTCCGCGCCGAGCGACAACCCGTTCTACGCCACCGGCGGCAACGCCCGGTACGTCTGGAGCTACGGCCACCGCAACCCGCAGGGGCTGGCCTGGGATTCGCGCGGCCAGCTATGGGCGGCGGAGTTCGGCGAGAGCAGCCAGGACGAGCTCAACCTGATCCAGAAGGGCGGCAACTTCGGCTGGCCGAGCTGCGAAGGCACGCAGGGCAGCTGCAGCGGCTTCATCGCCCCGAAGAAGACGTGGCCGACGTCGCAGGCGGGGCCGTCCGGGCTCGAGATCGTCAACGACTGGATCTACATCGCCGGCGTCACCGGCGAGCAGATGTTCGCCACGCAGATCAACGCGGCGGGCACCGGCATCGGCACGGTGTCGACGCTGTTCTCCGGCCGCTGGGGCCGGTTGCGCTCGGTCACGAAGACCCCGGACGGCGGGCTGTGGCTGACGTCGACGAACAACGACAAGAACGGCGGCACCCCGTCGGTGCTGGACAACGTGATCGTGCGGCTGAAGTTCCCCGGCGGCGCCACCCCCGGTGACTTCAAGCTGACCAGCTCGGCGTTCGCCGACGACGCGACCATCCCGGACAAGTACACCTGCGCCGGCGACGGCACGGCGGGCCAGGACCCGTCGCCGCCGCTCGCGTGGGGCGCTTCCACCGGCGCGAAGGCCTACGCCGTCGTGTTCGCCGACGTCGCCAACAGCGGCAACAAGCTGCACTGGGCGATCTGGGACGTTCCGGCGTCGGCCCGCGCGCTGCCGGAGAGTCTCGGCGCGGGGTACGCCGTGCCGGGCCAGGGTGGCGCGAAGCAAAAGGCCATGGGTAGCGGGGCGAACGCGCAGAAGTTCTTCGGCCCCTGCCCGGGCGGGTCCAGCCACCCGTACACGTTCACGCTCTACGCCCTGAACACCGCGACGGTCCCCGGCCTGAGCTCGTCCTCGACGATGGCCCAGGTCGAAACGGCGGTCAAGGGCGCCTCGGCGGGCAGCGTCGTGCTGCGCGGCAAGTCCAGCGCGGCTGCCTAGAAGCCGCGGCAGGGGTGACCGGAGCGGCGCCGGTCACCCCTGCCGCGCTCACCCCTGTTCGGCGAGGCTGCGCAGGTGGCTGTCGACGTCGAAGCCGTGTTCCTCCAGGCGCCGCCGGGCGAGCAGGAGCTCGTCCGGGGTGAACAGGTCGGCGTACTCCGCGTGGAGCATCGTCGCCTCTGAGCTGCGGCCGAGCTGGTTCTTCTCCCAGAGCACGGTGAACCCGCCGGCGGTGCCGGCGCCGCGCAGCAGCAGGCGGGCCGCTTCGACACCGCCGTGCTCGCGCACCATCCGCTCGAACTGGGCCGGCCGGTACCCGTAGTCCTTGGCCAGGACCCGGCAGCCGTCGAGCAGGTCCTCGGTGAACCGCGCGGCGAGGCGGGGATCGACCGGGACGGGAGCGGCTGGTTCGGGCATGGGACACCTCTCGACAGGATGGCTTCCCTGATTAATCGCGAACGAGACCGGTTTCGCTACGCCGTTCGGGCAAGCGGACGGTAAACAACACTCTCCGTATCCCGAACACGGTTCACCGCACCCGATCGAGGGTCGCTACCGGCATGGCCGGCCTGCCCACCCCCGGGTCACCAGCCGAACAGGCCCTCCATGATCCGCGAGCACCGCGCCGTCATCGCCACCGCGTCCTCGTCCGGGCGATCGATCCACCAGCTGATCAGGGAGTCCACGACCCCCGTCCACACCTGCGCGATCGCCTCGATGTCGACCGGGTCGGCCAGCCCCCGTGACGTCATCAGCTGCGTCGCGCCCAGCAGGGCGAACGCGTCCAAGCGGCGCCGGTAGTCCGCCGCCGCGGCCGCGATGTCGCCCGTCGCCGGGACCGTCTCGTCGCGCAGGAGGCGCCACGCGTAGCGGTCGTAGTCGAACGTCGTGAAGATCGCCGAGAGGACCTTCAGCGGCATTCGCTCGGGCTCGCCGCCCTCGGCCATGGTCGTCGCGACGCCCTCGGTCAGCCGGTCGCCCGCGCGGTGCAGGCAGGCCAGGTAGAGCCCGTCCTTCGAGCCGAAGTACTGGTACAGCAACGGCTTCGTGACCCCGACCCGGCGCGCGATCTCGACCATCGACGCGCCCGCGTAGCCCGCGCGGCCGAACTCCTCGGTGCCGGCCACGACGAGCTGGGCCTCCCGCTCTTCGCGGGGCATGCCCTTGGTCCCGACCGCCCTTGACTCCGTCACGCCGGAGAGCCTACCGTGCGTAAAGTGACCCCAGGGTAAGTTACCGTCAGGTCAGATAAGGAGGCGACGTGGCCGAGTTCCTGGCGCACCTGCGCGACCCCGTGCTGTTCGCGACCCCGGTGTTCCTGCTGTTCGTGGCGATCGAAGTCGTCGCGGTGCACGTGCTCGGGCACGACGACAACGTCATCGGTTACCGCCCGGCCGACACCCGCACGAGCATGCTGATGGGCACCGTCGCGGTCGGGGTCAACGCGCTGTTCCGGCTGGCGATGCTGTTCGTCTTCGCCGCGCTGTTCGAGCTCGCGCCGGTCAAGTTCGACCCGCGCGACTGGTGGACGTGGGTGCTCATGCTGCTCGGCCAGGAACTGGTCTTCTACGCCTACCACCGCGCCAGCCACCGCGTGCGGCTGCTGTGGGCCGGGCACCAGGTGCACCACTCCAGCGAGCACTACAACTTCTCGACCGCGCTGCGCCAGAAGTGGACGCCCTACTTCCAGCTGCCGTTCTGGTCGGTGCTCGCGCTGTGCGGGATCCCGCCGTGGATGATCCTGACCGGCCTCTCGATCGACCTCGTCTACCAGTTCTTCGTGCACACCGAGAAGATCGAAAAGCTGCCGCGCTGGTTCGAATACGTCTTCAACACCCCGTCGCACCACCGCGTCCACCACGGCAGCGACGCCGAGTACCTGGACGCGAACTACGGCGGCATCCTGATCATCTGGGACCGGCTGTTCGGCAGTTTCGTGCCGGAAGGCCGGCGACCGACGTACGGGCTGACGAAGAACATCGAGACGTACAACCTGCTCAAGGTCGGCTTCCACGAGTACGGCTCGATCCTGCGCGACCTCCGCGCGGCCCGGACGTGGCGCGAGCGCGCGGGCTACCTGCTCGGCCCGCCCGGGTGGCAGCCCGCGCGCGTGCCCGCCTGACCTACGCCGTTTCCCGCAGCGCGTGCGCCGGCAGGCTGTCCAGCGGCGGGCGCTGCGGCGACGTCAGGTCGGTCAGGACGAGTTCGCGCTCGACGCCGCCGGTCGAGGTGCCTCGCTGGAACTGGGCGAGGATCGTCGCGGGCGGCACCGCCGTGACCAGGCGGTCGTAGCGCTCCAGGCGATCGAACAGCGTCTGCATGATCTGCCCGGACATCCGGCCCAGCGCCTGCGTGCTCTGGTGGCGGTGCACGCGGTGGCCGAGGTCGACCTGCGCGAGCGCGTCGAGGCCGCGCAGCTCCAGCAGGTCGATGAGGTGCCCGATCTCGACGCCGTAGTTGACGACGAACGGGATGCTCTCGAGCACCTCGCGGCGCCCCGCGTACTCGCCGGCGAGAGGCTGCACGAACCCGGCCAGCTCCGGCCAGAACATGTTGAGCAGCGGCCGGGCGACGAGCTCGGTGACGCGGCCGCCGCCGTCCGCCTCGGCACCCAGCGGGCGGTGGTAGAAGCCCTTGACGTAGGCGATGGACGGGTCGGTCAGCAGCGGGCCGAGCAGCCCGGTGACGTAGTCCGTGGTGAAGTCGTGGAGGTCGCCGTCGACGAAGACGACGAGATCGCCGGACGTCGCGGCGACGCCCTTCCACAGCGCTTCACCCTTCCCCTGGTGTTCGCCGAGGGCGGGGAAAACGGCGCCCTGCGCGACGACGTCCGCCCCGGCCGCGGCGGCGACTTCCGCGGTGGCGTCGGTGGAGTGGCTGTCGACGACGAGGATTTCGTCGACGAGCACACCCTGGAGTTCGTCGCGGATGGCGGTGACGATCGCCCCGACGGTGGCTTCCTCGTTCCGGGCCGGGATGACCACGGAGACGGTGGTGCCGCGTTTGGCCGCGACGAGCTCCGCGGTGGTCCGGTCGCCGGCCTTGCTGCTGCGCCGGTCGAGCCAGGTGCCGACCTCCGGCGTCACCTGCAGGCGTGCGTTGCGCATGGGTTTCCCCTTCCCTCGGTCGCTTCCGAGGTTCGAGGTCCCGCGTTTCGGCGATCGCGCCGCGGTGCTACCGGAGTGTTACGAAGTGGCGGGTCCCGTTAACGCGGCGGGGCGCAAATCGGCTGACCGGCACGGGCCGGGCACCTTAGGCTCACCGCCGATGAGCCACTACTTCAGCATCGGCGGGACCGGCGTCCGGAACCCGTCCAACGGTCCCGGGACACTGTTCACACGCCTCGCGGAGGCGCTGGTCCCGCTGGCCGGACGGCCCTCCGGGATCGGCGTGACCCCGGGCGATCCCGACGACCACCCGATCGACGGCGCGACGTTCGCGGAGTTCGTCGGCGCGCTGGTCGCCGAGTACGAACGCGCGATGCCGATGTGATCGAGCGACGACTCAGGCGTCTTCTTCCTCGAGCATCTCCGGCGTGACCGCGGACTCGGTGTCCGGGATGTTCAGGTCCTTGGCGCGCTTGTCCGCCATCGCCAGCAGGCGGCGGATGCGCCCGGCCACGGCGTCCTTCGTCATCTGCGGGTCCGACAGCTGGCCCAGCTCCTCCAGGGACGCCTGCCGGTTCGACAACCGCAGCTTGCCCGCCGCCAGGAGATGGTCCGGGGCCGTGTCGCCGAGGATCTCCAGCGCGCGCTCCACCCGGGCCGCCGCCGCCACCGCCGCGCGGGCCGAGCGGCGCAGGTTCGCGTCGTCGAAGTTGGCCAGGCGGTTCGCCGTCGCGCGGACCTCGCGGCGCATGCGGCGTTCCTCCCACTGCAGCACACTCGTGTGCGCGCCCAGGCGGGTCAGCAGCGCGCCGATCGCGTCGCCGTCGCGGACCACCACGCGGTCGGCGCCGCGGACCTCGCGGGACTTCGCCTGGATGCCCATCCGGCGCGCCGCACCCACCAACGCCAGCGCCGCCTCCGGGCCCGGGCAGGTCACCTCGAGCGACGACGAGCGGCCCGGTTCCGTCAGGGAACCGTGGGCGAGGAACGCGCCCCGCCACGCCGCTTCCGCGTCGGCCACTCCCCCGGACACCACGGCCGCGGGCAGCCCGCGCACCGGGCGGCCGCGCTGGTCGATCAGCCCGGTCTGCCGGGCCAGGCCCTCACCGTCCTTGACCACGCGCACGACGTACCGGGTGCCCTTGCGCAGCCCGCCGCTGGCGGTGATGACGTGGACGTCCGAATGGTGGCCGTACAGCTCGTGGATCTCCTTGCGCAGCCGTCGCGCGACCGAGCCCGTGTCCAGCTCCGCCTCCACGACCACCCGGCCGGCCACGATGTGCAGCCCGCCGGCGAAGCGAAGCAGCGACGCGACCTCCGCCCGGCGCGGCCCGACCTTCGTGATCTCCAGCCGGCTCAGCTCGTCCTTCACCGCGGCGGTCATCGCCATTACTGCCCCTCCCTGCCTTTCGCTCCTCCCCCGTGCTCCCCGCCCCTGCCGAGACCGAGAGCCTCCCGCATGCATCGCGCGAGCGCATCAGGATCATGCCGTCCCGCCACTTCCGGGTCGCCCACCGCCCCCAGGTGCGCGTGCCCGCCGAGCCGTTCCGCCGCGCGCCGGAGATTCGCCGGGTCGGGCACGGAATCGCGGTCCGCGATCACCGCGTCGACCCGCAGATCGGGCGCGTGCTCGAAGAGTACGTCCAGGTGCCGCTCCGGCGAGAACCCCGCGGTTTCCCCCGGCTGGGGGACAAGGTTGAGCACGAGCACCTTCGTCGCGGTGGTTTTCACGAGCGCGTCGTGCAGGCCCGGCACCAGCAGGTGGGGTAAGACGCTCGTGAACCACGAGCCCGGACCGAGGAACACGACGTCGGCGTTCAGCACCGCCTCCACCGCTTCCTCGCACGCGAGCGGCGGGCGCCCCGAGCCGCCCGGCGCCCGCAGGCTGACGCGCTGCACCTGACCCGGAGTCGAGGCCACCGCGACCTGCCCGCGGATGGTGCGAAGCGCGTCCGGGTCTTCGCTGTCGAGCCCGCTGACCTGGCCCACGATCTCCAGGGGCTCCGGCGACATCGGCAGCACGCGGCCCGAGACGCCCATCAGGCGGCAGGCCTCGTCGAGCGCGGCGACCGGATCGCCGAGCACCTCGAACAGCCCGGCCAGCAGCAGGTTGCCCACCGCGTGCCCGGCCAGCGCGCCGTCGCCGCCGAAGCGGTGCTGGAACACCTCGGCCCAGAGCGTGCCGCCGTCCTCCGCCGCGAAGGCGGCGAAGGCCTGCCGGAGATCGCCCGGCGGCAGCAGCCCGAGCTCGCGCCGCAGCCGGCCGGACGACCCGCCGTCGTCGGCCACGGTGACGATCGCGGTGACGTCGGGGGTCACCCGCCGCACCGCGGACAACGTGGCGTGCAGTCCGTGGCCGCCCCCGAGGGCGACCGCGCGCACGTTATTCACGACCAAGGTCGCGGTGCACCACCTTCACGGCCATTCCGTCCTCTTTGGACAGACGCTGGGCGAGCTCGACCGACAGCGCCACGCTGCGGTGCTTGCCGCCGGTGCAGCCGACGGCCAGCGTCAGGTACCGCTTGCCCTCGCGCTTGTACCCGGCGCCGATCAGCCGCAGCAGCTGGTGGTAGCGGTCGAGGAACTCCTCGGCGCCCTCCTGCGACAGGACGTAGTTGCGGACCTCGCCGTCGAGGCCCGTGTGTTCGCGCAGCTCCGGGATCCAGAACGGGTTCGGCAGGAACCGGACGTCCATCACCAGGTCGGCGTCCATCGGCAGGCCGTACTTGTAGCCGAACGAGAGCACGGTGACCCGCGTCTGCGTGCTCGCCTCGGAGCCGAACGCGTCTTCGATCTTGGCCCGCAGGTCGTGCACCGAAAGCGACGACGTGTCGAGCACCAGGTCGGCCTCTTCGCGCAGCGGCTCCAGCAGCGTCCGCTCCGCGGTGATGCCGTCGGCGAGCCGGCCGTCACCCTGCATCGGGTGGCCGCGGCGGACGGCCTCGAACCGCCGCACCAGCACGGCGTCGGTCGCCTCCAGGAACAGCACGCGCGGCTTGTAGCCCCGGGCGTCCAGGTCCTTGATGACCGACGCGAGGTCGTCGGTGAACGCGCGCGAGCGCACGTCCATGACGACGGCCACCTTCGTGATCGCGCCGCGCGCCTGCGCGCCCAGCTCGACCATGGTGGCGATCAGCTCCGGGGGCAGGTTGTCGACGACGAACCAGCCCAGGTCCTCCAGGCACTTGGCCGCGGTGCTGCGGCCCGCCCCGGACAGCCCGGACACGACCGCGACCTCCATGCCGGACCCGCGGATCTCCTCTTGCGCACTCACTGTGTTTCCCTACTCCCCTGCTTTCGGACCCGCACCGGACTCCCCGGCCAGCGCGGCGACCACGGCCTCCGCGGTGCGCCTGCCGAAGCCGGGCACCGCCTCGATCTCTTCGATCCTGGCCTGCTTGAGCTTCTTCACCGAGCCGAAGTGCTTGATCAAGGCGGTGCGGCGAGCCTGCCCCAGCCCGGGCACACTGTCCAATTCGGACGTGATCAGCCGCTTGGAGCGCTTCTCGCGGTGGTAGGCGATGGCGAACCGGTGGGCCTCGTCGCGCAGCCGCTGCAGCAGGTACAGCCCCTCGGACGTCCGCGGCAGGATCACGGGGTCGGGGTCGGCGGGCAGCCACACTTCTTCGAGCCGCTTCGCCAGCCCCACCACGGAGATGTCGGTGATGCCGAGCTCGGCCAGCACGTCGGCGGCCGCGGTGGCCTGCGGGCCCGCGCCGTCGACGACCAGCAGGTTCGGCGGGTAGGCGAACTTCTTCGGCCGGCCGGTCTCCGGGTCCAGGCCGGGCTTCGACGAGTCCGTCTCTTCCGCGGTTTCCTTCAAGTAGCGGTAGAACCGCCGGCGCACGACCTCGGCGATCGACGCGACATCGCCCTCTTCGGCCGCCTCGCGCAGCGCGAAGCGCCGGTACTCGGACTTGCGCGCCAGCCCGTCCTCGAAGACGACGAGCGACGCCACGACGTCGCTTCCCTGGATGTGGCTGATGTCGATGCACTCGATGCGCAGCGGCGCGGTGTCCAGCGCCAGGAACTCCTGCAGCTCGGTCAGGGCCGCCGAGCGCGCCGTCAGGTCACCCGCGCGGCGCAGCTTGTGCTGGGTGAACGCCTCCCCCGCGTTGCGCTGGACGGTCTCGGCGAGGGCCTTCTTGTCGCCGCGCTGCGGGACCCGCACCTGGACCCTCGACCCGCGCAGCCCGGTGAGCCACTCCGCGACCGCGTCGGCGTCCGCGGGCAGCTCCGGCACCAGCACCTCGCGCGGGACCACCGGCCCCGCGTCGACGTCGTCACGGGCGTCCAGGTCGGCCTCGTCGCCGTAGAACTGGGTGAGGAAGTGGTCGACCAGCGCCGGGACGTCCATCTCCTCGGCCTTGTCGATCACCCAGCCGCGCTGGCCGCGGACCCGGCCGCCGCGCACGTGGAAGACCTGGACCGCGGCTTCGAGGTCGTCGTGGGCGAACGCCACGACGTCGGCGTCCGTGCCGTCGCCGAGCACCACGGCCTGCTTCTCCATGGCCCGCCGGAGCGCGCCGAGGTCGTCGCGCAGCCGGGCGGCGCGCTCGAACTCGAGCTCTTCGGAGGCGGCGGCCATCTCGGTTTCGAGGCGCTTGATCATGACGTCGGTCTTGCCGGCGAGGAAGTCGCAGAAGTCCTCGACGATGTCGCGGTGCTCGTCGGCCGACACGCGGCCGACGCAGGGTGCCGAGCACTTGTCGATGTAGCCGAGCAGGCAGGGCCGCCCGATCTGGCCGTGGCGCCGGAACACCCCCGCCGAGCAGGTGCGCGCCGGGAACACGCGCAGCAGCAGGTCGAGCGTCTCGCGGATGGCCCACGCGTGCGCGTACGGCCCGAAGTACCGGACACCCTTCTTGCGCGGGCCGCGGTAGACGTGCAGGCGCGGGAACTCCTCGTTCAGCGTCACCGCGAGCACCGGGTAGCTCTTGTCGTCGCGGTAGCGGACGTTGAACCGCGGGTCGAACTCCTTGATCCAGTTGTACTCGAGCTGGAGCGCCTCGACCTCGGTGCTGACGACGGTCCACTCGACGCTCGCGGCCGTGGTGACCATCTGCCGGGTGCGCGGGTGCAGGCCGGAGAGGTCGGCGAAGTAGGAGTTCAGCCTGCTGCGCAGGCTTTTCGCCTTGCCGACGTAGATGACCCGCTTGGTCGCGTCGCGGAACTTGTACACGCCAGGGGCCTCCGGGATGCTTCCCGGAGCGGGTCGGTAGGTGGTCGGGTCAGCCACCACCCCAGCCTATGCAGTGGCACCGACAGTTCTCGGCGGCCCCCCGCTGTCCGGTCCGCAGGAAGTCGGGTCTTCGCCCGGTTCCGACTTCGGTAGGTGTCGCCCGGGGTGACGCGGTGGTTACTTTCCGACCGGCCGGTGTCGCGCTGACCCTCGCGGGTGGCGCCGTCGCTTCCGCCGGCGGCCGGCCCAACATCGTCGGCGGCACGACCGCGCCGGCCGTCTCCTGGGTGCTGACCGCGGTGCACTGCCTCGACCAGGACGGCTCAGGCGGCCCGCCGGGACGACCGCGGACGTCGGAGCTTCGGCGTTTGTTGTCGGTGGGGTGTGGGATGCTCGCGGGCATGCGGATCGCCACCTGGAACGTGAACTCCATCATCCCCCGCCTGCCGCGCGTGCTGGAGTTCCTGGAGCAGACGGCGCCGGACGTGCTGTGCCTGCAGGAGCTGAAGAACGCGACGGAGAAGTTCCCGGCCGCCGAGGTCGAGGCGCTCGGTTACGAGGTCGCCGCGTACGGGCTGGGGCGCTGGAACGGCGTCGGGATCGTGTCGCGCGTGGGGCTGTCCGACGTGGTACGCGGGCTGCCGGGTGAGCCGCAGTTCGACGGCGCCGCCGAGGCGCGCGCGATCGGGGCGACCTGTGGGGGCGTGCGGGTGTGGTCGGTGTACGTGCCGAACGGGCGTGAGCCGGACAACCCGCACTACGCGTACAAGCTGGAGTGGCTGGACTCCTTGCGGTCGTTGGTGGCTTCGGAGCTTTCCGCGGATGGGCCGTTCGCGGTGCTCGGGGACTTCAACGTGGCCCCGACGGATGCGGACGTCTGGGACATCGCGGTGTTCGCGGAGTCGACGCACGTGACCAAGCCGGAGCGGGACGCGCTGGCCCGGCTGCGGGACCTCGGGCTGTCGGACGTGTTCCCGCGGCCGTTGAAGTACGACCATCCCTTTACCTACTGGGACTACCGGGCGGGGAACTTCCCGAACAACAAGGGGATGCGGATCGACCTGGTGTACGGCAACGAGGCTTTCACCGGTGCGGTGACGGATTCCTATGTGGACCGCAACGCGCGCAAGGGGAAGGGCCCGTCGGACCACGCACCGATCGTGGTGGACCTGAACCTCTGACCAGCCGGGCTCAGCCGCCGGTGGCGGCGCGGTGCAGTTTCCGCAGTGCCCGCACCGCTTCCACCGCCCGGCCGCGATCCACGGCCTGCACCGCCATCACCGCGTGGTACTCGTCGTCCGGCAACTCCAGCCGCGCCCACGAAGCACCATCGGGAAAACTCACCGAAAGCACGTCGCTCCACGCGAACCGCCGGGTCACCAGCACGTTCCGGACCTCGATGCCCTCGGCGTCCGCCCGCACCCGGGCGATCGCGAACAGCATCACGCCGCACGCCAGCAGGATCCCGATGCCGATCATCGCCGCCTGGTCGGAACGCTGGAAGTGGACGCCGGTGTTGCCGTTGCGCAGCAGCACCGCCACCACCACGAACACCGCCAGCAGCGCCACCGCCAGCACGCCGCACATGATCAGCGCGCGCCGGGGGCGGACCACCAGGAGAGTCTGCACGCTCACACGAAACCCCGCTCGGTCCACGGCTGGCGCAGGCTCCGCAGCACGTGCGCGGAGTCCAGGGCCGCCACCGTCGCCTCGTAGCCCTTGTCCTCCTTCGAGCCCGGGCGGCCCGACCGGTCGACGGCCTGCTCGTGCGTGTCGCACGTCAGGACGCCGTTGCCGACCGGGGTGCTCTCGTCCAGTGCCACCCGGGTCAGGCCCGCCGTCACCGCGTCGCACACGTACTCGAAGTGCGGGGTGCCGCCGCGGATGACCACGCCCAGCGCCACCACCGCGTCGTGGTTGCGGGCCAGCGCCTGCACCACCACCGGGAGCTCGATCGCGCCCGCGACGTGGACCACCGTCGGCTCCTCCTCCAGCTCGGCTTCGCGAGCCGCGGCGAGCGAGCGTTCCAGCAGGACGTCGGTGATGTCCGCGTTCCACCGCGTCGCCACGATGCCGAGCTTCAGGGACTTGCAGTCGGACAGGTCCAGCGAGACCTCGGGACGGCCTTCGCCGCTCACAGTGCTCCTCCGTCGGGGTGCTCGGTGCCCGCGCCGACCTGGTCGTAGTGCTCCAGCTGGGCCAGGTCGTGCCCCATCCGGTCGCGCTTGGTCCGCAGGTAGCGCAGGTTCTCCGGGTTCGGCGAGATCGGCAGCGGCACCCGCCCGGTGACGCGCAGGCCGTAGCCCTCCAGGCCGATCCGCTTGGCCGGGTTGTTCGAGAGCAGCCGCATGGTGCGGACGCCGAGGTCGCAGAGGATCTGCGCGCCGGTGCCGTAGTCGCGGGCGTCGGCCGGGACACCCAGCGCGAGGTTCGCGTCCACCGTGTCCGCGCCGTCGTCCTGCAGCTGGTAGGCCTGCAGCTTGTGCAGCAGGCCGATGCCGCGGCCTTCATGGCCGCGGATGTAGAGCACGACGCCGCGGCCTTCGGCGGCCACCGCTTCCAGGGCCGCTTCCAGCTGCGGGCCGCAGTCGCAGCGCAGCGAGCCGAAGACGTCGCCGGTCAGGCACTCGGAGTGGACGCGCACCAGGATGTCCTGGCCGTCGCCGATCTCGCCGTAGACGAACGCGACGTGCTCGATGCCGTCCAGCAGCGAGTCGTAGCCGACCGCGCGGAACGTGCCCGCGGCGAGCGGGATGCGCGCCTCGGCGACGCGCTCGACCTGCTTCTCGGTGCGGCGGCGGTAGGCGATGAGGTCGGCGATGGTGATGATCGCCAGGTCGTGGTCGGCCGCGAACACCTCGAGCTCGTCGCGGCGCGCCATGTCGCCTTCGTCCTTCTGCGACACGATCTCGCACAGCACGCCGGCGGGCGCGAGCCCGGCCATCCGGGCCAGGTCGACCGACGCCTCGGTGTGCCCGGGGCGCCGCAGCACGCCGCCGCCCTTGGCCCGCAGCGGCACGACGTGCCCGGGACGGCGGAAGTCCTTCGCCGTCGACGCCGGGTCGGCCAGCAGCCGGATCGTGTGCGCGCGGTCGGCGGCGGAGATGCCGGTGCTGATGCCCTCGGCGGCGTCGACCGTGACGCTGTACGCGGTGCCCCGCGCGTCCTGGTTCGTGTGGTACATCGGCGGCAGGTCCAGCCGGTCGGCCTCGGCCTCGGTCAGCGCCACGCAGACGTAGCCCGAGGTGTAGCGGACCATGAACGCCAGCAGCTCCGGCGTCGCCTTCTCCGCCGCGAAGATGAGGTCGCCTTCGTTCTCGCGGTCCTCGTCGTCGACCACGACGACCGCACGGCCCGCCGCGATGTCCGAGATCGCCCGCTCGATGGCGTCGGCGTCGAACACCGCCCCGGTGCCGCACGGGGTCCAGCCCGCCTCGGGCTCTGCCGCACTCGACTCACTCATGACCGCTCCTCCGTGCCGCTGTCCCGATTCTGCACCTGGTCGCGGATGTGTGCCTCGGCCAGCTTCTCCACGTACTTCGCGACCACGTCGACCTCGAGGTTCACCAGGTCGCCGGCCTCCCGGCCGCCGAGGGTGGTCACTTCGAGGGTGGTCGGGATCAGCGCGACCTGGAACCGGTCGCCGGTGACCGCGGCGACGGTCAGCGAGATCCCGTCGACCGCGATCGAGCCCTTCTCCACCACGTACCGGGACAGGTGCTCCGGCAGCGCGAACGTCGTGACGCCGTTCTCGTCGCGGCCGAGGAACACGCCGGTCCCGTCCACGTGGCCCTGCATGATGTGCCCGCCGAGCCGGCCGCCGGCCGGGGTGGCGCGTTCCAGGTTGACCCGGTCGCCGGTCGCGACCTTGGCCAGGCTCGAGCGCTGCAGCGTCTCGTTCACGACGTCGACGGTGAACTCGCCGTCGGCCACGTCGACGACCGTGAGGCACACCCCGCTGACCGCGATCGAGTCACCGTGGCCGGCGTCGCTGGTGACCAGCGGGCCGCGTACGCGCAGCCGTGCCGCGTTGGTCAGCTGTTCGACCGCGGTGACCTCGCCGATCTCCTCGACTATGCCGGTGAACACGTCCGCTGCCTCCTTGTGAGCCGGTCCTTCCATCCAACACCCGCCGCGACCCGGAGGCTTCTCCGGTGCCGCTGCGGGGTCAGCCGGCCCGGCCGCGGGCCGCCTGCTCGCGCAGCGCGGCGACCGCCTTGCCCGGGTCGCCCGCGCCGTAGACGGCGGACCCGGCGACGAAGCAGTCGACACCCGCCTCGGCGGCCTGCTCGATGGTCTCGGCGTTGATCCCGCCGTCGATCTCGACGACCAGCTTCAGGTGCCCGGTGTCGATCAGCCGCCGCGCGGTGCGCACCTTCTCCAGCACGTCGGCGATGAACGACTGCCCGCCGAAGCCCGGCTCGACCGACATGATCAGCAGCGTGTCGTAGTGCTTGAGCGCGTCGAGCCACGGCTCGAGCGCGGTACCCGGCTTCAGCGACAGGCCGGCCTTCGCGCCCGCGGCGCGCAGGTTCTTGGCCAGCCCGATCGGGTCCTTCGCGGCTTCGGCGTGCACGGTGACGTTGTAGGCGCCGGCCTCGGCGTACCCGATGGCCCAGCGGTCCGGGTCGTCGATCATGAGGTGGCAGTCGATCGGCACGTCGGTGCTCGCGAGCAGGGCCTTCACCACGGGCAGGCCGAGGGTCAGGTTGGGCACGAAGTGCGCGTCCATGACGTCGACGTGGACCCAGTCGGCGCGGGTCTCCCCACCGCCGGCCACGGCGGCGATCTCCTCGCCGAGCCGGGCGAAGTCCGCGGACAGGATGCTGGGGGCGATCAGGGGTCGGTCTGCCACGTCCCGAGTGTAGGAGGCCCGCGCTAACGGTTGCTAACCGGTTGTGACGGATCTGGCGTACGACCAGGATCTGGCTCCGCAGGGGGAAGCACCGGCACCGGGCCGTCCCTAGTCTCGACGTCATGTCCGGTTTCCCGCGTTCCCTGCTGCGCCCCGCTGCCTACCTCAGCGTGCCCTATGCCTTGCTCGGAGCGGCGCTGACGCTGCCCGCGTTCCCCTTCGCGCTCCTCGTGGCGCTCGTCCCGGGGCCTCCCCAGCTGCACTTCGTGCTCGCGCTGAGCGCCCTCGCGCTCGTGGTGGGGCTCGCCGGGCTGGCGGGGCCCACGCGGCGCTTCGGGGTGGCCGTGGCCAACGCCCTGCTCGGCACCGACCTGCCCGCGCCGGGGCGGGCCCGGACCGCCTGGCCGGACCGGCTGCGCTCGGCCGCGTGGCTGGTGCTGCACACCGGGCTGGGCGGCCTGCTGCTCGCGATCGAGGGGACGCTGCTGCTCGGCGTCCTCATCCCGGCGATGTGGCTCGGCGGTGACCAGGGGGAGTTCTCGTTCTTCGGCGCGACGGCCGCTCCCGGGCCGTGGACGGTCCCGGTCGCCTTGGTCATGCTCCTGGCCGCGCTGCTGGTGGCGGTCGCGGCCACCCGCGGCTTCCGGGCGGGGGCGACGGCGCTGCTCGGGCCGTCCGCGACCGAACGCGCGGCGCTCGCCGAACGCCGCGCCGCCGTGCTCGCCCAGCGCAACCGGCTGGCCCGCGAGCTGCACGACTCGATCGGGCACACGCTGACGACGTCGACCATCCAGGCGGCGGCCGCGGCCGACCTGGTCGAGGCCGACCCCGCCCAGGCGCGGCGCGCACTGGGCACGATCGAAGAAGCGTCTCGAAGCGCCCTCGAGGACCTCGACCACGTCCTCGGCCTGCTGCGCGAAGAACCCGCGGCCAAGGAGCCGGCGCGCACGCTGACCGAGGTGGACGTCCTCGCCGTGCGGGCCCGCGACGCCGGGCTCGACGTCCGGCTGAGCGTCACCGGGCCGGTCGCCGCGCTGCCCGCCGCGGTGTCGCGCGAGGGCTACCGGATCGTCCAGGAGGGCCTGACCAACGCGCTGCGCCACGCCGGACCGGGCGGGGTCGACGTCCGCGTCGAGGCCGGACCGGAGCGCCTGGCGATCGCCGTCGTCAACGCCCTGCCCGGCGTGGGGCCGCGGCCCGGACGGCGCGGGCTGGCCGGGCTCGCCGAGCGCGTCGAGGCCCTGCGCGGCGAGCTCGACGCGGGTCCGGACGGCGAGCGGTGGCGGCTGAGCGCGACCATCCCGCTGCGGACGGGCGCGTGACGCCCACGGCGCTCCTGGCCGACGACGAGCCGCTGGTCCGCACCGGCCTGCGGGCACTGCTGGAGCAGCAGGGCATCACCGTCGTCGGCGAGGCGGCCGACGGCGCCGAAGTGCTGGCCGCGGTGCGACGCACCCGGCCGGACGTCGTGCTGATGGACGTCCGGATGCCCGGTATGGACGGCATCGAGGCCACCCGGCAGCTGCTCGCCGCGACAACCGGGGCTTCGCCCCGGGCCGGGGGCTCCGCCACCCGGACCCCCGAACCGAAGTCCGAGCTGGCCGAGCCGCCGAAGGTCCTCGTCGTCACGACGTTCGACAACGACGACTACGTGCACGAGGCGCTGCTGGCCGGGGCGAGCGGGTTCCTGCTCAAGCGGGCGCGCAAGGAGGAGATCGCGCACGCCGTCCGGACCGTCGCCGCCGGCGAGTCGCTGCTGTTCCCCGAAGCGATCCGGCGGCTGGTGGGCGGCCGCGTGCCGAGCGGGCGGTACGCGCGGGCGGCGAAGACGCTCACCCGTCGCGAGGCCGAGGTGCTGCGGCTGGTCGCCACCGGACTGTCCAACTCCGACATCGCGGCCGCGCTCGTGATCAGCCTGGAGACGGTGAAGACCCACGTGGGCAACATCTTCGGCAAGCTCGGCGCGGCCAACCGCAGCCAGGCGGTGGTCATAGCGTACGAATCGGGCATCGTCCGGCCGGGGCACCTCGCCGGTCAATAACCGACGTGCTCCCGGTCACCTCCGTGAAGCCAGGTGTTCGGGCAGCCGCCACCCGCCGCTCACCTCTCGTCCGTGCACGCCACACATGCACCAGGACTAATAGCCCGTGTCCGGAATCCGGGCTCTTACCTCCCGAAGTCCCCAATGAGGAGAAACATGGCTTCGCTGCTCACCGGCCGCCGCCGGTGGCTGGTCGCGGGCGCGCTCGGCGCCGCGCTGGTCGCCGCCGCCCCGGTCGCTATCGCCGCCAACGGCTCCGACAGTGCCGACAGCGACAACGCGCGCTCGTCGGCCGGCACCGGTGACCGCACCAACGACGTCCGCTCCGCGATCCAGGGCGGCCCCGCCCGCAACGTCATCCTGTTCCTGGGTGACGGCATGGGCCAGTCGGAGATCACGTCCGCGCGCAACTACGAGCGCGGCGCCGCCGGCCGGCTCGCGATGGACGAGCTGCCGCTGACCGGCGACTACACCACCTACGCGGTCGAGCAGAACAACCCCGGCAAGCCGAACTACGTGACCGACTCGGCCGCGTCCGGCACCGGCTGGGCCACCGGCGTCAAGACCTACAACGGCGCCATCTCGGTCGACGCGTACGGCAACCCCGTGCCGACGATCCTCGAGCTGGCCAAGCGCGGCGGCCTGCGCACCGGCGACGTCACCACCGCCGAGGTCCAGGACGCGACCCCGGCCGTGCTCGGCTCGCACGTCGTCAGCCGCGACTGCAAGGGCCCGGTCGAGACGACCGCCAAGTGCGCGGTCAACGCCAAGGAGAAGGGCGGCGCCGGCTCGATCTCCGAGCAGCTCGTCCAGACCCGCCCCGACGTCCTGCTGGGCGGCGGCGCGACGTACTTCGACCAGACGGTCACCGCCGGCAAGTTCAAGGGCAAGACCGTCCTCGACCAGGCCAAGGCGGCCGGCTACAACGTCGTGAACACCGCGGCGGACCTGGCGGCGGCCAAGAAGGGCAAGCCGGTCCTCGGCCTGTTCGCCAAGAACAACATGCCGGTGAACTGGATCGGTCCGGCCGCGGTCCACGGCGGCACCCCGCCGTCGCGCTGCACCCCGAACCCGGTTCTGCCGAAGACCCAGCCGAAGCTGGCCGACCAGACCCGCAAGGCGCTCGAGCTGCTCGACGACCGCCACTCGGACAAGGGCTTCTTCCTGCAGGTCGAGGGCGCGAGCATCGACAAGCAGGACCACGCCGCCGACCCGTGCGGCCAGATCGGCGAGACGATCGACTTCGACGCGGCCATCGCGGCGGGCACGGCGTTCGCCCGCAGCCACCCCGACACGCTGGTGCTGGTGACCGCCGACCACGGCCACAGCTCCCAGATCGTCGAGCCCACCGCGACCCCGGGCCTGACCGCCACGCTGATCACCAACGAGGGCTCGAACATGACCCTCGCGTACGGCACGGCGGAGACGGGCGGCTCGCAGTCGCACACGGGCACCCAGGTCCGCATCGCGGCCATGGGCCCGCAGGCGGCCAACATCGTCGGCCTGACCAACCAGACCGACCTGTTCGGCACCCTGAAGCGCGCTCTTCGCCTGCGCTGAGTTTCCCGCCCCAAGTCCGTGAAGGCCACCTTGAGGAACTTGAAGTTCCTCAAGGTGGCCTTCACGGCATTCGCGACCGGGATGGTGGGGCTGGCCCCCGCGGCGATGCGGCGGCCTGCCCCATGCCCCCCGGTGACTCGGCTCCCTAACGTGGGAACACCGAGACACCAGGGGGTTCTTTCATGCGGAAGTCATTGCGCGGCAAGCGGATCGTCGCCGTCGGCACGCTCGTCGCGCTCCTCGCGGCGACCACGGCGGCACCCGCCCTCGCCGCGACGAGCCCGCTCCAGGGCGCGCTCGACACCCTGACCGCCCAGGACGGCGTCCCGGGTGCCGAAGCCGTCGTCCAGGACGGCTCCCGGACGCGGGTGACGCGCAGCGGCACCGGGGACGTCACCACCGGGAAACCGTTCCCGCGCAACGGCTCCTTCCGCGCGGGCAGCGTCACGAAGTCGTTCGTCGCCACCGTCGTGCTGCAGCTCGTCGCCGAAGGCCGGGTGAAGCTGGACGCGCCGGTCGAGCGCTACCTGCCCGGCCTGCTCCCGGACCGCCGGATCACCGTGCGGCAGCTGCTGCAGCACACGAGCGGGCTCTACAACTACATCGACGACCTGGACCTGAGCGATCCGGAAGCGCTGCGCCACCGCGGCGCGGACCCGGCCGAGCTGGTGGCGATGGCGCTGAAGCACCCCGCGTTGTTCCCGCCCGGCACGAGCTGGTCGTACTCGAACACCAACTACATCGTCGCCGGGATGCTCGCCGAACGCGTCACCGGGCACGCGCTGGGCGACGAGATCACCCGCCGGATCACCCGGCCGCTGGGCCTGCGCGACACGTACCTCCCGCGCCGCGGCGACGAGAAGCTGCCGGACCCGCACGCCGTCGGCTACGTGCCGATCGGCGGGAACCTGGTCGACTTCAGCGACTACGACGCGACGATCGCGGGAGCGGCGGGCGGGCTCGTTTCGACCCCGGCGGACCTCGACCGGTTCTACGGCGCCTTGCTCGGCGGACGGCTGCTGCGTCCGGCCGAGCTGGCCGAGATGAAGCGCACGGTCCCGGCCGACCTCGGCATCCCGGGTGCCGGATACGGCTTGGGCCTGGGCAGCATTCCGCTGTCGTGCGGCGAGTTCTGGGGCCACGAAGGCGGAATCCTCGGCTTCACGAACCTCGCGGGGGTCGGCCCGGGCGGCCGCCGCGTGACGGTGGTGCTGAACGAGAACCCGACGCCGGCCGACACGAGCGGGCACCTGCTGGCCGCCACCGACGCGGCGGCGTGCTCGGAGCGGTAGGTCCAGGGAACATCAAGACCCCAGGAGGTTCTTTCATGCGGAAATCCTTAGCAGGCAAGCGGATCGTCGCCTGCGGCACACTCGTCGCGCTCCTCGCGGCGACCACGGCGGCACCCGCGCTCGCCATCACCACGAACCCGCTGCAGCGGGCGCTCGACCGGGTCACCGTCCAGGGCGGCGCGCCCGGCGCCGAAGCCGTCGTCGCCGACCACGGGCGCGTCACCGAGACGCGCAGCGGAACCGGCGACGTGACCACCGGGACGCCGTACCCGCGGGACGCGAAGTTCCGCGCGGGGAGCATCACGAAGACGTTCGTCGCGACCGTGGTGCTCCAGCTCGTCGCCGAGGGGAAGCTCGACCTGGACGCGCCGATCGAGCGCTACCTGCCCGGGCTGATCACCGGGAACGGCAACGACGGCCGCGAGATCACCGTGCGGCACCTGCTGCAGCACACCAGCGGGCTCTACAGCTACACCGACGACCTGCTGGCGACGGGCGACCTCGAGTCGCTGCGCCACCGCGGGGCCGAACCCGGCGAACTCGTCGCCCTGGCGGTGAACCATCCGCCGTTGTTCGTACCCGGCAGCTCCTGGTCCTACTCGAACACCAACTACATCGTCGCCGGGATGCTCGTCGAGAAGGTCACGCGGCACAGCGTCGCCACCGAGATCACCCACCGGATCGCCCGGCCGCTCGGCCTGCGCGGCACCTCCCTGCCGGGACGCGGCGAGGAACTGCTGCCCGCGCCGCACGCGCGCGGGTACGTGCCGGGCGAGGAGAAGCTGCTCGACTTCACCGAGTTCGACCCGTCGATCGCCGGTGCCGCGGGCGCGCTCGTGTCGACCGGGCGAGACCTCGACACGTTCTACACCGCACTGCTCGGTGGCCGCCTGCTGCGTCCCGCGCAGCTCGCGCAGATGCAGCGCACGGTCCCGGTGCCGGGCGAAACCGGCACGGACTACGGCCTCGGCCTGTTCCACCGCACACTGCCGGACGGCACGCGCTACTGGGGCCACGGCGGCGACATCTTCGGGTTCGCCACGCTGGCCGGTGCCGTCGACGGCGGCCGCGGCGCCACCGTGTCGACCAACGAGGACCCGCTGCCCGACGCGGTGCGGGAGGCCACCGAAACGGCGTTCGAGGTCGCGCTGGCCCGGAGGTAGGCCGGCCGCAAGCCAGAACTGTCGGTGCCCACCGGTAACGTGGAAAACGGGGGGCGCCCCGGCGGGCCCACAACCGAGCCGCTCAGGGAAGCAGGTCCAGGGCCTCGGTCCACGGCCGGCCCACATCGAGCCGGTGCAGCGTCACCCCGGCGCCCGCGAGGGTGGCGAGGTGGCGCTGCCACGCCGGGTGGTGCACCCGGGTGTCCTGGATCTGGTACGCCACCACGATCGTGGTCCCCGGCGCGCCGAGGACGTCGCCGAGCACGGTCAGCGCCTGGTTGTCGGCGATGCCCAGCGCCAGCTTCGCGACCGAGTTGGCCGACGCCGGCGCGAAGAGGAACACCGCCGGATCGGGGTGCGGCCGCGGCTCCCCCGGCAGCCGGGACAAGCTGCGCACCGGCAGGTCGGTCGCGGCCGCGACGTCGGCGAGGGCGCCCGTCGACTCCAGCCAGCGCATCGCCGTCGGCGTCAGGGTGATCGCCGGGCGCCAGCCGCGCTCGGCGGCGGGTTTCACCAGCTCGGCGGCGAACCGGACGTCCAGCCCGCCGCACGAGCCGGCGATCAGCCCGAGATCTCTCACGGTTTGCGCAGCACCGCGCAGAACATCGCGTCCGTGCCGTGGCGGTGCGGCCAGAGCTGCACGTACGGCCCGTCGCCCAGCTCCGGCACGCCGGGGAAGAACTCCCGCGAGTCCACGACCTCGGCCTTCAGCCGCCGCGCCGTCTCACCCAGCACACCTTCGGTCTCGGCCAGGTGCGGCGAGCAGACGACGTAGGTGAGCGCGCCGCCGGGCCGCAGCAGCGCATAGGCCGCGTTGATCAGCTCGCCCTGCAGCTTCGTCAGGTCCGCGACGTCCGACGGCTGACGCCGCCAGCGCGCCTCCGGCCGCCGCCGCAGCGCGCCGAGCCCGCTGCACGGCGCGTCGACCAGGATCCGGTCGTACCCCGGCTCCAGCTCGCTTTCGCGGCCGTCGGCCACGTACACCTTCACCGGCAGCCCGGTCGTGGCCTTCTCCACCAGCTTGGCCCGGTGCGGCGCCTTCTCGACGGCGTCCACCCTCGCCCCGCTCAACGCCGCGAGCGCGCCGAGCAGCACGGCCTTGCCGCCGGGACCGGCGCAGAGGTCGAGCCAGCGCTCGTCGGTGCCCTCGACCGGCACCTTCGTCGCGGCGATCGCGCACAGCTGGCTGCCCTCGTCCTGCACCGCGGCCAGCCGCTCGCGGATCGGCTCCGCGTCGGCCGGGTCACCGGCACCCGCGGGCAGCCGGACGCCGTAGGGCGAGTACGGCGCGACGTCGCCGCCGGTGATCGCGGCGAGCTCGTCGGCGCTGATCTCGCCCGGGCGGGCGACCAGGTGCACCTCGGGCCGCGCGTCGTCGGCTTCGAGCGCGGCCTTGAGGCCCGCGCCCTTGTCCCCCAGCGCTTCGGCGAACGAGCGGGCGATCCAGCGCGGGTGCGCGGTGCGCAGCGCGAAGGCCCCGATCGGGTCGGCGCCTTCGTCCGGCGCGACCTCGTCGAGCCAGGCCGCTTCGTCCTTTTCGGACACCTTGCGCATGATGGCGTTCGCGAAACCCGTGGCCCACGAACCCGCTTCGGCCCGCACGAGGTCCACAGTGGACGTAACGGCGGCGTGCTCCGGAATGCGCGTGCGCAGCAACTGGTAGACGCCGAGGCGCAGCGCGTCCAGCACAACCGGATCGGTCTTGGCCAGCGGCCGCTCGGCGTTGGCCTCGATGACGGCGTCGAGCAGGCCCTGGGCCCGCGACGTGCCGTACGTCAGCTCCGTGGCCAGCGCCGCGTCCCGGCCGCTGATCCGCCGCTCGCGCAGCAGGTCCGGCAGGACGAGGTTGGCGTAGGCGTCCTTTTCCCGCACGGCGCGCAGGACGTCGAACGCGGCCTGGCGGGCCGGGTCCACCTCCGGCGGGCGGCGCGGGCCTTCCTTGCGCGGGGCCGGGCGGCCCCGCTCCGGCCGTGACGGACGTCGTTCCCTGTGGTCGTTCACCGGAGGCGCTCTCCCTGGTCGATCCTCGTACCTCGCGCCCAGTCGGTGGCCGCCATCCGTTTCTTGCCGGGTGCCTGGACCTCGCCGAGCCGCAACCGCTTCGTCGCCGTCCCGACCAGCACCCGCTTGCGTTCGACCACGATCTCCCCCGGCGGCGGACCGGGTTCGTCGACCACCGTCACCGGGCCGAGCTTGAACCGCTCGCCGCGGAACTCCGCCCACGCGCCCGGGTCCGGGGTGACCGACCGGATCTGCCGGTCGACCGCCGAGGCCGGGTCGGCGAAGGACACCCTCGCGTCCTCGACCGTCACCTTCGGCGCGTAACTGAGGCCCTCGGCGGGCTGGTCGCGCGCGACCAGGCTGCCGTCGGCCAGACCGTCCATGGTGGACAGCAGCAGCTTGGCACCGGACTCCGACAGGCGCCCGAGCAGGCCGCCCGCCGTGTCGGTCGCGCCGATCGCCTCCGTGACGACCCCGAAGACCGGGCCCGCGTCCAGCTCCTTGACGATCCGGAAGGTGGACGCGCCGGTGATCTCGTCGCCGGCGCGGATGGCCGCCTGCACCGGCGCCGCACCACGCCACGCGGGCAGCAGCGAGAAGTGCAGGTTCACCCAGCCGAGGCGCGGGATGTCGAGGGCGGCCTGCGGCAGCAACGCACCGTAGGCGACGACCGGGCAGGCGTCCGGCGCCAGCTCGGTCAGCCGGGCGAGGAAGGCCGGGTCACCGGCGCGCGCGGGCGTCAGGACCTCGATGCCGTGCTCGTCGGCGAGGGCGCCGATCGGCGACCGGACGACCCGGCGGCCGCGGCCGGCCTGGGCGTCGGGCCGGGTGACGACGGCGACGACCTCGTGGCGGCCGGAATCGAGCAGGGCGCGCAGCGCGGGGACGGCCGGCTCGGGGGTGCCGGCGAAGACGAGCTTCATCGGCCGACCCCCGGCGGGAGCAGGAAGGTTTCACATGGCTGGAACATCGGGGACGAGTCTAGAAGGCCCCCGTGATCGCGGCGCGCCCGCCTGACCGCCGGTAAACGACACGACAGCCCCTGCCCCCGGCATTAGCGTCGTCCGCATGCCCGGACGATCTTCTCCCCCGACGTGGCGGCCGCTCACCCGCGACGACGCCAAGGCGTCGGCCGACCTCCTCAACGCCATGGAAACCGTGGACCGGATCGGCGAAAACTACACCGAGGAGGACACCCTCACGGAGCTGGTCGACCCCTACGCGGACCTGGAGCGCGGCAGCCTCGCGGCCTTCGACGGCGACGACATGATCGGCTATGTGAAGATCCGCTTCAAGCCGTCCGCCGACGAGGTCCACCGGGTCTTCCTGGACGGCGGAGTCCACCCGGCCCACCGGCGCCGGGGTGTCGGCACCCGGCTCGTCGAAGCCGGGGTGGCGGCGGCGAAGGTGCTGCACGCCCGCCACCACCCGGACGCGAAGCTCGTGGTCGACGTCCACCGGCCCGGGCACATCGCCGGCCTGGCCGAGCTGATGCGGTCGCAGGGCTTCACGCCGGTGCGGTACTTCCAGCGCATGGAGCACCCGCTCGGGGACCTGGCGCCGGTGGACGAGCCACGGATCGAGCCGTGGTCGCCGCGCACCGACGAAGACTTCCGGCGGGTCCGGAACGCGGCGTTCGAGGACTGCTGGGGCGCGGTGCCGATGCCGACGGACCTGTGGCGGAACAAGATCGTCAACCAGACGTTCCGGCCCGAGGTCAGCTTCCTGCTCCGGGACGCGACCGGGGCTCCGGCGGGGCTCCTGGTGACCATGTCGTGGGACGCCGACACCGAGGCCACGGGGGTCCGCGACGCGCACTTCATGGTCGTCGGGACGCTGCCGGAGCATCGGAGGCAGGGCGTCGCCGGAGCGCTGCTGGCGCACGCGTTGCGGGCCGCGGCCGACCATGGCTACGACCGGGCGAGCCTGAACGTCGACTCGGCGAGCCCGTCCGGGGCGTCCGGGGTCTTCGGGAAGGCCGGCTTCGTGCCCAAGACGCGGTACGTCCGCTGGGCACTCGAAGCCTGAGCCGAAGCGCCCCAATGTGGCCCTGGTTGCGTTGAACGCACCCAAGGGGCCCTTCGGTGCGTTCAACGCACC
>NZ_JBFBBZ010000043.1:0-79330 GCF_040682935.1 Amycolatopsis sp. NPDC051061
TTGATCTTGGTCGACGATGTTCTAGCGGAAGCTCCGTTGCCTTATGTCATGGGGGTTGACGCCACACCCACCGCCCTAACTACCCGGCCTTGGTCATTCAGGTCTTCCCGGGTCCTGAACGACTCAGTCAAGACGTTTCGGTGCGGTCAGCGGTTCTCCAGCTTCTCCAGCAGCAGCCGCGCGGGGAGGGTCATCGTGCTCAGGCCCAGCCGGGCCGGCACCCCGTCCTCGTCCGCCGTCACCAGCCGTTCTTCCAGCTTCTCCAGCAGCGCGCGGCACCCGTCCAGGTCGACCGGCTCCCCAGCCACCGCCACCGCCTGCACGGCGCCGGCCAGCAGGTGCACCAGGTCCGCCAGGGCGTCCCGGGCGTCGCGCCACGGGTACTCGAACGGGTGCTGCTCCCGCCGGGCCGCCGTGGTGCGCACCGCGGAGATCAGCTGGGCGACCGCGGGCCACAACGCGATCAGTGTCCGAAGCGGACGTTCGTGGTGCGCCCCGGATTCAGGGCGGCCGCGGCGCAGGTTCAGCATCCGCCCTTCCCGCGTCAGGCCGACCGCTTCCTCGGCCACCACCACCTGGCTCCGCGTGTCCTGGGCTTGGGTCACCAGGTCGTCCAGGTCGCCCGGATCGTCGCGGCGGACCAGATCGGACAGCGACTCCAGGAGGCCCGCCAGTGCCGTCGCGAGCCGGTCGGTCGCCGTGGCCAGGCGTTCGCCGTAGAGCGGCGGGAAGATCAGCGTGTTCACCGCGACGCCGATCGCCGCGCCGATCGCCGTCTCCAGGAGCCGGTCGCCCAGCAGCGCCGGGTCCCGGGCCGTGCCGTAGGAGATCAGCAGCATGCCGGTGACGCCGACCCAGACCCCCGAATCCCCGAAGCGCCGCCAGTTGCCCGCGAGCAGGCCCACGAACACGACGACGGCCAGCGCGACCGCCTGCGACGGGATCAGCTGCCCGGCCACGGCCGCGAGGAGCACGCCGGTGGCCACCGAGCCGACCTGCTGGATCCACCCGCGCAACGACCGGTACACGGTCGCTTCGACCAGGAAGATGGCCGCGTAGGGGGCGAGGAACGGCTGCGGCAGCTTCAGCACCAGCGTCGCCAGCAGCCACGCCGCGGTCGCCGCCAGGGTCGCCTTGGCCGTCTGGACGAGGATGCGGCGTTCGCGGCCCGGCACCCGCAGCGCACGGGCGAACCAGCCCACCGGGGTCCGGTCGTGTCGTTCGGTGTCCGCCGGACCGAACGTCGCCGCCAGGTCCCGCCGGACGTCCTCCCCCACCTTCAGCCGGGAAACGCGGTTGCGGTCGGGCTGGGTCATCCGGGCGGCGCCACGTGCACGAGCTTCGTCTGCGTCAGCTCGTCGAGCAGCTCGGGCCCGTAGCCGTAGCCGTTCCCGCTGCGGCCGCGCGGGTGCGCCGCCCCGCCGGGCGCGCCGCCGAAGACGTCGTTGACCTTGACCGTGCCGGCCGGCAGCTCCCGCCAGGCGCGCTGCGCGTGGGCCATCGACGCGGTGAGCACGGTCGCCGCGAGCCCGTAGTCGCCCCTCGCGGCTTCGGCGAGGCCCTCGTCGAAGGTCGCGACGACCTGCACCGGGGCCACCGGACCGAACGTCTCTTCGGTCATCACCCGCAGGTCGGAGGCGCAGCCGGCGAGGACGGTGGCCGGGTAGTGCGCGCCGGGACCGGCCGGCACCGCTCCGCCGGTGAGCAGCCGGGCGCCGCGCCCGACGGCGTCCTCGACGTGCGAGTGCACGTGCTCGCGGTGCCGCCGGTCCACCAGCGGCGCCAGGGTCCGCGCCTCGGCTTCCTCGACCAGCGCCGCCAGGAACGGCTCGGCCACGGCTTCGCAGACATAGATCCGTTCGACGGCGACGCAGATCTGACCCGAGTTGGCGAACGCGCCCAGCGCCGCCTGGCCGGCGGCCCACTCCGGGTCGACGTCCGCGTCGACGACGAGCGGGTCGTTGCCGCCGTTCTCCAGCAACGTCTTCGCGCCGGTCGCGGCCGCGCTCGCGGCGATCGATCGGCCGGTCGCGGTGCTGCCGACGTGGGCGATGACGTCGACGTCGTCGCGCATCGCCAGGATCGCGCCGACGCCGCCGTCCCCGTGCAGGGTCTGCAGCACGCCGCCCGGCAGCACGCCGGAGAGGACCTCGCCAAGCAGCCGGCCGGTGTGCGGCGCGCGCTCGCTCGGCTTGTGCACCACGGTGTTCCCGGTGGCCAGGGCCGCGCCGAGCAGTCCGCAGGCGACCGCGACCGGGTCGTTCCACGGTGTCAGCGCGACGACCACGCCGCGCGGCTCGGGCACCATGAGGTCCGTCGCGCCCGGGTCGCCGAGCAGGCTGCGGCCGCGGTGGACCGGGCCGAGCTCGGCGTACTGGTCCAGCGTTCCCGCGCCCGCCATGACGCCTTCGCGCGCTTCGTCGCGTGGGCGCCCGGTCTCCGCCTCGTTCGCGGCGGCGAGCTCGTCGGCGTGGGCCCTCAGCCGTGCGGCAGCGGTGTGCAGCAGCGCACCGCGTTCGGCGGCCGGGGTGCGCGCCCACCTCGGCCGGGTCTGGTTCGCCAGCTCCAAGGCGGCGGCGATTTCGTCCTCGCCGGCGGTCGGCACACCGCCGACCACGCTGCCGTCGGCCGGGTTCCGGATTTCGATCGTGCCCGCGGTCATCCGCACCTCCTCCGTGTCGTTGCCGGGTTACCCGCGCCGGCCCGAACGACACGCCGTTTGACCGGGCGCGCCCCGGGTAGCCCACTGCCGTGACTGCTTCGCTCGACTACACCGTGGTGATCCCCACGACGGGCCGGGAGACGCTTCGGCCGCTGCTGGAAACCCTGCTCACCGGGGACGGTCCGCGACCGGCGGAGATCCTCGTCGTCGACGACCGCCCGGGCGGGTCCACCCTGGACGTTCCCGGCGGCGTCCGCGTCCTGCGGTCCGGGGGACGCGGCCCGGCGGCCGCGCGGAACCTCGGCTGGCGCACAGCGAAGAGCGAGTGGATCGCGTTCGTCGACGACGACGTCGTGCTCGCTCCCGACTGGCCGCGGCAGCTGGGCGAGGACCTGCTGTTCCTGCCCGGCGACGTGGCCGCGTCCCAGGGCCGGATCAGGGTCCCGCTGCCCGCGGACCGCCGCCCCACCGACGACGAACGCGGCACCGCCGGCCTCGAGCACGCCCGGTGGATCACCGCGGACATGGCCTACCGGCGCGCCGCCCTCGTCGAGGCCGGTGGTTTCGACGAGCGGTTCCCGCGCGCGTTCCGCGAAGACTCCGACCTCGCGCTCCGCGTCGCCGAAGCCGGGCACCGGATCGACCGGGGCGAGCGGCTGACGACGCACCCGGCCCGCCGGGCCGCCTTCCTTTACAGCGTGAAAGCCCAGCGCGGCAACGCGGACAACGCGCTGATGCGCCACAAGCACGGCGTGCTCTGGCGGCAGCGCACCGCCGCGGGCCAAGGCCGGCTGGGCCTCCACGTACTGTCCACAGTGGCCGGTCTGGCCGCGCTCGCGCTGCCGTTGCTGCGGCAGCGCGGGAAGGCCGTCCTCGCCGCCGGGGTCTGGGCCGGGCTGACGGCGGAGTTCGCGGCCCGCCGGATCCTGCCGGGCCCCCGCACCCCGGGCGAGGTGGCCCGGATGGCCGTCACCAGCGCGCTCATCCCGCCGGCCGCCTGTTACCACCGGATCCGCGGGGAAATCGCGGCGCGGCGGCGTCCGGATCCGCCGGTCGCGGTGTTGTTCGACCGGGACGACACGCTGATCGTCGACGTCCCCTACCTGAACGACCCCGACGGCGTCCGGCCGGTGCCCGGTGCCGTCGAGCTCGTGCGCCGGCTGCGGGACCGCGGCGTCCCGGTCGGTGTGGTGAGCAACCAGTCGGGAGTCGCGAAAGGACTGATCACGCCGGGCCAGCTCGCGGCGGTCAACGCCCGCGTCCAGGAGCTGTTCGGCCCGTTCGGCACGTGGCAGGTGTGCGTCCACGACGACGGCGACGGCTGCGACTGCCGCAAACCCGCGCCCGGCATGGTCTTGCGCGCGGCCGGCGAGCTGGGCGTCGACCCCGCGTCCTGCGTGGTCATCGGCGACACGGGCGCCGACGTCGACGCCGCCCTCGCCGCCGGCGCGCGTGCGGTGCTGGTCCCGACCGCGCGCACGCTCGAACCCGAGATCGCCCGGGCCCGCCGGCACGCCGCCGTCGCCCGGGACCTCGCCGAGGCGCTGCGCGTCGCCGGGGTCGCCGGATGAGCCGGGTGCTCGTCGCCCGCCAGGACAACCTCGGCGACGTCCTGCTCGCCGGGCCCTGCGTCCGCGCCGTCGCCGCCGGGGCGTCCCACGTGACCCTGCTGACCGGGCCGCACGGACGCGCCGCGGGTGAGCTCCTGCCGGGCGCCGACGACCTGATCACGTGGACGGCACCGTGGATCGACCCCGAGCCGCCGCCGGTGACCGCGGCGGACACCGCCGAGTTCGTCGCCCTGGTGCGCTCGCGGTCGTTCGACCGGGCGCTCGTCCTGACGTCGTTCCACCAGTCACCGCTGCCGCTGGCGCTGCTGCTGCGGCAGGCCGGCGTGCCGTGGATCGGCGCGATCTCCGAGGACTACCCAGGCAGCCTGCTCGACCTGCGCCACCGCGTCAACGGCGATCCGCCCGAGGCGGTCCGCATGCTGTCGCTCGCCGAGGCGGCCGGGTACTCGCTGCCGCCGGACGACCACGGCGCCCCGGCGCTGCGCCGGCCGCTGCCGGGTGTGGCCCACCTGACCGGCGGCGGGCCGTACGTCGTCGTCCACCCCGGAGCGTCGGTCCCGGCCCGGCAGCCGTCCCCCGCGGCCGGCCACCGGATCGTGCGGGCGCTGGTCGCCGAGGGGTACCGCGTGCTCGTGACGGGCGCACCGTCCGAACGGCACCTGACCCTAGCCGTGGCGGGGACGTCGGCGGTGAACCTCGGCGGCCGGACGTCGCTGCCCGAACTGGCCGCGGTGCTCTCGGGAGCGCAGGTCGTGGTCGCGCCCAACACCGGTCCGGCCCACCTCGCGGCGGCGGCGGGCACCCCGGTGGTGTCGCTGTTCGCGCCGGTGGTGCCGGCGGCGCGGTGGGCACCGTACGGAGTGCCGGTGGTGGTGCTCGGCGACCAGCACGCACCGTGTCGCGCCAGCCGCGCTCGCGTCTGCCCGATCCCGGGTCACCCCTGCCTGGACGCGATCGACCCGGCCGACGTCTGCCGCGCGGTGGCCGACCTCGGCGCGGTCACCGCCCCTACGACCGCGATCACCTCGGCACTGTAGCGGCGTCCACTTCGGACAACGGCACCGCGCCTGAGCGGCCGCCGATCGTCGGGCGCGTTTAGTCCCCGGTGGACGTGGTAGCCGCCGGAGGAGGAGAGGAGAGGCCCGTGTCCTTGCCGGCACCGCTACCCACCGAAGCCGCTTCGCCGCGATACGCCGTCGTGACCGGCGCCGATTCCGGCATCGGGCGCGCGGTCGCCGTCGCCCTCGCCGGTGGCGGCCTGGACGTCGGCATCACCTATCACTCCGACGCCGAAGGCGCCGAGGAAACCGCCGCCGAAGTCCGTTCGCACGGCGTCACCGCCCACGTCCGGAAGCTCGACCTGACCCGGCTGCCCGAAGCCGCCGACGTCATCGACGCCTTCACCGGAGACCTCGGCGGCATCGACGTCCTCGTCAACTGCTCCGGCACCGGCAGCAGCCAGCGCGTCCTCGAACTCACCTACGAGAAGTGGCGCGAGGTCCTCGACGTCGACCTCGACGGCGTCTTCCTCCTGTCGCAGCGCGCGGCGCGGCACATGGTCGACGCCGGCCGCGGCGGCCGCATCATCACCATCACCAGCGTCCACGAGCACGTCCCGCGGGTCGGTGCCGCGCCCTACTGCGCCGCCAAAGCCGGCGCGGGCGCGCTGACCCAGGTGCTCGCGATCGAGCTGGCCGAGCACGCCATCACCGTCAACTCGGTGGCACCGGGCGAAATCTCGACGCCGATGACCGGACAGGCCGACGCCGACCCGCGCGAGCAGCAGCGGCCCGGCATCCCGCTCGGCCGCACCGGCCACGCCGCCGAGGTGGCGGCCGCGGTCGCCTTCCTCGCGACGCCGGCGGCCGGCTACATCACCGGCACGTCGCTCGTCGTCGACGGTGGCCTGCTCCTGATGGGCGCCCAGCACGGAACGGCCCACGCCGGGCACGACTGGCGCTCCCCCTGAGACCAGGAGCCCGCGTCCTGGCTGCAGGGACCGGCGCGGGCTCCGGCCGCGGGCCGGACGGCGGACCTCCAGCCCGCCGTCCGGCCCCTTCCACTCCCCCGTTTGCCGCCCGCGACGCCGGGTATCCAGGCCTGAACGCCCGAGGAGGCTCCCCATGACGTCCGCCGAGACCCGTTCCCGGACCGGCCCGGTCTGGCTCCGGCCGGCCGTCGCCGTGCTCGGGCTGCTTTACCTCGCGCTCGGCATCGCCGGCTTCCTGACCCCGGAAACGGCGGCGGTCGGGCACGAGACCAGCCGGGCGGTCTGGATTTTCAGCGCGACTTCGCTGCTCAACCTCGTCCACACCGCCGTCGGCGTGCTCGGGCTGCTCGCCGCGACGCGGCGCCCCGGCTCGATCATCTACTGCTGGGTCCTCTTCGTGGGCTTCGCCGGGATGACCGCCTACGGCGTCCTCGCGACGGCGTTTGCCACCCCGGAGGACCCGATCAACGTCAACTGGGCGGACAACGTGCTGCACGGGCTCACCGCCGTCGCCGGGCTGGTGCTCGGAATCGTCGGCGCACGCGCTTCGGCGCGGCAGGCAACGAAGGGTGACGCCGCGTGACAAGCAGCGAAACAGTCGTCGTGCACTACCGGCTGCACGCGGACTTCGCCGTCCGGTTCCCCTGGCTGCGCCGCGCGCTGGGTTCCCGCAGCGGGCTGGAACTGGACGCCGCCGGCCTGCGTGTCCGGCTCGGGCCGTGGCTCGTCACGACACCGCTGAGCAACGTCGCCGGCGCCGAGGTCAGCGGCCCGTACAGCCCGCTTCGCGGTCTGGGCATCAGGTTGTCGCTCGCCGACCGCGGCCTGACCTTCGGGACGACGACCGAAGGCGGGGTGTGCCTGCGGTTCCACGAACCGGTGCCCGGACTCGACCCGTGGGGGCTGATCCGCCACCCGGGCCTGACGGTCACGGTCGCCGAACCGGACCTGGTCGCCGAGGCGATCAACCGGGTGGTGGACCAGGCATGACGACCCTGCGGATCCTGGCCGTCGCGGTCGACTGCCGGCAACCGGACCTGCTGGCCGAGTTCTGGGAAAAGGCACTGGGGCAAGGGAAGCCGCGGACCTGGACCGACTCCCACGGACTGACCTACCGGCAGCTGGACCTCGACGACGGGCCGGCGTTGCTGTTCCAGCCGGTCCCCGAAGAGAAGGCCGGCAAGAACCGGCTGCACCTCGATCTCGCTCCGGCGGGCGGCGATCAGCGCGCGGAGGTGGAGCGGCTGGTGATGCTGGGCGCGAAGGTCCTCGACGACCCGCCGGGCGATCCGTGGATCGTGCTCGCGGACCCGGAGGGCAACGAATTCTGCGTCCTCCCGCCGCGGTGACTCAGGCTTGGCCCTCGGGCAGGCAGACGGTGTCGCCCGCGTAGGGGGCGAGGCGTTCGTCGAAGCCGTCCGGGGCCCCGGGTCTCCGGAAGTCCGGGGGATCCGGCTGCCCGGGGTAGCTGTCGCCGTAGAGACCGCGCACGAACGCCACGACCGCTTTCGGCGCCGGCAGCACGTCTTCGCCGAGGTAGGCGAGCACGACCACGTCCTCGCCGGTCGCCGACTCCACCGCGGCGGCCCACCCGTCCCGCTCGTCCCACAGCAGCGCCGTCTCGTGGTCCGGGAACCGCGCTAGCCGCTGCTCCAGCGCGAGGTACGCCGTGGCGGGCACGTCAACCTCGCAAAACCAGGCGGGCGCGTCCAACTCGGCCGCGATGGCCAAGAGGTACTGCCGGAGCCCGCGCGCCGCGGCGCCGAGCCCGTCCCGTTCGATCATCACGCGCCTGCCCATCCGGTCGGTACCCCCGCCGGGTGATACCCCGCCGCCCCCGCGGTCAATCCCGGTGTTCCCCCAGGTGGAGCAGCAAGTCAAGGACATCTTCGTCACTCGTCTGGCGGAAATCCGCGTACCACTGACCGACCGCGCGAAAGTCCGGCGGTTCGGTCACGCAGACGACGTCATCGGCTTCGCCGCGCAATCCCGCCGCCGCGGCCGGGGCACCGACCGGAGCCGCGAACACGACGGTCCGCGGGTTCCCGGCGCGCAGGTCGCGCAGGGCCGCCGTCGCGGTGACGCCGGTCGCGAGCCCGTCGTCGACGAGGATGACGTCACGGCCGGCGAGGTCGGCGGAGGGCCGGCCGTCCCGGTAGCGCTCGAGCCGGCGTCGCGCCTCCGCGCGTTCCCGGTGCTCCACCCGCGCCATCCGGGCCGCGGTGAGCTCGAGCCCGCGGAGGATGGCTTCGTCGTAGATCGCTGGCCCGTCCGGGGTCACCGCGCCGACGCCGAACTCCCGCCGCCCGGGGGCGCCGATCTTGCGCGCCACCGCGACGTCCAGCTCGGCGCCGAGCCGCCGGGCGACGACGGCGGCCACCGGCACGCCACCGCGGGCGAGGCCGAGCACGAGCGGGTCGATCCAGGTCCGGCGCTTCAGCTCTTCGGCGAGCTGCCGGCCGCCGTCCTCCCGATCGGCGAAGACCCGCTCGGCGCCCATGCCGGCTCCCTCCGCGTCAGTCGCCAGGGTAAGCCTGCGCCGGGACGAACGGCGGGGCCTCTTCCGGCTCCCAGTGGTGCAGCGGAGTGATCGCGGTGGTCTCGTCGCAGTGCACGAAGGCGTCGTAGCCGGCGGCCGGCACGTACCCGCCGTCTCGCAGGACACCGGTGACGCGGTGCTCGCGGGATTCGAACGACCGGCGGAGGCGCTCGTCGAAGACGTGCAAGCTGTCCTCTCCGGGCAGGGCGTCGTGCAGCACGCCTTCGAGGCTCTCCGGGCGCGCCCGCTCCACCGCCCTCCGGCGCACCGGCCCGCCCCAGCGGTCGGCGGCGGCGACGGAACCGCGGTAGGTGCCGAACCCGACCGCGACGATCCCGTCGGCGGCGTGCCGCTCGCGCACCAGCCGGCCCAGGGTGGACAGCTCGGCTCCGCCGCCGATCTGGGCGTCGTGGGCCCACACCACGGCCCGGGACCGCGGGCCGTAGGCGCGCAGGAGCCGGCCGAGGGTGTCGGCGAGGTGGGCGGCGTGAACGTTCCGGGCGCGCTCGCCGCCGCGCAGCAGCTCGCGGTAGTGGTGTTCGGCGTTCCGCTCCTCGGCGAACCCGAGGTCGAGCCCCGGGACGCGCGTCGCCGACCGGGCGGCGATCAGCCGGCGCACGACTTCTTCGCGGCGGTCCGCCGGTACCAGGGCACCGTCTCCGCCGGACGGCTCGAAGCAGCTGAACGCCCGCAGTGCCGCGTCACCCTCACTGGGCGCGTGCGTGCGGAGGTAGCCGAGGATGCCGCGCAAGGAATCGGACAGGCCGTGGACGTCGAGGCCGTGGAAGCCGCACGGAATTCCGGCGCCGGTGGCGTTGAAGGAGCGCAGCCGGCCGGCGAACTCGGCGACCTCTTCGTTGGCCCACAGCCAGGTCGGCCACCGGCGGAACCCCCACAGCGCCTGGCCGGGGTCGTTCGGCGCCCCGGGCGCCCCGGCCACGCAGGTGTGCACCCCGTGGCATTCCCGCCAGTCCCCCTCGACGGCGACGAACGAGAAGCCCCGTTCGGCGAGCAGCCGCTGGGTCAGCGCGGCCCGCCAGCGGTGGAACTCGGCGGTGCCGTGCGTCGATGCGCCGAGCAGCACGATCCGCGCACCCCCGATCCGCCGGACGAGCGGGTCGAGGTCCTGCGGGCTGCGCAGCGTCGTCGCCGCTTCGCGAATGGCCGTGACGTCGTCGTCGAGCAGGGTTCCGGACATACTTCGCACCTTCCCGTTCCGCCGGGCCGCGAAACCCTCAGGGGCGCCAGCCGTCCCGCCAGTCCGGGTGGGCCTCGTACACCGAGGCGATCAGCTTGACCGACGCGTCGTCGTGGACGTCCCGGATCTCCCGGCGCAGGAACTCGGCCTTCTCGGCGAACGGCACCGGGTGCCGGTCCTCCATCGCCTCGACCGGACCGCCGGCCAGCAGGAGGCCGTCGCCGTCGTCGGCGTACATGATCCGCAGCCTGCCGCGCCGTTCGGCCTCGTCGAGCAGCGGCAGCTCGCCGGCGCGGACCCGCTCTTCGTCCTCCGCGAGCCGGGCGAGCACGAACTCGTCGAGTTTCGCGGCCGGGGTGTCGTCGAGATTCGTCATGGGCGGGGGTTACCGCGGGAATTCCTGTCCGAAACCTGTCTCGGTAAGGACTGGACCAATATTATTAGCTTCCGAGAATGGAAGCATCTCCCTTCAGCGCGGAAGGTGACAGATGAGCTTCCTGATCCCCCTGCTGACCGTGATCCTGGCGGCTACCCCGACGCCGGCCCCTTCCCCGGCCGCGCCACTCGCGGCGATCTGCGACAAGTACTGCGACGCCAGGGACCCCGCCCTCTCCCCCGGCGACCGCGAAGGCGCTTCGGCGTCCATCAGCGGCCGTCGGCTGTCCCTGCACCTCGACGACGGCGACGACATGGGCTGGGCGGCGATCACCGGCGGTGCGGCCGGAGACCACGTCTGGCTGGACCGCTCGTTCGACGCCGGGCGCACGTGGGCGTCGGGCAGCAAGCTGGGCGACACCGCGACGCCGTCGGGTTCGACCGGCTGGCGGACCCTGATGTACAACGCCGACGACTGGAACAACCGCGGCGTCGGCCTGCTGCGGGCCTGCGGGCAGCCCGCGGGTTCGGGGAGCATCGCCTGCACCGGCTGGGCCCGCCCGACGTGGAACGCCTGGGACCGGCGCACCGCGGCCGCGACGGCGCTGATGGAGCGCTACAACCTCGGCACCGGCCTCTTCGACACGACCGGGTGGTGGAACTCGGCCAACGCGCTGACCGCGATCATCGACAACGCCCGCGTCAGCGGCATGAGCAGCTACCGCTACGCGATCGACACGACGTACACGAAGAACCTCGGCGCGCAGGGTGGCAGCTTCCGGAACGACTACCTGGACGACACCGGGTGGTGGGGCCTGGCGTGGGTGGACGCGTACGACCTGACCGGCGACAGCCGCTACCTGAACACCGCCCGCGCCGACGCCGATCACATGTTCGCCTATTGGGACGGCGTCTGCGGCGGCGGAGTCTGGTGGAGCACGAGCCGCACCTACAAGAACGCCATCACGAACTCGCTCTACATCCAGCTGAACGCGGCCCTGCACAACCGCATCCCGGGCGACACGGCGTACCTGGCGCGCGCCCGCGCGGGCTGGACGTGGTTCTCGGGCAGCGGCATGATCAACGGCTCGAACCTGGTCAACGACGGCCTGAACTCCTCGACGTGCGCGAACAACGGCCAGGCGGTCTGGTCGTACAACCAGGGCGTGCCGCTGGCGGCGCTGGCCGAGCTGAACCGCGCGACGGGTGACGCGGGCTTGCTGACGAAGGCCCGCGCGATGGCGAACGCGTCGACGACGAACGGCTCGCTGAACCCGGGCGGCATCCTCCGCGACCCGGGCGAGGCGGCCGGGGGCGGCGGCGGGGACGGGCCGACGTTCAAGGGTGTGTACGCCCGGGACCTGGCGGCGTTGAACGCGGCGCTGTCGGACCACCCGTACACGAGTTACCTGCAGCGCCAGGCGAACTCGGCGTACGCGAACGACCGGACCAGCGCGGAGGCGTACGGGCTGCTGTGGGCGGGCCCGTTCGACCAGGCCGACGCGGCCCGCCAGCAGAGCGCGCTGGACCTGATGAACGCGGCCCCCTGACCACGGATTCGAGCCGTAACTCGCGTGATCAGGCCCGTGACTCGCGTGATGGGGGCCGGAACTCGCGAGTTCCGGCCCCAATCACGCGAGATCCGGCTTCGATCACGCCGGTTACGGCTTCGATCACGCGAGTTCCGGCGTCAGAGCCTCAGAGGGTCTTCTCCAGGCGGCCGGCCAGGAGCTTGATGAAGCGGGCCGGGTCGCCCAGCTCGCCGCCCTCGGCCAGCAGCGCCATGCCGTAGAGCAGCTCCGCCGTCTCGGCCAGCCCTTCGTCCTCCGGGCGCGCCGTGTGCGCCTCGCGCAGGCCCGTCACCAGGCCGTGCTCCGGGTTCAGTTCCAGGATCCGCTTGATCGGGGGCAGCTCCTGGCCCATCGCGCGGTACATCTTCTCCAGCGTCGGCGACAGGTCGTGCGTGTCTCCGACGATGCACGCCGGCGACGTCGTCAGCCGCGACGAGAGCCGGACCTCCTTGACGTCCTCGCCCAGCGCCGTGCCCATCCACGACAGCAGGCCCTCGAAGTCCTTGTTCTGCTGCTCGCGCGCGACCTCGGTGGCCTTCTTGTCCTCGTCCGACTCCAGGTCGACCTGACCCTTCGCGATCGACTGGAACTGCTTGCCGTCGAAGCCCGGCACCCCGTCGACCCACATCTCGTCGATCGGGTCGGTCAGCACCAGCACCTCGTAGCCCTTGGCGCGGAACGCCTCCATGTGCGGCGAGTTCTCGATCGCGGACCGCGACTCACCGGTCATGAAGTAGATGTGCTCCTGGCCGTCCTTCATGCGCTCGACGTACTCGCGCAGCGAAGTCGGCTTCTCCGCGTCGTGCGTCGAAGCGAACGACGAGATCTCGAGGATGGCTTCGCGGTTCTCGAAGTCGTCGAGCAGGCCCTCCTTGACCGCCCGGCCGAATTCGCGCCAGAACGTCGCGTACTTCTCGGCGTCGGCGGTCATCATCGTCTTGACCGTCGAGAGGACCTTCTTGACCAGGCGACGGCGGATCAGCTGGATCTGCCGGTCCTGCTGCAGGATCTCCCGCGAGACGTTCAGCGAGAGGTCCTGCGCGTCGACGACGCCCTTGACGAACCGCAGGTACTCGGGGACGAGCGACTCGCAGTCGTCCATGATGAAGACGCGCTTCACGTACAGCTGGACCCCGCGCTTGCGCTCCCGCAGGAACAGGTCCATCGGCGCCTGCGACGGCAGGAACAGCAGCGCCTGGTACTCGAACGTCCCCTCGGCCTGCAGCCGGATCGTTTCCAGCGGGTCCTGCCAGTCGTGGCTGACGTGCTTGTAGAACTCGTGGTACTCGGCCTCGGTGACCTCGCTCGACGAACGCGCCCACAGCGCCTTCATCGAGTTGACGGTCTCGACCTTCGGCTCTTCGCCCTCGGCGGCCTCGCCCGCCATCCGGATCGGCCAGGTGATGAAGTCGGAGTACTTCTTGACGATCTCCCGGATCTTGGCCGGGGAGGTGTAGTCGTAGAGGTGGTCCTCGGCGTCCTCGGGCTTGAGGTGCAGGGTGACCGCGGTGCCCTGGGGCGCGTCGTCGACCGGCTCGATCGTGTACGTGCCTTCGCCGGCGGACTCCCAGCGCACGCCCTCGGCGGTGCCGGCCTTGCGCGTCACCAGGGTGACCTTGTCCGCGACCATGAAGCTCGCGTAGAACCCGACGCCGAACTGGCCGATGAGGTCCTGCGACGCCGCCGCGTCCTTGGCCTCCTTCAGCTTGCTCAGGAAGTCCGCGGTGCCGGACTTGGCGATCGTGCCGATGAGGGCGATCACCTCGTCGCGCGTCATGCCGATGCCGTTGTCCCGCACCGTCAGGGTCCGCGCGGCCGGGTCCGTCTCGAGCGCGACGTGCAGGTCGGACGTGTCCGCGCCGAGGTCCTTGTCGCGGTACGACTCCAGCCGCAGCTTGTCGAGGGCGTCGGAGGCATTGGACACGAGTTCCCGCAGGAACGTGTCCTTGTTCGAATAGATCGAATGGATCATCAGCTGGAGCAGCTGACGTGCTTCCGACTGGAACTCGAGCGTCTCGATCGGGGTGGTCACTTCCGGTCCTTTCCGGGGCGGGGTGCCGAGCGGGCCGATCCTACCGAGGCGGTCCGACATTCCCGGTGCTCACCCGGTCGCGCACTTTATGAACGCAATGTAGGTGGGTCCGCCTCGCGGGGTGATGCTGGCCACGCCCCGCTGCCGATCAAGGAGGATCGAGTGCCCGGACCCCTGCCCCGGTGGGCGGCCGCGTTCGCCGCGGCCTGCGCCCTGACCACCGCGTTCGCCGCTCCCGCCGCCGCGTCGACCGTCGTCGACCACCCCGTCCGCACCACCGGCTGCGGCCGGGCCGCGCCCGTGCCGTCCGGGGTGACGACCACCCGGCACGTCGTCTCCGGCGGGCTCGACCGCGAGTACACCGTGCACCTGCCGGCGCACTACAACCCGCGCCGGGCGTACCCGCTGGTCCTGTCGTTCCACGGGCACAAGCGCACATCGCAGTACCAGGAGGAGCTGTCCGGCTTCTCTGCGCTCGACGCGATCTCGGTCTACCCGCAGGGCCTGATCGGCACCGACGGCGAGTCGGCCTGGACCGGCGCGCCCTACTCGGCCGCCGCCGACGACGTCCTGTTCACCAGCGACCTGCTGAACTCGCTGCAGCGGGAGCTGTGCGTCGACAACGACCGGATCTTCGCGGCCGGCAAGTCCAACGGCGGCGGGTTCGTCGGCGTGCTGGCGTGCCGGCTGCCCGGCCGGATCGCGGCGTTCGCCCCGGTGTCGGGCGCGTTCTACCCGCAGGGCGGGGCGTGCGATCCGAGCCGTCCGGCGCCGATCCTCGACTTCCACGGCACCGCCGACACGACCATCCCCTACACCGGCAACCCGGCGAAGGGCCTGCCGGCGATCCCGGCCTGGCTGGCCGCGTGGTCCACAAGGGACGGTTGTTTCCCGAAGCCCGTGTCGTGGACGCCGGTGAAGGGTGTGGTCGCGCAGAAGTGGCTCGGCTGCGACCGGCGGAGCGACTTGGAGCACTACCGCGTCGAAGGTGCGGGGCACGTCTGGCCCAGCACGCAGCCGAACAACGACTCGGCCACGCCGACGGTGATCGACGCGACGCCGGTCATCTGGCGGTTCTTCCGCACGCATCCGCTGCGGTGAAACACGATTGACGCAGGTCGTGCCCCTCGGCGACGATGATGCGCACCAGGCAGAAGCCGCCCGCCGGACCAGCCGACGGGCGGTTTTTGCGTCATCGAAAGGGGTTTTCCATGCGCGTACTGGTGCTCAACGCCGGTTATGAGCCGCTGCAGACCGTGTCCGTTCCGCACGCCATCCGGATGCTGGTGCGGCACGTCGCCGAGATCCACGAGGCCGAAGACGGTCTCGCGTACGGGCTGTTCCCGCGCCCGAAGATCGTGCGGTTGCTGAGGTACGTCGTCATGAAGTGGCGATATACGCAGCCGCCCCGCTGGTCCCGCCGCGGGGTGCTGACCCGCGACGGCCACCGCTGCGCGTACTGCGGCCGCCGCGCCACGACGATCGACCACGTGACGCCGCTCAGCCGCGGCGGCGCGCGGACGTCGTGGCTCAACACGGTCGCGGCCTGCGGTGGCGCGTCCCGCAGCTGCAACGCGCGCAAGGCGGACAAGCTGCCGGCCGAGGCCGGGATGACGCTGCGGTTCACGCCGTACGTGCCGACGTGGGACCAGCTGCACGCGCCCAGCGCCTGAGCAGGCTGCCGTGAGGGGCACCCTGATGGACCAAAAGCCATGGGGGTGCCCCTCATGGCTTTCCGGAGCGTTCGTCGGCGGCTCGGACACCGGGTCGTTAAGCTCGAACCGATCGTCCCCCGCATCCGTGTGTTCCGGGGAAGGCCGGGAGGTCGTCGTGACCGACGCAGGACAGCTGATCGCCGGGCGCTACCGGCTGGCCGAGCGGGTCGGCCAGGGCGCCATGGGCGTCGTCTGGCGAGCCCGCGACGAGCGGCTCGACCGCGTCGTCGCCGTCAAGCAGCTGGGCTACGACCCGGCCATCGGGCAGGCCGCCGGCGACCAAGCCGCCCTGCGCGCGCTGCGAGAGGCCCGGCTGACCGCGCGGTTGCGGCACCCCCACGCGATCACCGTGCACGACGTGGTCGAGGAGGGCGGCGAGCCCTACCTGGTCATGGAGTACCTGCCGTCGCGGAGCCTGGCCGACGTCCTGCTCGACCGCGAGCGCCTGCCCGACGACGAGGTCGCGCGCATCGGCGTGCAGGTTTCCTCCGCGCTGGCCGCCGCGCACGCCGAAGGCATCGTGCACCGGGACGTCACGCCGGCGAACGTCCTGATCGCGGACGGCGGCGTCGCCAAGATCGCCGACTTCGGCATTTCCCGCGCCACCGGCGAAGGCACCGTGACCGGCGGCGGGTTCATCGCGGGCACGCCGGCCTACCTGTCCCCCGAGGTGGCCGGCGGAGGCGAAGCCGGCTTCCCGGCGGACGTGTTCTCCCTCGGCGCGACGCTGTACCGCGCGTTGGAGGGCCGGCCGCCGTTCGGCAACGACGACAACCCGATCGCGCTGCTCCTGCGGGTCGCCCGGGAGGAGCCGATCCCGCCGCGCCACAGCGGCCCCCTGGCCGAGGCGCTCGGCCGGCTCCTGCAACGCGACCCGTCCCAGCGTCCGGCGATGGCGGAAGTCCAGGAGCTGTTCGAGGCGGTCACCGGCGGCCGTCCGCTGCCGCCGCCGCGTACCCGCCCGCGCACCGAAACCCGGATGCTGCGCCTCCCCCGCCCGCGCCGCCGGGTGGTGCTGGCGTCTGCGGCCGGAGCCGTCCTGCTGGCCCTGGGCGTGGTGATCGGGACGGTGCTCGTGCCCGACGCCACGACCCCGATCGCGGCACCGGTGTCGTCCACGCCCCCGGTGGTGACGCCCCCGACGACGACCACCGCGCCCGCCGACCTGGGCTGCGCGGCGAGCTACGCGGTGACGACGTCCTGGCCGGGCGGCTACCAGGTCCAGGTGACGGTCCGCAACGACCACGACGACCACCTGCGCGGCTGGACCGTCCGCTGGTCCCTCCCCGACGGGCACCACATCACGGGCCTGTGGAACGGCACGTTCACGGTCGAGGGCTCGACGGTGACCGTGGACAGCGCGGACTGGAACGGCAAGCTCGACCCGGGCGGCTCGACGACGTTCGGCTTCAACGCGGTGACCGGCACCGGCGACGCCACCGGACGGCCGCAGCTGACCTGCCGGACGGTCTGACCGGCGCGGGTCGTGAGTGGGAAACAGGGTTCTGACCCTGGTTCCCACTCACGACCTCAGTGCACGCGGTCGAAGGGCAGCCGCAGGACCTGGCCCGCCGGAACCGGTGCGTTCCGCAGCCGGATCGCATCGAGCTCCGGCGCCGTCAGCGCCCGGCGGTAGTACCGGACCTCGTCGAACGCGCCGTTCCACCGGTAGGCGTTGTCCAGCCGTTGCCCCAGCTGCAGCTGGAACGACACCGTCCGGCTCACCGAACCGGCCGCCGCGGGACCGGCAGCGACCTGGACGCCGTCCACCCACAGCAGCAGCTTGCCGCCGGTGCGCTCGAGAGCGACGTGGTGCCAGGCCTGGTCGTCATAAGCCTGGGACGTCGTGATCGACGCGCTCCCGGCCGCCGTGGTCATCATCGCGATCAGCCGGTGGCCGGCCGGCTCGCCCCGCAACCACAGCTGCGGCGCGGTCGTGCCCATCCCGCCCAGCCAGAACAGCACCTGGTTGCCCTTCGTGGCGCCATAACGGAACCAGCCCGTCCACGTCAGGTCACCCTCCCCGGGCGGTTGCGCCGGGTCGTACGGCACCCGGACGTAGTCGTCGACGCCGTCCAAGGTCAACGCCCCGCCGAAGCGTCCCGCAGCAACCGAAGCGCCGCCGAGGACCCGGGCGTCGGCGTGCCGCGAAACGTCCGGTGTGGACGGTCCGGCCGAGTTCTTCCAGCCCAGATGAGACTCGTTGAACCGTGCGAAGCGGATCTCGTCACGGGCGTCGACCGCACCACCCTCGTACACGAGCCCGATCTCCGGGCCGCCGATCTGCACCAGGTCCGAGTAGCCGGACCAGTCCGTCGTGATCTGCGTGCCCTGCTCGGCGTTCTCCCACGTCCGGCCGCCGTCGTACGACGAGCGGATCATCATCCACCGCCGCCGGTCGGTGTCCGAGGGCGACGAGAACAGCAGCCGGTTGCCGATGCGCAGCACCGCACCCTGCACCATCGGCGTCACCAGGTCGGGGATGGTGGTGAAGGACCTGGAGAACGTCTCGCCGCCGTCGCGGCTGATGGCGTAGTCGCGGTTGCCGATGTCCGTGCCGCCCTGTTCGCGGCCGCCGGCGTAGATCGACCCGTCGGCCAGCTCGGCCACGGTCACTTCGGACGGCTTCTGCGTGTACGTCCCGCCGACCGGGTGCGGATAACTGTTCACCGCGCCGACGTGCCAGCTGCGGCCGCCGTCATCGCTGTAGACGAGCCCGGCGTGGTTCTCGATGGAATGCGACCCGTCGCTGGTTTCCGCGTTGACGCCGAACACGAGCCGTCCCGCGTGGCGGCCGCGCGTCAGCTGGATCCCGTGGACCGGGCCCGACGCGTACCACGAGTCCCAGTTCGGCAGCTTGGCCTGCGCACTGATGTCGACCGGGGTGGACCAGGTCAGGCCGTCGTCGTCGCTGTACTGCGAGTGCGGGGTCCGCGGACACGGGACGTCGCACGCCTTGTCGTCGGTACGGCCCTTGTTGTAGGTCGTGACCAGCACGATCCGCCCGGTGCGGCGGTCCACCACGGGCACCGGGTTGCCGTGCGTGTCCCCGCCGCCGCGGTTGACCACCTGCAGCGGCGACCACGTCTTCCCGCCGTCGGTGGACCGCTTGAGGACGAGGTCGATGTCGCCGGTGTCCCCGCAGTTGTCGATGCGGCCTTCGGCGAACGCCAAGAGCGTGCCGTGGACGGACTTCACGATCGCCGGGATCCGGAAGCAGCTGTACCCGGGATCCTGCGACGCCTTGAACAGCACGTGCTGGTCGAACCGCGGCGCGGCTTGCGCCGGACTCACGGCGAGCAGCGAACTCGCCACCAGGACCACCGATGCGGCCCATCTCCCCAGTGTTCTCATTCTCATCCCTTCAGGACGGCGACACCTCGCGGGGCGAGCCGGACCTCGCGCACCGGCCGCGACGGGTCGGTCAGCAGATCCGTCGCGGCTCGCGGCAGGTCGACGTCGACCGGCTCGGTGCCGTGGTTGAGCAGGATCAGGTAAGCGCTTTCCTCGCCGTGCCGGACGATCGCCTGGACACCGGGCGGAGCGGCGAACACCGGCGTCACGCCGGCTTCGGCGGTGACGCGGCTCAGCAACGAAGTCAGATCGGGGCGGGTCCCGACGTACCAGGCCACGCCGTCACCGAAGGGGTGCCGCGTGATCGCGGGCCGCCCGGCCAGGTCGCCACTCGCGAACGACGCGACGACCTCGGCGCCTTCGAGTTCGATCCACTCCGACCAGAGCGTGCCGGTATCCGTGGTCCCGTCGGCGAACCCGAGCGAGACCGACCCGTCCAGGGGCCAGAACTCGTCGACCCGCAGGCCGAGGAGGTCCCGCAGCGGCGCCGGGTGCCCGCCGAGGTACGCGCGATCGCAGCCGTCGACGATGCCGCTGAAGTACGACACCACGAGGTGCCCGCCACCCGCCACATACGCGCGCAGGTTGTCCGCGGACGCCTGTTCCAGCAGGTACAGGTTCGGGACGACCACGAGCTGGTAGCCCGTGAGATCCCGCAGCGGGTGAACGACGTCGCAGGTGATGTTGGCGTCGAACAACGGCGTGTAGTGCGCGAGGTGCGTCTCCAGCTGCTCCAGCGAAGCCGGGTGCGAGTCCAGTTCGAGACCCCACCAGCTCGGCCAGTCGTGCAGCAGGGCGACGTCGGCCCGCACGCGCGTCCCGGCCAGCTCCGGCACCTTCGCCAGCTCCTGCCCGAGCGCGGCCGTTTCGCGGAACGTCCGGGTCTCGCGGCCACCGTGCGGGACCATCGCCGAGTGGAACTTCTCGGCGCCGCCGCTGGTCTGGCGCCACTGGAAGAACAGCACGGCGTCGGCGCCCTGGGCGATGGCCTGCCAGCTGCCGAGCCGCATCGCGCCCGGTGGCTTGGGGCTGTTGCGGGGCCGCCAGTTCACCGCGCTCGGCGCCTGTTCGAGCAGCATCCACGGCTGGTCCTTCGCGGACCGCACGAGGTCGTAGGCGAACGCGGCTTCGACGTGGGCGCGCGGGTCGTACGGGTCGGGGTAGGAGTCGAGGCTGACGACGTCCTCGTGCGGCGTCCACGTGTGCCAGTCGAGGGCTTTCTGGACCAGGCCGACGAAGTTGGTCGTGATCGGGACCTCCGGGGTGCCCCGGCGCAGCACCGCCTGTTCGGTCAGGAAGCAGCCGAGTGAGGCGTCGGAGGAGAACCGGTGGAAGTCCAGCTGCTGCGCGGGGTTGGGGAACGTCGGCGCCACCCGGGGTGGCAGGATTTCGTCCCACGCGGAGTAGCGCTGCGACCAGAAGGTCGTCGTCCAGGCCGCGTTCAGCGCGTCGATCGAGCCGTAGCGCTCCCGCAGCCAACGACGGAAGTCCGACGCCGAGACCTCGCAGTAGCACGCCCGGATGTGGCACCCGAACTCGTTGCCGACGTGCCACATCGCCAGCGCCGGATGGCCGGCGTAGCGCGTGGCCAACACCGTGACCAACCGTTCGGCATGAGAGCGGTAGACCGGGCTCGACGGGCAGAACTGCTGCCGCGCACCGGGTGACAGCCGGACGCCGTCGGCGCGCACCGGCAGGATCTCCGGATGCGCGTGCGACAACCACGCCGGCGGCGACGCGGTCATCGTCGCCAGGCACACCTGGACCCCCGTACCCGCGAGGTCGGCCATGACGTCGTCGAACCAGCCGAAGTCGTACTCCCCCCGCCGCGGTTCGACGCCGGCCCACGAGTAGATCCCCGCGGTCACCATCGTGACGCCCGCTTCGGCCATCAGCTTCAGGTCTTCCCGGCGGACGTCGGCGGGCCAGTGCTCCGGGTTGTAGTCGGCCCCGTAGTGGAGCATCAGAGCAGACCGGCTTCGGCGAGCTTCTCCTTGATCCGCAGCAGTTCTTCGTCGTCGAGGGGAAGCTGCGGCGGGGCCATGACAGCGTTGTCGATGAACCCGCGCATCTTCATCGCGGCCTTGAAGGCACCGAGCCCGGCCGAGCCGCGGCCCATCCGGCTCGGCGGTGCCACGGACGTGATCGAAAACAGCTTCATCAGCCGTTCCTGCTCGCGGCGGGCCGCGGCGAGGTTGCCGGACTTGATGTGGTCGTGGATGAGCACGTACCCGACGGGGTCGACGTTGCCCAGGCCCGGGACAGCGCCGTCGGCCCCCATCGCCAGGGCCGCGTCCACGAGGAGTTCGGACCCGGTGAACACGGCGAAGGTGTCGAGGCCGCGGTCGCGCTTGCCCAGCAGCACGGCCCGGAACGCGGCTTCGTCGCCGCTGGAGTCCTTCAGGCCGGCGATGACGCCATCGGCGGCCAGATCGAGGACCATCCCGCCGTCGAGTTTCGTGTGCACCGCGACCGGGATGTCGTAGGCGACGATCGGCAGGGCCGTGCGCTCGTGCAGCAGGCGGAAGTGCCGGTCGACCTCGGCGACGTGGGTCCGCGTGTAGTAGGGCGCGGTGACGACGACGGCGTCGGCCCCGGCGGCTTCGGCCGTCTTGATGTGCTCGGCGACGCGCAATGTCGTCATGTCGATACAGCCGACGAGTACGGGGACCCGGCCGGCGACCTGGTCGACCGTCGTCTCGACGACGACGCGGCGCTGCGCGTCGGGCAGGAACGCGACCTCGCTGGAGGAGCCGAGGACGAACACGCCGTGGACGCCGGCGTCGAGCTGGATCTCGACGTGGCGCCGCAGCGAGTCGGTGTCCACGCTGAAGTCGTCGTGGAACGGCGTGCACAGCGGCGGGACGATTCCGGCGAACTTCGGCATCAGGCGCTCACTCCGGTAGGGATCTCGGGATGGATGCAGCGGTAGGTGTGCCCGCCTTCGGCCGCGGCCAGCGGCGGCAGGTCGGCGGCGCACTCGTCGGTGGCCTTCGGGCAGCGGGTGCGGAAGGCGCAGCCGCTCGGCGGGTTCGTCGCCGACGGCACCGGGCCGGTGAGCACGATCGGCTCGACCGGGTTCAGCAGGCTGGGCGTCGCCGAGAAGAGGGCCCGCGTGTACGGGTGGCGGGCCTCGCCGGGCAACGCGCTCGCCGGGGCTTCTTCGACGATCCGCCCGAGGTACATCGTGACGATCCGGTCGCTCATCTTCTTGACGGTCTGGATGTCGTGGGAGACGAAGACCATCGCCAGGTCCAGCTGTTCGCGCAGGTCGAGCAGCAGGTTGAGGATCTGGGCGCGGACCGAGACGTCGAGGGCGGACGTCGGCTCGTCGGCGACCAGCAACGCGGGCCGCAGGGCCAGGGCCCGTGCGATGGCGACGCGCTGGCGCTGGCCGCCGGAGAGCTGGCCCGGCACGGCGTCGGCGGCGCTGGCGGGCAGGCCGACCAGCGACATCAGCTCGCGGACGCGGTCGTCGCGCTCGGCCGGCGTCCCGACGCGGTGCACGTCGAGGGGGTCGCGGATGATCTTGGCGACGGCGAGCCGGCGGTTCAGCGCGGTCGACGGGTCCTGGAAGATCATCCCGACCTCTCGCCCGAACCCCTCGTCGAGGGGCTTCCCGCGGAAGCGGACCGTGCCCGCGGTCGGCGGCTGCAGGCCGACGATCACCTTGGCCAGGGTGGACTTGCCGCAACCGGACTCGCCGACGACGCCGATCGTCTCGCCGGGATTGACGACCAGGTGGGCGTCGGTGAGGGCGTAGACGTTGTCGTGGCCGAAGAGACCCCGACCGCGGATCTTGTGCACGACGTGGACGCCGTCGAGCTCCAGGAGGTTCACGCCGTCGCCTCCTTCTCCCGGGCGATGTCGACCGCCGGGAAGTGGCAGGCGACGAGGTGGTCGACCGGTTCGCCGAAGCGGACCGGGGTTTCGTCGTGGCACTTGGCGCGGGCGGCCGGACAGCGGTCGGCGAAGCGGCAGCCGGCCGGGAACTCGGCCGGGGCCGGGACGACGCCCTTGATCTGGGTGAGCCGGGCCTCGTTCTCCTCCAGCGACAGCACCGCGCTCAGCAGCCCACGGGTGTAGTGGTGCCGGGGCGAGCCGATGACCTCGGCGGTGCCGCCCAGCTCGGCGACCTGCCCGCCGTACATGACGACGACGCGGTCGGCGATCTCGGACACGAGCGCGAGGTCGTGCGAGACGAGGATGAGCGCGAAGCCGAGCTCCTCCTGCAACCGCAGGAGCAGCGCCATGATCTGGGCCTGGACCGTGACGTCCAGCGCCGTCGTGGGCTCGTCGGCGACGATCAGCTTCGGGTCCCGTGAGAGCGCCATCGCGATCAGGACCCGCTGGCGCTGGCCGCCGGACAGCTCGTGCGGGTACGCGCGCAACGTCCGTTCCGGGTCGAGGTTGACCAGCTCGAGGAGCTCGGCCGGGGTGCGGGTGCCGCCGCGGCGGGTGAACTGCTTGAGCTGGGCGCGGATGGTCATCGCCGGGTTGAGGGAACTGAGGGCGTCCTGGTAGATCATCGCGATGTCGTGGCCGAGGTGCCGGCGGCGCTCGCCCGGACGCAGGCTCAGCAGGTCGCGCTGAGCGAACCGGATCCGGCCGGACACCTGCGCCGTCGCCGGCTGGAGGCCGAGGATCGACAACGCCGTGAGCGTCTTGCCGCAGCCGGACTCGCCGATCAGGCCGAGCACTTCGCCGGCGCGGACGCTGAAGGACACGCCGTCGACGACGTCGACGCCTTCGTGGCGGCCGGGGAACGCGATCCGAAGCCGGTCGACCTCCAAGACCGTGTCGCGGTGGTCGAGAGACCTCGCGGTGCGGGCCAGCCGCTCCCCCGCTTCCCGCAGGCCGGCGATCGGCAGGACGGGCGCGGTGTCGGCGTCTTCCCGCTTCGCGACGGCCTTCGCGACTTCGGCCGCTTTCACGGCGCGCGCGGACGGCGCGGCCCAGGCGTCCGAGATCCGCTCGGACAGGATGTTCAGCGCGAGCACCGTGACCAGGATCAGCAGGCCGGGGAAGAGCGTCGCCCACCAGCCGCCGGTCAGCACCAGGTCCTTGCCGTCGGCGAGCACCGAGCCCCACGACGGGTCCGGCGGCTGGATGCCGGCGCCGATGAACGACAGCGACGCCTCGAAGACGATCGCGTCGGCCACCGTGACCGTGCAGTACACCAGCACCGGGGCGGCGCAGTTGATCGCGACGTGCCGGGTCAGCACGAAGAACCGCCGGGCCCCGATGACGCGTTCGGCGGCGACGTAGTCCTCGCCGTACTGGGCCAGGACGTTCGCCCGGATCACCCGGGCCACCGGGGGCATGTTGAGGAACCCGATGGCCAGGATCAGCACGAGGATGCCGTGGCCGAACACGGCGACGAGCACCGCGGCCAGTGCGATGCCGGGGAACGCCATGATGACGTCCAGCACGCGCATGACCACGGCGTCCACCCGGCGGTGCGAGGTCGCGGCGAACGCCCCGATCACCGCCCCCGACACGAGCGCGAGCGCCACCGCCCCCAGGCCGATGGCGAGCGACCAGCGCGTGCCGGCGACGAGCCGGGAGAAGATGTCCCGGCCCGACGTGTCCGTCCCGAACCAGTGCGTGCCGCTGGGGCCGCCGGTGTCGGTGCTGAGCGCGTCCGGGTTGTGCGTCGCGAGCAGCGTGCCGAGCACGGCCACCAGGAGCAGGACGCCGAGGATCGCGAGCGCGGGCCAGGCCGCGCGCAGGCGCTTCACGCGTGGCTCCGCAGGCGCGGGTTCGCGATCAGGTACAGGACGTCGACGATCAGGTTGACCAGCACGAACCCGATCGCGATCGTGATGACGAAGCCCTGCACCTTGGCGGTGTCGCCGTCGGTGACGGCCTGGATCATGTTCTGCCCCATCCCCGGCAGCGCGAACATCGTCTCGATGACGACGGCGCCGCCCAGCAGGTAGCCGACCCGCAGGCCGAGCACGGTCAGCGGTGTCACCAGCGCGTTGCGCAGCACGTTGCGCCCGACGACGACCACCGGCGGCAGCCCGCCGCCGCGCGCGGTGCGGACGTAGTCCTTGTCCAGCTCCTCGACCATCGACGTCCGGATCACCCGGGTCAGCTGCGCGGCCACCGGCAGCGCCAGGGAAACCGCGGGCAGCGTCAGCGAGTTCAGCCAGCCGCCGAAGGAGTCGGCCGGGCTGACGTAGCCGCTGGTCGGGAACAGGCCCTGGCCGACGGCCAGCCACTGGACCAGCAGCAGCGCCACCCAGAACGCCGGCGCGGCGACCCCGGCCAGGGTGACCACGCGGATCACCTTGTCCGGCCAGCGGTCGCGGAACAGCGCCGAGGTCACGCCGAGGACCAGCGCCGTCACCAGCGCGATGACCAGGCCGAGCAGGGTGAGCTGCACGGTCAGCGGCAGCGCGGTCGAGATGGTCTCGCCGACCGGCTGCTTGGTGATCACGCTGGTGCCGAAGTCGCCCTGGACCAGGTGCCAGACGAAGTGGACGTACTGCAGCGGCAGCGGGTCCAGCAGCCCGTTCTCGAGCCGGAACTGCTGCAGCTGCTCGGCGGTGGCGTTCGCGCCGTCGAACGCGGCCAGCGCCGGGTCGACCGGCGCGAACCGCATCACGATGAACACGAACAGGATCACGCCGAGCAGCAGCGGGATCAGGGCGAGGATGCGGCTGAGCAGCATCCGCACGACGACGGCCACGGATGTTCTCCTCTTAGACCGGCTTGGCCTGGTTCAGGTAGATGCCCGGGTAGCCCTGGGCGCGTACACCGGAGATCGCCTTCGGGTCCCACGCCGTGCCGAGCTGGGTGAACACGACCGGGTAGATGACGGCCTGCTCGGAGATCCGGTCCAGCAGCTGCTTGTTCAGCGTCGTCCGCTTGGCCTCGTCCGTCTCGGCGGCGGCCTGGTCCTGCAGGGCGAGCAGGGACTGGGCGTCGGAGCCGGTGAAGCGGGCGTACTTGCTCGTGAGGATGGACTTGGCGTCGTAGTAGTACCGGATCATCAGGTCGGGGTCGTTGCCGAACTGCAGCGGGTTGTTCGTCGTGGCGACGACCTGGAAGTCGGTGCCCGCGTCCAGCTTGGAGAACAGCGCCTTGGTGTCCTGGGAGTCCAAAGTGGTCTGGACGCCGATCGCGTCCCAGCCCTCCTTGATCACCTTGACGCAGTCGGCGACCAGCGAGGTGTTCGTCGTGGACAACGTCACCTTCAGCCCGGTGGCGCCGGCCTGCTGCAGCAGCTGCTTCGCCTTCTCGGGGTTGTAGACGAAGTCCTGCGACGCCGGCTGCGAGGACGGCAGCTTCGGGTTGATGAACGACGTGCCGGGCGAGCCGGCGCCCTTCAGCCCGATGTCGATCATCTTCTGCTTGTCGATGGCGTAGTGCAGGGCTTGGCGGACCAGGTTGCTGTCGAACGGCTTGTGCGCGGTGTTGAAGAGCAGGAAGAGGTTGTTGCCGCCGTCGGCGAACTCGACCGTCCGGCCGGCCTTGCGGAGCTGGTCGGCGTTGGCGGCCGGGATGTTCTCGGCGATCTGCGCGTCCGGCTTGGCGCCGGAGATCGCGGCGACGCGCGGGGCGGAGTCCACGATGGACTTCCAGAGCATCTTGTCGTACGCCGCCGGGCGCGGGCCGTTGTAGTCGGCGAACTTCTCGAAACTGGTGTGGCTCAGCGGCGCCTGCTCGACGACCTTGTACGGGCCGGAGCCGACGACCTTGCCGCCCTTGGCGTCGTCCCACTTCCCGTCGTAGACGTGCTTCGGGACGATCTTGCAGCACTGGATCCGCTGCAACGCGTAGGGGAACGGGAACTTGAGGACGAACTCCACCGCGCGGTCGCCGGTCTTGCGGACTTCCTGCAGCCAATGGGAGAAGAAGCTGTGGATCAGCACGTTCTCCTTCTCGTCGAGCGCGCGGGCGTAGGTGAAGACGACGTCGTCCGCGGTCACGGGCTGGCCGTCGTGCCACTTCGCGCCGTCGCGGAGCTCGAACTTCAGGCTGGTGCCGCCGACGTCGGCGGGCAGCGCCTTCGCCAGGCCGGGGAAGGGGGCGCGGGTGATCGGGTCACCCTCCACGAGGGATTCGTAGCAGTGCAGGATCGCGGCCATCGAGAACGCGGACGCGGTCTGCAGCGGGTCCCACGTCTGGTTGTTGCCGTAGCCGACGACGGCGGTCAGCGAGCCCGCCGAACTGCCGGTCTTGTTGGTGGACGCCGGCCCCCCGCACGCGGCGAGCACGGTCGGGAACGCCAAAGCCGCCCCGGCGAAGGTGGTGTAGCGCAGCAACTGGCGCCGGCTGAGCGACGGGCTCTGGGACATCGCTGTCTCCTGCGGGCCTCGAACGGTAGGACATGGGACGTCCTATGACCGGCGTGAGCCTAGGATGCGTTCGCGTGCCGGTCAAGACCAGCTCTTCGGGGGTTCCGGGTGGCGAAGCCCCCGGCCCGGGGCGAAGGCCCGGATGTCACAGCCTTCTGGACGTATGACGTAGGATGTCCTCTTACGACGCATCCGGGGAGGACAGCAGTGGCCCGTCCGCAGCGCAGCGAAGAGATCACCAAGCGCATCATCGACCTGATCGTCGAGCGGGAGCTCCCGCCGGGCGCACCCATGCCCACCGAGCTGAGCCTGATGGAGGACATCGGCGTCAGCCGCAACTCGATCCGCGAGGCGATCAAGGCCCTGCAGGCCCTCGGCATCGTCGAGATCCGCCACGGCTACGGCACGTTCGTCGGCTCGGCCGGGTCGGAGTCGCTGCAGACGTGGCTGCTGTTCCGGACCCGCGCCCGCGGCGCCACCGACGTCGGGCGGCTGCGCGACCTCCTGGAGGTGCGGGAGATGCTCGAGACCGAGCTGACCCGCCGCGTCGCCACCGACCACCGGCCCGGGCTCGTCGACGAGCTGCAGGCCTGCGTCACGCGGATGAAGCGCAAGGGCCCGGACGCCGCGGAAGCCGACCGCGAGTTCCACGACCTCATCTGCGCCGAGGCCGGCTTCGACCTCGCGCGCGAGCTCACCGGGTTGTTCTGGGACGTCTACCGGATCGCCGAAAGCGAGTTCGGCGGACCGGCGGCCTCGCCGACGGCCACCGCGAAGCGGCACCAGGTCATCGTCGACGCGCTCCTGCTGCGCGACGCCGACGCCGCGGCCGAAGCCGTGCACCGGCACTTCGACGAGGTCCGCAAGCGCGCGAAAGCCGGTCCGTACGGCGGTTTCGGCGTCGCGCGGCCGATTCCGGCGGCCCATTCCTGACTCTCGGTGGTTGACCCGTTCGAGGTAACTTCCGGAAGGTCGAGAACCGGACTCAACGGGTCCGGCGTCTGGCTCGTCGGTAGTGGTGATCAACGACCACACGGAGGCGCCAGTGCGAAGAAGACTTTCGGTGTTCGCGGTCCTGCTCGCCGGTTCGGCGGGGCTGACCGGGCTCGCCCCGCCGGCCGCGGTGGCCGCGGTGGCCGCGGCCACCGCCACGCTGCCCACCGGTGACCGGGTCACCGTCCGGACCACCGCGGACGGCCGGTCCCGGTACGAGATCCAGCCCGCCGCCGCGAAGGGCATGGCTCGGGCGCTGGTCCACCTGCGCCTGGGCGAACGCGACTACGAGGTCCCCGGCACCGCGCTCCCCTACCTGGGGCGCGGGCTGGACCTGAGCCTGTTCGACGTCCAGGCGCTCCTGACCGGCGCGTCGGCCCCGGTCGACCCGGCGACGTTCGGCGCCGCTTTGGCGAAGCAGTTCAAGGAAGACAACGCGAAGGGCCACTTCGGGGGTCAGGGGCTCTTCGCCGGGGGTAAGACTTACGCGCTCTCGGGGACACCGGCGCGGCGGGCTGCCCAGCCCCGCTCGGTGCTGCGCACGGTGTCGGTCGACGCCGACGACATCGCGGGCAAACCGGCCGACACCGGCGTCGCGTTCCTGTACAACACCGACGACGGGAACCTGCTCGACCCGAACGAAAATGTGAACTACTTCTCGGGTGGCACGGCGAAGTTCAGCGCGCCGGACGGGAATTACAGCGCGCTCGGCCTGTTCTGGACCGCCGACGCCGACGGCAACCCGACCGAGGTGCGGTTCAGCGCGCAGCCCGAGTTCGCGGTGAAGGCCGACAAGACGGTCCGGGTGGACGCTTCCCGCGCCTCCAGCAAGGTCACCTGGGTGACGCCGCGGCCCGCGTTGCTCGACGACACCGGGTTCCTGTTCCGCCGGGCCGCGAAGACCGGCCCGGCGCTGCTCGTCGACTTCGACGCCGGGCCCGGCGTGCCGATCTCGGTGTCGCCGACGGCCGTCCCGGTCCGGACCGGCGCGCTGCAGACGTACCCGTACAGCAGGCTGGTGTCCCCTCCGGCACCGGGCACGCCGTACGAATACGTGCTGCAGAAGGCTTCGGTGGGCACCATTCCGCAGCAGCGGTACATGATCACGGCGAAGGACGTCGCTGCGGTGGACGCGACCTACTTCAGCGAGTACGCGACGCTCGGGCGGCGGCAGCGCAGCGGGATGTTCTCCTTCGAGGACAGCAGCGGCCGGGTGTCGCACCCGATCGAAACGCCGCGGAAGCAGACCGAGTACGTCTCGGCCGCGCCGGACCTGCGCTGGTTCGGCGGGTTCTCGAAGTACATGCCGCCGGGGCCGTTCCCCGCCTGGGCCGGGGGCCAGTACGAGCCGTTCCACGCCTACACCGGCGGCACGACGGTCACGGAGGACTGGAACAAGTTCCCGCTGCACCCGGCGGGTGGCGTGGCGCTGCTGCCGCTGTCCGACGGCAGCGCGCCGGAGATCCCGGCCGCGACGCGCGCCGGCGACCTGCTGCGGCTGTCGATCACGCCGTTCAGCGACAACCAGCCCGGGCACACCGGGTTCGGCTTCTCCGGCGAACCGACGGACACGATGACCGGGCACTACACGCTGACCCAGGACGGCGCGACGATCGCCGAGGGCAGCCCGGTGGGAGCGACCGAACTGGCGCTGGAGCAGGAGGTCGCGGCCGGGCCGTCGACCCTGGGGCTCACGATCGACGCGGGCCGCACCGGCCCGATGTACCACCAGAGCACGGCGACCCACACCGAGTGGACGTGGCAGTCCCGGCACGCCGACGGCACGCTCCCACCGGCCCTGTACTGCGCCCGGGGCGCGGAGGGCCGGGACCGGACGTGTGCGGTCGAACCGATGCTGACGCTGGGGTACGCGGTCGGCGGGCTGCGGCCGGACGGCTCGACGCCGTCGGGTCCCCAGGGCCTCGACCTCACGGTGGGGCACCTGCAGCAGAGTGCGGGTTCTCCGGTGACCGGCGCGACGGTCCAGTACTCGACCGACGGCACGACCTGGCAGAACGCGACGGTCACGCCTCGCGGCGACGGGGTCTTCCACGCGGACTTCGCCGCGACCACGGACACGTTCCGCGGCGGCGACGTCTCCCTGCGCGTGACGGCTTCCGACGCGGCCGGGGCGACCGTGGCCGAAACGATCACCGCCGCCTACCACGTCTACGCGTCCTGAGGGGACGGTCCACTGTGCACAGATCGATCATCGGCGTGCTGAGCGCCGTGGTGGTCGCCGCGGGCGCCTTCGCCCCGGCGGCGTCCGCCGCACCGATGCCGCGCGCGGCGTGTCCGGACCGGCCCGGTGTGGCGCATTGCCTCACCACGTACACGCCTGGTGCGGTACGCGCCTTGGCCGACGGCCCGATCGGCTGGGGCGCCGACGACCTGGCCTCGGCCTACCGGCTGCCTTCCGACGCGGGGCCGGACACCGTCGTCGGCATCTCGATCGCCTACGACGCACCGAACCTGGAGGCGGACCTCGCTGCCTACCGGGCGCGGTACGGCCTGCCGCCGTGCACGACGGCGAACGGCTGCTTCCGCAAGGTGAACCAGCAGGGTCTGTCCGCTCCCCTGCCCGAAGCGGATTTCGGCTGGGCGATGGAGTCCACTTTGGACGTGTCGATGGTGTCGGCGGCGTGCCCGTCGTGCCGTCTCGTGGTCGTCGAAGGCAACACGCCCGGGTTCGCCGACCTGGCGGAGACGGAGGACACCGCGGTCCGGCTGGGGGCGAAGGTGGTGTCGAACAGCTACGGCGCGCGGGAAAGCGGCGCACCACTGGCGTTCGGGAGCCACTACCAGCATCCGGGGGTGACGGTGGTGGCGTCCTCGGGTGACGCGGGCTTCACCGCGGCCAGCTACCCGGCGGTCCTGGCGACCACGGTCGCGGTCGGCGGGACGACGCTGGCGCGTGACCCGTCTTCGGCCCGAGGCTGGGCGGAGTCGGCGTGGCAGTACGGCGGCAGCGGTTGCTCGGCGTACATCGCGAAGCCGTCGTGGCAGAAGGACACGCACTGCGGCAAGCGAACGGTCGCGGACGTCGCGTCGGCGGCGGAGGACATCGCGATCCACTACACGGACGCGGGCGGCTGGCTCCCGGCGAACGGCACCAGCGCGTCGGCGCCGTACATCGCGGGCCTGATCGGCCGCTCGGGCCAGGCGGGCGTGACCCGGCCATCGACGATCTACGCGCACGCGTCCCAGTTCGTCGACGTCACGGCGGGCAACAACGACCCGTCGGGCGCCGGGAAGAAGTGCGGCAACGACTACCTGTGCGTGGCCGGTCCGGGCTACGACGCCCCGACCGGAGTGGGGGTCCCCGACGGCCTGACCGGCTTCTGAAGTCCGTGAAGGCCTCCTTACCGGCTCTTATGGCCGGCAAGGAGGCCTTCACGGCCGTTCGGTGCCGGGCCGGCACAGCCCCCGCTCGTACGCCAGCAACCCCGCCTCGGTCCGGTGCGCGCACCCCAGCTTCCGCACCACCTGGGCCACCAGGTTCCGGACCACCGGCTCCGGCAGCTCCAGTCGCGAAGCGATCTCCGTGTCGGTCAGCGCGGACCCCACTCCGACCAGCACCTCACGCTCCCGCAGGGACAACCGGTCCACCCCGGCCAGCCGCTCGTCCCGCGGCCCCGACAACCGCGTCGCCGCCGACACCAGGCGGCGGGAAGCGTCCGGTGAGAGCACCACGTGCCCGTCCGCTGCCAGCCGGACCACCTTGATCAGCTCGTTGCGCCGCGCCGAGCGCAGCAGGTACCCCGACGCCCCGTCGCGCAACGCCCGCAGGATCCCCGCGTCGGAGTCGAACGTCACCAAAGCCACCACCGCCGGGCGGCGGAACACCGGCCCCAGCGATCCCAGCCGCAGGTCCAGCAGCACCACGTCCGGCAGCCGGCTGCGGAGAGTCGCGCGGGCTGTGGGCGCGTCGGACGCCGAGCCGATCAGCTCGATGCCGTCGGCCTCGGCCAGCAGGGAACCCAGGCGGGACCGCACCGCCGGGTCGCGTTCGGCCACCAGGACCCGGACCGGCGGTGGAGGCAGCACGGTCAGTCCTTGGGCCGCAGGCGGATCAGCGGCAGGTCGGTCCGCGACGCGCCCACCAGGTCACGCCCGCCCGGGCCGCGCAGCCGCAGCTCGCGAAACCGCACCGAAGACAGCTGCGCCGCTTCGATCGGGTACACGTCGCCGTAGCGCTTGATCTTGTCGACCAGTTCCTTGCCCAGCAGCTCCACCAGCCCCGCGTGCCGGCTCGCGCCGCCGCCGAGGGGCACGTCCAGCTGCTTGCGAACCTCGGGAAACCGCTGATCCAGCTCCACGGCCAGCTGGTGGATCGTGACGTAGGCCGGGCCGAACTCCGACGCGTCCGGCCCCGGTGGGATCTCCGTCAGCACCTTGATGAGCTTGTCGTCCATCCCGAGTTTGTCCCACAGGGTCACGTTTTCCTCCTGTCGTGGCCGCCGCAGGTCTACCAGAGGACCGGCACGCGGTCCACTCCCCCGGTGACCCGGTTCGTCCGGACCTCCAGCTCACCGACCGGCACCGCCAACCGGAGCCCCGGGAACCGGCGGAACAGCGAGCCGAACACGACGCGCAGCTCCGTGCGGGCGAGACTCGCGCCGATGCAGAACCAGCCGCCGTAAGCGAACGCCACGTGCGAGTTCGGCTTGCGCTCGGGGTCGAACTCCGCGGCGGCGGGGAACACCGACGAGTCCCGGTTCGCCGCCGCCAGCGACAGGACGACGGCGTCGCCCCGGGCGATCGTCACCCCGCCGAGCTCGACGTCGTCGTGCGCGTACCGCAGGACGCCGAGCCCGCCCGGCGCGGACAGCCGCAGGATCTCCTCGACGACGCCGTGCGTCCGGCCCTCGGGGTCGGCGGCCAGCGCGTCGCGCCGCGCGAGGTCGGTGAGCAGGTACAGGACGCCGAGGTCGATGCGGTTGGACGTCGTCTCGTGGCCGGCGAACAGCAAGCCGGCGGCCAGCCGCGCGAGGTCGCCGTCGGTGAACGCCGGGTCGTCGGCCTGCGCCCGGACCATGTCGGAGACGACGTCCTGACCGGGTGAGCGCCGCTTGACCTCCGCCAGCCGGCCCATGTACTCGGCGAACTCGTCGAGCGCCGCGCCGGCGCCGGAGCCGATGTCCATCCGGCCCATCCGCTCGGACAGGACCCGGAAGGTGGCGCGGTCTTCGTACGGCACGCCGAGCAGCTCGCAGATCACCAGCACCGGCAGCGGGAACGACAGGTGTTCGTGCAGGTCGACGGGCTCGTCCGCGCGCCGGGCGTGCTCCAGGGCGTCGAAACAGCCGTCGGCCAGCTCCTGGACGTGACCGGCGAGCCGCCGGATCCGGTTGGCGGAGAACGCGGGCACGAGCATCTTCCGCATCCGCGCGTGCTCCACGTGCTCGGTTTCGTGGTCGCCCTGCGGCCGGCTGAGGATCGCCGCGTCCGACAGCGCCGACGCGGTTTCCGGCGCCGGGTGCGAGCGGCCGAAGCGCGGGTCCGTGAACACCGCGCGGACCTGATCGAACCCGGTGACCAGCCACGCCGGGTCGCCGGTCGGGGTGGTCACCGGCACGACCGGGCCCTGCCGGCGCAGCACCTCGAAGAGCGGGGCGATCTCCAGGACGTTCGGCCGTTCGAACGGCAGGCGCGGGGTGCCCGTGGTCGCGGTCATCGGGTTCTCCTCCCGGGGTGCGCGGCCGGTCGGCGCGGACGCGGGCGGCCCGGTCACCGGCCGCTCCCCCCGGTCCCCCGCGCTCCACGGTACCCAGAAACCCGCGCGAGGGCGGGGAACGCGCGATTCCCCGCCCTTTCGGGCCAACACCGGCGCCGGCCGCAACGTCCTGAATGAGTCATTCAGGGCTGGGGAGGTCCTGAATGACTCATTCAAGACCTTGGTGGGGACACGCTCCGCCGCCACACCGGACCGAAACTGTCGGTGCCCTCCGCTAGCGTGGATACCGGGGGCCGGAGGTCCGCCCTACAGCAGTTTCCAAGCCTGAGTGAGCGTCTCGCGCAGGATCTGCTCCATCTCGTCGAACTGCGCCTGGTCGCAGATCAGCGGCGGCGACAGCTGCACGACCGGCTCGGCCCGATCGTCGGCCCGGCAGTACAGCCCGGCCTCGAACAACGCGTCCGACAGGAACCCGCGCAGCACCCGCTCGGATTCCGGGCCGCTGAACGTCTCCTTGGTCGCCTTGTCCTTCACCAGCTCGATGCCGTAGAAGAACCCGGCCCCCCGGACGTCCCCGACGATCGGCAGGTCGGTCAGCTTGTCCAAAGTGGACCGGAAGGCGTCCTCCCGGGAAAGCACGTGGTCGTACAGACCCTCACGATCCATCAAATCGAGGTTCGCCAGCGCGACGGCGCACGACACCGGATGCCCGCCGTAGGTCGAGCCGTGCATGAACGTCGTCGCACCACGGGTGAACGGTTCCATCAACCGCTCCGAAGCCAGCACCGCGCCCAGCGGCGCGTACCCGGACGTCAGGCCCTTCGCCGTCGTGATGATGTCCGGCTGGTAGCCGTAGCGCTTGGCGGCGAAGTCGTACCCGATGCGGCCGAACGCGCAGATCACCTCGTCGGACACCAGCAGCACGTCGTGCTTGTCGCAGATCTCCCGCACCCGCGCGAAGTACCCCGGCGGCGGCACGAAGCAGCCACCGGTGTTCTGCACGGGCTCGAGGAACACCGCGGCGACGGTGTCGGCACCTTCGAACTCGATGGCCTGCTCGATCTGATCGGCGGCCCAGCGCCCGTAGGCCTCGTAGTCGTCGGCGTGCTCGGGCGCGCGGTAGAAGTTCGTGTTCGGCACGCGCAGGGTGCTCGGCACGAGCGGCTCGAAGTCGGCCTTCGCGGCCGGGATGCCGGTGATCGACAGCGCGCCCTGCGACGTCCCGTGGTAGGCCAGCGCGCGGCTGATCACCTTGTGCTTGGCAGGCTTGCCGACGAGCTTGAAGTACTGCTTGGCGAGCTTCCACGCCGTTTCGACCGACTCGCCGCCGCTCACGGTGAAGAACACGCGGTTCAGGTCACCGGGGGCCGCTTCGGCCAACCGTGAGGCCAGCTCGATGGCCGTCGGGTGCGCGTGGCCCCACAGCGGGAAGTAGGCGAGCTGCTTCGTCTGCCGCGCGGCGGCTTCGGCGAGCTCCTCGCGGCCGTGGCCGACCTGGACCGCGAACAGGCCGGCGAGCCCGTCCAGGTAGCGCTTCCCGCGGGCGTCCCAGATGTACGCACCCTCGCCGCGCACGATCACCGGGACGTCGGTCTCGTCGAAGGCGGAGTGGCGCGTGAAGTGCATCCAGAGGTTGCTGCGGGCGGACTGCGCGAGGCTCGAAGCCACAGCGGTGTCTTCGGCGGTAGTGGTCATGCCTCGGTTATCGCACGCCCCAGCCCCTCGACGCAAGCGATTCAGTCGTCCAGACGAATCTGCTCAACTAATCCATGGTCAATATCCTCGGTAAGTCTTCGGATTTAGTCGTCACCCTCAGCGAGAGCCCCACTGGTAGGTCTGCTTCCGCAGCTTGAGGTAGACCATCGCCTCCGCGTGCCGGACGCCCGGCAGCGCGCGGATCCGCGTCGAGATCAGCTGGAGCAGCGCCTCGTCGTCCGCGCAGACGGCCTCGCAGAGCAGGTCGTAGCGCCCGGCGCAGAGGATCACATACGCGATTTCGTCCATTTCGGCCAGTGCGTCGCCGACCGGTTCGAGGGGCCCCTCGACGGTGATGGCGATCATCGCCTGCCGGAAGAGCCCGACCTGCAAGGGATCCGAGACGGCGACGATCTGGATGACGCCGGAGTCGGACAGCCGCTGCACCCGCTGCCGGACGGCGGCCTCCGACAGGCCGACCGCCTTGCCGATCGTGGCGTACGCGCGCCGGCCGTCCTCTTGGAGCTGCGCGATGATCTGCCGCGAGATGTCGTCGAGCACCGGCGGCGCGGGCCGGCTGGGGGTGTCCTGGCTGCTCACCCCCCGGATCATCCCCGACGCGGGCGACACAGGGCAAACGCGGCACCTTGGTCACGATCAGTGACTAAATCCGAAGACTCAGGCCCAGCCAGACAACGAATTCAGTCGTCTCAGTGGCGTTGACAACACCGAATCGGTGTTGTTCCATCCGTCGCACCTTGCCCCGGCCGGAGGGAACGCCCATGCCCCGCACTCCCGCCCCGCCCGAAACCGGCCCCGCCACCGCGCCCGCCGGTCCCCGCACGCTGACCCGCTCCATCGGCGTCGGCGGCGGCACCCTGCTCACGCTCAGCTGCGTGACGCCGGCGTCGTCGCTGTTCGTCCTCGTGCCGCCGCTGTTCGCCGACCTCGGCACCGGCACCGCGCTCGCCATCGCCCTCGCGGTGCTGCTCTGCGTCGGGATCGCCTTCTGCTACTCCGAGCTCGGCACGCTGGTGCCGAGCGCCGGCGGCGAGTACGCGATGGTGACGACGGTGGCGAACCGGTTCGCCGGCTGGCTGACCTTCATGCTGTCGTTCATCGTCATCCTCGTCGTGCCCCCGATCATCGCGATCGGCGTCGCCGGCTATGTCGCCGCGGTCGCCGACATCAACCCTTCGGTGGCCGGGGCGCTGGTGATGCTCGCGTCGACCGTGATGGGCCTGCTGAACCTGCGCTCCAACGCCTGGATCACCGGGATCTTCCTGGTCATCGAGGTCGTCGCGATCTTCGTCGTGTCGCTGCTCGGGTTCACCCACACCACGCAGAGCCCGGCCGTGCTGGTCGAACCGAGCCTCGGCACGAGCGGGATCGGCCTGATCGCCGTCGTCGCCGGGCTCGCCGTCGCGTTGTTCGTCGTCCAGGGCTTCAGCACGGCCGTCTACCTCGCCGAGGAGATGCGCGAACCGCGCAAAACCGTCGCCCGGACCGTGTTCTGGACGCTCGGGATCAGCGCACTGGTCATCCTGGTGCCGGTCGTCGCGGTGACCCTCGCGGTGCCGGACGCGGCCGCGCTCGCCGGCGTCGATCTCACCGCGCTGGTCATCGGCTGGAGCAACGCGGGCGTCGGCGCCGCGATCAGCCTCTGCATCGCGGCGGCGATCGTGAACGCGGTGATCGTCATGGTCATCCAGAACTCGCGCGTGCTCTACGCCTCGGCGCGCGACCAGGCGTGGCCGGCACCGGTGAACCGCGCGATGAGCGTCGTGAGCGAGCGGTTCGGCGCGCCGTGGGTCGCGACGCTCGTGGTCGGGCTGTCCGAAGCCGTCCTCTGCTTCGTGCCGGTGGACACGCTCAGCGGCGTCACCGGGGTCGCCGTCGTCGCGCTTTACCTGAGCGTCGCGGCCGCCGCGCTCGGCGCACGCCGGGCGGCGCACCGGAAGCCGCACGTGTGGCGCATGCCCGCCTGGCCGGTCGTGCCGGTGCTCGCCGTCGCGGCGCTGGCCTACGTCCTGGTGGAGCAGAGCGCGCTCGACCTCGGCATCACCGCCGGGGTGCTGGTGGTGTCGGCGCTGTACTGGTGGGGCTACCTGCGCCGGCGGCCCGAGCGGTGGGTCGTGACGGTCCCGCGGGAGGAGTAGCTCAGTCCTTCCCGCGGCCCCTCAGCTGACGCAGGCCGACGACGATCACCGCGAGCAGCCCGACGACCCCGACCACGACCCAGATCCAGCCGGGGATGCCGCTGGTGTCCACCGCGGTCGGGGCGGTGGGTGCCTGGGCCTGCTGCTGGACGGCCGTCGTCGGCGCCGCGCCGGAAGAAGCCGCGGCGGCGAGGGTGAAGTGCAGGGTGCCGGTGAGGTTGTCACCGTCCTTCGCGATCACCTTCCAGGTCAGCGTGTAGGCCTGGGCCGGCCCGGACGGCGTCACCGGCGCGGTCACGACGGCGCCGGCCACCGCCGGCGTGCCGACCGTCCAGGCGGTGCCGTCGCGGCCGGTGACCTCGACCGCCTCCGGCGGCAGCGTCACAGGCTCGCCGAAGGTCAGCCGGACCTCCGTCGGCGCGGCCGCGAGCGTGGCACCTTCGGCGGGTGAGCTGGACTCCAGCTCGGTGTGGGCCGAGGCCGGCCCGGCGAGCACGACGAGCCCGATGAGGGCGGCGAGAACGGCTCCGAACGCACGACGCGGGATCATCCGGACATCCTGCCCTATCCGCCCGTGCAGTCTTCGTGTCCACCCGTGCACCCGGGTGGGGGTCCCTTCTCATCGCGGCGCGCATTGGCGAGGATGGACGCCTGGGTGGCGAGGGAAGGACCTCCATGGCGACTGTGCGCGACGAGGCCGACGCGCGGCGGCAGCTGCGTGCCGGACACCAGCCCGAGAAGGACGAACCGAGGGAACACGCCTCGGGTGTCGCGAAGCCGCAGGGCACCGGCGCGGCCGCGCTGGTCGCCGACGGCACCGACGTCCTCGAGCTGGACTACGCCGAGATCGACGCCGCCAAGAACGCCCTCGACGCACGGCACCAGGAGCTGTCCGGCTACCTCGAAAGCGCCCGCGAGCTGGGCGCGCCGCTGGCCGACGGCAAGGGGCCGGTCTCCCACTGGATGCGCCGCTCGTTCGGGCTGCGCGGCGGCGCCGAGGCCGGCGGCGTGCAGGCCGCGCTGGAGTCGTACCTGGCCGAGCTCGCTTCGCTGCGGCAGGCGCTCGACACCGTCGCGGCGGCGCACCGGAGCAACGACGAAGAGGCGGCAGCGTCGCTGCGGGTGGGTGAGGTCGATGCCTGAGTTCCACTCCACGCACCACCAGCCGACCGCGCGTGAGAAGGCGAAGGCGCGGCGGGTGCGTCGCGAGAAAGCCGTGAATGACCGCGAAGCCGCGTTCGGCAAGATCAACTGGGACAGCTACGACCACCGCGAGCTGTGGGACATGGTGCAGTCGGCCGACCCGCCGCGGCTCGGCGAGCAGGCCCACCGGTGGGCCGAGCTCGCCCGGGGCGTCGACACGGCCACCGGCGACGTCCACACGCTCGTGCAGAAGCTGCTGCTGTCGTGGCGCGGGCCGTCGGCGGCGCAGGCCGCGGACTCGGTGCAGAGCCTGACCGGCTGGGCGAGCACGGCGGGCGAGAACGCCCGGCACATCGGCGACGGCCTCGACACCTACACCGCGGCGATCGGCGAAGCCCGGCGGAAGATGCCGGAACCGGTGCACTACTGGGCCGAGCGCTGGTTCAAGGAGGGGTACGCGGTCAAGCGGCTCGACGGGCCCGAAGGCACGTACATGCTGGACGAGCTGCTCGACGACAAGCTGCCGACGAAGAAGCAGGCGGACGACGCCAAGGCCGAGGCGGTCCGCGTGATGGAGCAGTACGAGAGCGCGAGCCACGACGTCCGCCACCGCCTGCCGCCGGCGTTCGACGCGGCGCCGCGGGTCAGTGCGGCGGGTTCGGCCGCGGTGGTTCCGCGCGTGCCTTACGCGCCGGTGGTCGAGGACCCGCCGGTCGGTCACGACCCGGACGACCACCCGGACCGCGGCCCCGGCGAGGTGCCGGACCGGGTGCCGGATGACTCGACCAACACCGCCTCCGCGTTGCCGTCCGCGTTCACCGGAGCCGGCGTGCTGCCCGGCGTCGACGGGGTGATCGGCGCGACCGGGCCGGGAGCTTCCGCCGGACCGGGTTTCGCGGGCTTTGCCGGCCAAAGCGGCTCTGCGGGTTCGTCGAACGAGGGCGGACGGGCCGGTGCCGGGCGCTTCGGGGCCGCGGCATCGGGTTTCGGACCGGGCGCGGCGAGCGGTCGTGGCGCGGGCACGGGGTACGGCATGTACCCGCCGGGCCAGGGCACCCGCCGCGAGGAGGACACCGAGCACCGCGACAAGTACGCCGACGGCTACGACCTGCTCGACGACCTGCCCCCGGCCTATCCCCCGGTGTTCGGCGAATGACCGGCTTCCACGCGGACCCGGCGGCGCTCGACGCCTTGGCACTGCGGCTCGAGGACACGGCATCGGAGTACGGCGAGGCGGCGGGTTCGGTCGAGACGGCGGCTTCCGGTGAGCTGGGCCCGCTGTCGGTGTCGGGTGCGCTCACCGCGCTGACCGGCGCGTGGTCGGGCAGGATACGGGCGGTGGAAACGGACTTCGCGACGGCGGCGGGCAGCGTCCGCGCGGCTGCGAAGGCCTATCGGACCACGGACGCGGCAGCAGCCGACGAGCTGGGCCGAGCCCATGGCTGAGTTCCGCGGCCTCGGCTTCGACCCGGTTCCCGGCCGGCCCGACGCCGTCGCCGAAGCCGCCCGCCACTACGCCGCCGCGGCGGCAAGACTCGGCGAAGTCCCTTCTCCCGGCGAAATCCCCGAGTGGGCCGGCCGGTCCGCACAAGCACTCGCCGACCGCGCCGGACGCGCCGCGGCCGGCCTCGCCGCCGTCCCCGAAGCCCTCCGCGCGGCCGCCGCGATCCTCGACGACTGGGCCGGCACCCTCGTCGCCCACCACCGCCGCGCCGAGGAACTCGATCGCCGGGCCATCGCCGCCCGCCAAGCCGTGACCACCGCCCAAGACGACGTCGAGCAAGCCGAAACCGAAGCACAGTTCTCCCCCGCCACCCGGTCGAACCTCACGGCGGCCCGCACCCGGCTCATCGCCCGGCACGACGACCTCGACCGCGTCCTCGCCGAAGCCCGCGAGCTGGAACGCGCCCACACAACGGAAGCAGCCCGAATCGCCGACCGGCTCCGAGCCCTCGGCGACGGCACTCCCCTGCCGAGTGCTCCGGATTTCCGTGGCGTGGCCACACATCTGGAGACGTTCTCGGCCGTCGGCCGCGAGCTGGGGATCACCGTCGCGAAGACCCCCGTCGTGCCGGTGACACCGCCACCGGGCGCGGTCAGCGCGTTCGCCGCGGCGCTGGGCGGCCGGTGAAACTGCCCGCCGTTCCGGGGATCACCCCGGTGAGCCTGGACTCGGTCGAGCGCACCACGGCCGAGCTGCACGCGCTGATGGCGCGCCTGCGCGGCCCCGACGCCGCCCGCGACCTCGGCCTGGAGGCCGCCGCCGTCCAGTGCGCGGAGATCGCCCACGAGCAGCGGGCCGGGCTGCTGGCCCTGGTCGAACACCGCGACGCCGACCCTGCCCTGCTCATCGCCGGAGTCGTCCCGATCGACGGCACCCTCGACGATGCCGCGGATCTCGGCCACTTCGTCGCCGACACGACCCCCGGGATCCGCGAGGTCAGCCACGCGCGGACCGGCCGCGGCTACCCGGTGGTGATCGTCGAGCGGATCGGCCTGTCCGGCGCGCAGCTGCAGGCCGTCGTCCTCGATCCGGACCGGCCACGCGCGGCGGTGTTCACGCTCCACTCCCCCGGCGGCCGCGGCTGGCTGGAGGTCGCCGGCCTGGCCGGGACGCTCGTCGCCGGCGTCGACCTCACCCCCGCAGCGCCAGCTCGCGGAACTCGCGCGGAGTCCGGCCCGTCGCGCGGCGGAACGTCCGCGAGAAGTGCGGGGCGCTGGTGAACCCGCAGTCGCGCGCGATCTCCCCGATGCCCCGAGCCGCCTTCGCCGGATCCGCCAGCAACGCCTTCGCGCGCTCGACACGCAGGCCCTTCAGCCGTTCCGAAACGCCCTGGCCGTCGTCGAAGAGCTGGTACAGCCGCCGACGCGAGATGTACAGCGCTTCGGCGATCTTGTCCGCGCTGAGCGACTGCTCGCCGAGGTGCGCGCGCATGTACTCGAGCGCTTCACGCCTTCGCGCCGCCAGAGCGTCGACACGGTCGAGTTCGACGCGCAACGCGCTGCGCAGCACCAATTCCGCCAGGCCGAGCAGGTGGTGGGCCAGCCCGTGCGGGTCGAGCCGCGGGCCGGCCGCCACGACGTGCGCCACCGCGCCGGCGAACAGCGAGCGCAGCGGCGCGTCGACCTCGACCGGCCGGAACATCAGCGGCCGCAGTTCGGCGAACGAGATCGACAGCTTCGCCGCTGCGACGGTCAGCATCACGACGCCGGTCGGCAGGAGGTGCAGCGTCGCGTCGGCGTACGTCAGCTTCGCGCCGGACTCGGCCACCGCGCGCGGGACCGGGCAGCGCAGCAGCAGCTGGATGCCTTCGGGGTCGCCGCTGCCGCCGAGGATCGCCGCGCGCGCGGCCGCCGCGCCGGAAGCGCGGACGACGAGGTACCCGCTCGCGGGGACGTCCATCGGGTGCGGCTCGGCCATCGGCACCATCGTGCCCGACGGCGGCCGCACGGCACGGGAAGGGGGACCATGGCGCGGCGCACCGCGACGGCGGCCGGAGTGATCCTGTCGCATCTGGAATTCGATCTCCTCTGGGCGGACCTGGGGCCGGGTGGGCCGCCGCCGTACCCGTTCGACGTGCCGGCGCACGGCACCACGCACGCCGAGCGCGACGACCTGGGCGTGCGCGTCTTCGCCGGTCTGGCCGAAGCGGGCCTCACGGACGGCGACGACGTCGACCCGGGGCTGGCTGACTTGTTCGTGGTGCTGGGTGCGCCGTCGCTGAGCGTCGATGCGCTGGTGCTGGGCGAAGCGCCGTGGCGGCTGCTCGCGGCGGTGCGGGACGCGGCCGGGGTGCTCGCGGTGCTGGACGAGCGTGACCTGGTGCTGGAACCGCTGCGCCCGGCCGAGCTGGTCCCCGCGGTGGCCCGGATGCTCGGCGACGCCGAGGCGGGCCCGGGCGACCAGCTCCGCCTCCCCCGCGCGACGTACTCGGCGGCGATGGACGCGTACGCGCGCAGCGGTTACGACGCGTTCGAGCGGGCGCTGGGCGCGGCCGGGATCACCGGCCGCGCGGTCCGTCCGCTGGCGACGCTGGTGACGGCCGAGCGGTATGCGGCGGGCCAGCTGGCGGCGACCGGTCCGGCGGGCCGCACCCCGGTCCTGGCCTGGTTCGACACGGCGGCCGGCCGGTACGCGGTGACGCCGGAGGACGTGGCCGGCGAGCCGTGGGTGATGGTCACCCCGGCCGACGGCGCTTGGCTGGCCGACCGCTTGACCCGGCTGGTCGACGACGCCCGCTGACCGCTCAGGTCGCCCAGGTCACGGGCGTGAACGCGTCGTCTTCCGGCTCGGGCTGCCGCCTGCTCCGCGGAGCCGGCGGTGGGTCCGGCAGCAAGTCCCCCAGCACCTCGCGTCCCTCCCGCAGGGCGTCGGCCCCGGCCTCCGAAGCGAGGAGCCGGATCACCCCGGCCAGCTCCCGCGGCGACCGATTCAGCGCCCGCCGGTCGAACCGCAGGTCCACGAGCGCTCCGTGGAGATCGACCACCACGGAAACTCCGTCGTCCGCGGCAGAAGCGCGGATCGCCGCCAACCTCGCGCCGAACCCCGGATCCGGGGTCTCGAAGGCAGCGTCGGCCAGTTCCGCGGCCGTCCGCTCGGCGTTCACCGGGCCCGCCAGCTGTCCGGTGTGGTCGCTTCCGCGTCCTCACCCGCCTCGGGAAGGCCGAGACCGTCCACGTTGTGCCACAGCGAAGCCGTGGCCCGCGCCGAGGCAGCCGCGGCCAGCACCAGGATCCGGCGGGCCAGCTCGTCCGGCTCCAGCCTCAGCGCCGACGCCTCCAGCGTCAGCTCCTGCAGCGCCCCGCCCGGCGCGACCTCGACGGCGACCGTGCGGTCGGCGGCTTTTCCGGTGATCACGGGTGGACCCCTCCGTAGAACGTGGACGCCGAGAGCGGGTGCGTGTTCCGGCGGACGGCGTCCCCGGAGTTGCCCTCGATCATCGTGACCTGGTTCCCCTCGACCTTCTCGACGATGCCGATGTGTGTGCTCGTCGACGTGTTCTGCGGACCGGTCCCGAAGATCAGCACGTCACCCGGCTTCGCCTCGTGCAGCGAGTTCTTGCCGTAGGCGTGGCCGTTGGCCTGGCCCCAGTGGAAGACGTCACCGCTGAAGGGCAGCACCGGGATCTTCACGCCGGCCTTGCGCCACATCGCCGTCGCGAACGACGAGCACCACGCCGCGGTCGGCCCGTACGGGTTCCGGTTGCTGCCCGGCGGGTTCTCGCGGACGCCGAGCTGGCTACGCGCGGCGTGGACGACGTCCTTGCCCCGCGCGCTCGCCTTGCCCGGGTGCGTCACCTTCGTCTGGTCCACGGTCTTGTCCAGGACGCCGTCGTGGGTCAGGTCCTTCCGCAGGTCGTGCAGTTTCTTCGCCGCCGCCTTGAGTTCCGCGTCGACGTGCCGCAGCGTCGACGCGGACTGCCGCGTGTACTGCGGTGCGAGGTCGGCGGCGTGCCCGACCGCGCACATCAGCGCGGCCTGCGTCCCGGCGGCGACGCCCGCGTCGAGAACCTGCTTCGCCTTGGCGGTGTACTCGTCGACCAGCCGCTGCACGGCCGTGTGTCCGCTGTCCACTGTGGACGCCACGTGCGCGACGACCTTCTCGGCCGCAGCTCCGGCCGCGCCGGTGATCCGAAGCTCCTTCGTCAGCTTCGCGCTGTTGTGCCGGAAGCCGTCGGCGCCGTGACCGCGCCAGTGTTCGAGCACGGTGGCGCTTTCCTTGTGGTAGGCGTCGTGCTGGGCGTCCAGCGCACCGGCCACCTGGTGCAGGGCGTACTCGGCGCGGACGGCGTCTTCGGCCTTCCCGGCGAGCTTGTTGCGGTGCGCGACGAGGTCCTTCGCGAAGGAATGCGCGAGCGCGGTGGTGTCCATGTCAGCCCATCCCGTTCAGCGCGGCCGCGGTGGCCGTCTCGTGGTCGCGATAGGACTTCGCGGCCTTCCGCGCGGCGGTGGCGAGCCCGTCGGCGTGCGTCCCGACGCCCTTGACCTGCTTCTGCAGGGCCGATCCGAAGCCGGCGAGCGCGTCGGCGAAGCCCGATTCCTCGCCGACCTTGCCGAAGCTCTCGTGGCCGATCTCCCGGACGTCGCGCAGCTGCCCGGTCGCGGAGCCGAGTGCGTCGGCGACGTGCCGGGTGCGGCTCACGTACGAATGCAGGATCGTGTCGTCCACCCGGAGCGGGCTGTCCCCACCGGCCGTGTGGCTGCTGCTCGGCTTCCCGTGGTGCTTCGTGACGTCTTGGGCGGCTTTGCGGGCGGCCGTGAGGTGGTCTTTGTAGGCGCCGTTCGTGTACGTCGACCAGGGGGTGAAGTCGCGCCCGTCGCTCGAGATGCTGTTGGCGACCCGGGCGTTGGTGTCCGGGTCGAACAGCCGGTCGTCCGCCTTCAGGTGGTACTGGTGACGCCGCTCGGGGCCGAGCGCGCCGAGCATGTTGATCTGCCACAGGCCGTAGGAATCGTCCGGCGGCGTGGCGTTGTGCGCGGTCGTCCGCCCGCCGGACTCGGCCAGCGCGACGGCGACCGCGGTGGTCAGGCCCTGGCCGCGGAACCCGGCCGCGTAGGCGTGCCGGGCGATCTGCTCGGCGCTCAGCTTCGTCATGGTTCGACCTTGACCGCCCGGGTACTCCCCGCGCTAGCCGCGGTGCACGCAGGGACAACCCGGGTGCACGCGCGGCTCAACCTCCGGAGCCGCTCACCCGTATTGCCCTCCGAGAGGTCTTGCGAGGAGGGGAACGGATGCGAAGAGCCGGGGCGGCGACCCTGCTGGGGTTGACGCTGGTCACGTCGTCGTGCGCGGCACCGCGCACGACGACGCCGAGCCCGATCGCCGAGCCGGCGCCGCTCGTCCGGACGTCCACTTCGGCCCCGCCCACCACCACGACACCGCTGCCCGCGCCGCCGTGTGCGGTGACGACCGGCGCGTGCGTGAGCCTCACGCAGCACCTGGCCTGGCTGCTGCGCGACGACAAGGTCGTGCGCGGCCCGGTCCCGGCCGGTTTCGGCCCGCCGGACCAGGCGACGCCGGCCGGGTCGTTCCGCGTGGCCTGGAAGGACCGCGAGCACACCAGCAGCGTGTACGGCACGGACATGCCCAACTCGGTGTTCTTCGCCGCCGGTGGCATCGCCTTCCACGCCGGGCCGCTGGACGCGCCGTCGCACGGCTGCGTCCACCTCACCGACGCCGATTCGGCGGCGTTCTTCGAGGGCCTGAACGTCGGGGACGCGGTGCAGGTCCGGTAACGTCCGTTCCTTGTTGGACACTTCGACTGTCGTCTCGCGGCTGCGCGCCGCGGGCTGCGTGTTCGCCGAGGACGAGGCGGACCTGCTGATGGCCGCCGCGTCGACGCCCGCCGAACTCGATTCCCTGGTGGAGCGCCGCGTCGCCGGACTGCCGTTGGAGCACCTGCTCGGCTGGGCCGAGTTCCACGGCCTGCGGATCACCGTCCGGCCCGGGGTGTTCGTGCCGCGCCACCGCACCGAGTTCCTGGTCGACGTCGCCGTCTCGCTCGCGCCGCCCGACCCGGTGGTGCTCGACCTGTGCTGCGGCTCGGGCGCGCTGGGGGCCGCGTTCACCGCCGCGCTGCGCCCGCGTGAGCTGCACGCGGCCGACGTCGAGCCCGCGGCCATCGCCTGTGCCCGGGTGAACCTTCCCGACGCCTTCGTGCATGAAGGCGACCTCTACGACGCGCTGCCGTCGTCGCTTCGCGGGCGAGTCGACGTGCTCATGGCGAACGTGCCGTACGTCCCTTCGGACGCCGTCGCGACCATGCCGCCGGAGGCGCGCCTGCACGAACCCCGCGTCGCGCTCGACGGCGGTACGGACGGCCTCGACCTCGCCCGCCGCGTCGCCGCGGGCGCGCCGGGGTGGCTCGCGCCCGGTGGGTCCCTGCTCGTGGAATCGAGTGAACGGCAGGCGCCGGTGGTGAGCGGGATTTTCGCCGCGGCCGGGTTGACACCGCGCGTGCGCGATTCGGACGAGCTGGGCGCCACCGTCGTCACCGGGACCCTTCACCCGGGCGCGTGACAAACTCGATCTCACATTGCGGCGTTCCCGGACGTCTACAGGGTGTGATCGTGAAACCGTTCGAGCAAGTCGTGGCCGAGCACGGGCCGATGGTCCTCCGGGTCTGCCGGGCCGTGCTCGGTCCCGCCGACGCCGAAGATGCCTGGTCGGAGACCTTTCTCGCGGCCCTCAAGGCGTATACGGACCTGCCCGCAGAGGCGAACGTCCAGGCGTGGCTCGTCACGATCGCGCACCGCAAGGCCATCGACGTCACCCGCGCCCAGGCGCGCCGACCGCTCCCGGTCGGCGACATCCCGGACCGGCCCGGCCCCACCGACAAGCCGGATCGCGACCTGTGGGAGGCGCTCGCGAAGCTGCCGGACAAGCAGCGCGTCGCCGTCGCCTACCACTACCTGGCCGGGCTGCCCTATCGCGAAATCGCGGAAATCACCGGAGGCAGCGCGGACGCCGCCCGCCGCGCCGCCGCCGACGGCGTCAAGACCCTGCGGGCCACCTACCCCTTGGAAGGAGCGCACTCATGATCGACGTCATCCCGTCGCTTCCGGTGGCCTACGAAGTCCTGCCGGACCACCTGCACGAGCGCTTGACGGCCGCCGCCGAGCGCGAAGGCCTGCTGGACGTCGCCTACCGCACCCTCGACACCCCGGTCGGCTCCCTGCTCCTGGCGGCAACCGAGCGGGGCCTGGTCAAGGTGGCCTTCGACCGCCAGGACCACGACGCGGTCCTGGCCGCGCTGGCGTCGGCGATCAGCCCCCGCATCCTCCGGGCCCCGGCCCGCCTGGACCGGGTGACCCGCCAGCTGGACGAGTACTTCACGGCCGGCCGCCGGTCGTTCGACGTCCCGCTGGACTTCCGCCTGGCCCGCGGATTCCGGCTGTCGGTGCTGGAGCACCTGCCGGAGATCGCGTACGGCCACACGGAGAGCTACGCCCAGGTGGCCACGGCGGCGGGCAGCCCCAAGGCGGTCCGAGCGGTCGGCACGGCCTGCGCGCTCAACCCCCTGCCGGTGGTGGTGCCGTGTCACCGGGTGGTCCGCTCGGACGGCTCGTACGGCCAGTACGCGGGTGGTGAGGAAGCGAAGCGGGTCCTGCTGACGATGGAAGCGGCCTGAGCCGCGGGTTCAGCAGGGCTCTCCCGGCCGGACAGCGGCGGCGGGCGGGGCAAACCGACGCCCTGTCTGCCGCTGCTCACCACTCGGCCCGGAAATCTTTGCCCGGCCGATCTCACGTTTCACCCCGCCCGGGCGTCTACCCGATATGAGCACCTACGAGAAACGCGTCGCCGCGGCCGATTGGGGCGCGGTGGCCGCCGAGGTCGATGACTACGGCTGCGCGCTCCTTCCCCCGCTGCTCACCCCAGCCGAGTGCGCGAAGCTCATCGCCCTCTGGGACCGACCGGAACACTTCCGCGCGACGGTCAACCTGCGCCGTCACCGCTTCGGCGACAACGGCGACTACCACTACTTCGCCGCGCCGTTCCCCGAACCGGTGGAGAAACTGCGGCAAGCGCTCTACCCGCGTCTGCTGCCGATCGCCCAGGACTGGTACGCCCGCCTCGGCCGCGAGGCGGACTGGCCGTCCACTTTGGACGAGTGGCTCGAAGCCTGCCACGCCGCCGGCCAGAAACGGCCGACACCGATCCTGTTGCGCTACGAGACGGGAGGCTGGAACGCACTGCACCGCGACCTCTACGGCGACAAGGTGTTCCCCCTGCAGGTCGTGATCAACCTCGACGACCCGGGCACCGACCACACGGGTGGGGAGTTCCTGCTGGTCGAGCAGCGGCCACGGGCGCAGTCCCGCGGCACCGCGACACTCATCCCGCAGGGCCACGGCCTCGTGTTCACCACCCGCGACCGCCCGGTCCGCTCGGCCCGCGGCTGGTCGGCGGCACCGGTCCGCCACGGCGTCTCGGCGGTCCGTTCGGGCCGCCGGCACACCCTGGGCCTGGTCTTCCACGACGCGACATGACCGACGCGGAACTCGAGGCACTCGTGAACCTGATCGGCCGAGCCCGGCACATCGTGCTCGGCACCGCGGCCGACCCGGCCTCCCGGGCCGACGGCGAGCGGATCGCCGCGGCGTGGGGCGGCCTGGTGCTGGCGACGGTGACCTGGCCGGAGACAGCGGCGTCGTGGCTGCGCCCGGCCAGGCGGTTCGCGGCGCCGGACCCGGACGTCTGGGTCGTCGCCGCCACCTCGGCGGGCTGGGCCGGCATGACACGCCGGCTGCGGATGTCGACGCCGTGGCGTCCCCATCGGACGGTCGTCACGGCGGCTTTGGCGGATTTCCGTCTCCCCGGCGTACGCGGCGCCCGGGCAGACGGCACTACTTGGGAGGACTGATGAACCACACTCTGGTCGATTCCCCGATCGGCGAGCTGACCTTGGTCGGCGACGGCGACGTCGTGACCGGCCTGTACTTCCCGCACCACTGGACCCGGCCGGACCGAACCACGTTCGGCCCTCGTGACGACTCGGCGTTCCCCGAGGGCGTACGCCAGCTGAAGGAGTACTTCGCCAGGCAGCGCACGGTGTTCGACGTGCCGACGCAGGCCGGCGGCCCGGACTTCGATCGCGCCGTCTGGATCGAGATCGCCAAGATCCCCTACGGCGCGACGGCAACGTACGGCGACCTGGCGAAGGCGGTCGGCGGGCTGCCGCACGAGGTCGGGGCGGCGGTCGGCCGGAACCCGCTGAGCATCCTGGTGGCGTGCCACCGGGTCGTCGGCAAGAACGGGAAGCTGACGGGCTACGCGGGCGGGCTGAAGCGCAAGCAGTTCCTGCTGGAGCTGGAACGCCCACCGGCGACGGAGCGCGGCCAGCTCTGGTGAGTCACAGGTGACTCAGGAGCATCGTGGCGCCGAGCCCGGTCATGGTCACGGCGATGACGACGTCCAGAACGCGCCACGCCACGGGCTTCGCGAACACGCCGGCCAGCTTCTTGGCCCCGAAACCGAGCGCGCTGAACCAGACGGCGCTGGCCATGCCGGCGCCGAGCCCGAACAGCCACCGCCCATCGCCGTGGGCGACGGCGACCGAGCCGAGCAGGAGGACGGTGTCGAGGTAGACGTGCGGATTGAGCCAGGTGAACGCAACGCAGGCCAGCACGGCCTTCCGCACCGGCGTCCGTTCCTCACCGACGGTCAGGACGGAACGCCGAAAAGCCCGCCGCGCGGCAAGAGCGCCATAGCCGAGCAAGAAGAGCCCGCCCCCGACGGCGATCACCCCGGTCGCCGTCGGCCACTGCTCGATCACGGCCCCGATCCCACTGACGCCGAGCCCGATCAGCACCAGATCCGACACGGCGCAGATGACGACCAGCGGGGTCACTGCGCCTCCCCGCAGCCCTTGCTGCAGGAGGAAGGCGTTCTGTGAGCCGATGGCGACGATCAGGGACAGGCTGGTCCCGAACCCGGCGAGGAGCAGTGGAAGCACCCGTCCACGGTACGGCCGGCCCGCTGGATTACTCCAGCTAAAGATTCTTACGTAACATTAGCGCTCGTGATGTCCGATCTCCCGCTCGACCAGGTCAGAACGCTCCTGGCCGTAGTAGACGAGCAAAGCTTCGACGCAGCGGCGGCGCTCCTGCACGTGACCCCATCGGCGGTCAGCCAGCGCATCAAGGCGCTGGAGCAGCGCACGGGCCGGGTCTTGCTCCTGCGCACGAAGCCGATCTCCCTGACGGCATCCGGCCAGGTCCTGGTCCGCTTCGCGCGTTCCCTGGCCCAGCTGGAGCAGGACGCCCTGTCCGAGCTGGGCCTGGACTCATCGACGCGCACGCTCTCGATCGCGGTCAACGCGGACTCCCTGGCAACGTGGTTCCTCCCGTCCCTCTCGCGCCTCCCAGCGTCGCTCTCGATCGCGTTCGACCTCCAACGAGAAGACCAGGACCACACAGCGGCACTGCTGCGCGAGGGCTTGGTCATGGCCGCGGTAACGGCTTCGCCTCAACCAGTCCAGGGCTGCACATCGGTCCGCCTGGGCCGCATGCGCTACCGGGCAATGGCCTCCCCCGCGTTCATCGCCCGCTGGCTGACGCCTCCCCTCCCCACCTCCCTCCCGGCAGCACCAGTGATCATGTTCGACCGCAAAGACGACCTCCAGGACCGCTTCCTGAGGGCCCTGACCCGCCGCCGCAACTTCACCCTGGTCCGCCACCTCATCCCGGCATCGGAGTCATTCGTGGACGCGGTGGCCGGAGGCCTGGGCTGGGGCATGGTCCCGGAGATCCAAGCGGCTCCTCGAGGCGATGCCCTGGTGGACCTGGCGCCGGATCGCCCACTGGACGTACCGCTGCACTGGCAGCAGTGGAAGCTGGAGTCCCCAGCTCTGGCAGAAGTAGCAGCAGCAGTAGCCGCGGGCGCAAAGACCGCACTCCGGTAAGCACAAAAAGCTCCGGACGAAGTCGCCGTGTTCCACGCGTAAGGGTGCAGTCTCAACGGCCGTGGGGTTCAAATCCCCCTCGGACACATAGTTAGGTCTCTGACCAGCGGCATTGCGCGGCAGCTGAGATTACATTCAGTAGAATCCCTCGTCAAGTGCGTGGGGGGTTGATATCCCCTCCGGTCGTGCACACTAACCACACGAGGCCGGTTGGCGGCTCTGAGCTTGACGACGTCGGGGCGTACGGCGCAAGCCTTCCTCGGTCGCCGTACCAGCCGGCCCCGAAGCGCCGCTTTACGTGCACGACGTGCCACGTTATGCGGAGATTGCGATGCGTTTTATTAGGCCCCGCATCAAGGTGAGGAACTCTGGCTCGTAGTCCTCTTCGACATGGTTAACGTTCCATAGCCCGGACGCGCGGACTTTCAAGCTCGCCGCGTGGTGGCCAAGCCACACTGGGCCGGGGGGATCCTGGGAGCTGAGTTGGTTTGAGAGCAAGCCGATGCTGTTTCGCTCGATGTATCCACGTTGACTGGTGCCGTCGGCACTCGTGGGCACATTTAGCCACAGGAAGGGCATCCGGCCGATGTGGTTGCTGACCATGTGTTCGATGTCTGCCTCGGCTGCCGACCACTCGGCCCGGGGTTGGGGACTGACCCAGGCCTCTAGCGAGCCGGCAGGCATGCGGTCACGGTTGATCAAAGCGCTCCCGACGTGCTTACGGAAGATTGACCCGCGATGGTTCCCGCCGCCGACGCGTGAGCCGCGGTGTTGGGCGAGCCGTTTCCACAAGGTGGTCCGGCTGGTGCCGTGGAGGCCGTGAGTACCGACTCGTACCACGCGCGGCTTACCGTCAATGCGTAGTTCGCCGGGTTCGAAGAAGAAGTAGACGCCGTGGCTTGGCCAACCGTCGCGCCCGGTGCAGGTACTGAGCTGACGAGTGCCGCCGAGCCGATTGGCGAGCAGATCGAGCAAGGCGTACAACTCGGATCTGTGTAGATCTCGGTTGCTTCTCATCTCAGTGACTCCGCGATCATCTCTGCGGGGTAGTCCGCTGGCGTGCCATACCACCAGGCGCTGAGTGCCTGCGCGAGACGTCGCGGCACTTCGATTTGCGCTCCGCCGGTGTGCCAGTCGATCGTCACCAGCGTGGCATCGATGCCTGCCGCGCCCCAGGGGGTCTTGCGCAGCAGTTTCGCGTAGTCTGCGCTGGCAGACACAAATCCGATCACCTTCGTCGCACCGACTCGGCGCGTCTGTTCGACAAGAGTCCGCTCGAGCAGGCCGGGCGGCCAGTCGCGGAGCTTGAGTTTCCGGTCGTAGTACGCAATCGGCTCGTCACCCCGGACAACCCCATAGCCACCGCTGAGAATCAGCGTCCGCCCGTTGCCGATGGCCTCGCCCAACGCATTACCCACGTTGCGGTAGAAGTGTCCGTTGTAGCGACGCCAGGCGGGTAATTGATATCGGTCGTCGACTTTGGACCCGGCCAGCACCTCAGCCCGCGCGCGAAGCATCGGCTCCGACCAAACTGTCTTGGCTTCAGGTGTCGAGGGCCGGCCGCCCGTCGTCTTGGCCTTCGAACACCCGATGATCAGCAGAGCATCACGAGGGTTGATCGCGTCCAAAGCGGTCGCAACATGTGATCCGTTCATCGTTGCCTCCACGAGCCCCAATCAGGTGTTCAAGCCCTTCGCTGGCAACGGTCACGTTGTGCTCCGCATCCAGATGGCGTCGGCCGCTCGCGCAACGTCGATCTGGCTCGGCCAGCCGCATCGAGAAGATCCTACCTGGGTAAACGCGACCCACGCTGGCACGCACGCGACGTCTTCGGATCCTGGAACTCACACGTCGACGTCCGCCCGTAGAACGCAAACCGCAACCCACTGGCCGCGCTACCGGAACCACGCAGCGAACCCACGGCGGCGCCCTGCCGCAGCTTCGGCGAACCTCGAACCGGTCGACCCACTCATTTTGGGCTCCTTCCCCATGCGAAACCCGGACCAAGCCAGGTGCTGACCTGTGACGTCATACGGCCCGACATCCACCCAGACAGACGAGTCCGACCCCCGGCGGCAGCCATGCCCCGACCGCGACCGACCTGCGGACAACGCCACACAAGTGACCGAGATCAGGACGGCCCGGCGAGGAGCTGAAACCCGAGCCGGCAGATCGCCCATTTGGCGGCAGCGACGAAACGCTATCCGCCCGTAGCCTACCTCGCCGGTAGTGGCGGCATGGTCCCGGAAAGGGTGGTCCGTGGCACGGCGAATCGGCGGTCAGGCGGTGGGTCGGATCCTGGTCCCGGCAAAGGTGTGGGGCGACTCGTCGCCGCCGGCGCCGTCGCCCTTGCGCTGGCTGGCGGAACCACCGGCGCACTTGGCGCCGGCGGGACGGCGGCGGAGTCCGGCATCACCGCAGACTCAGTGAACGGAAGAAATCTCGACCAGCGCAAGAACGAGAGCAAAGCTTCCGCGCGCAACGGCAAAGCCGACGAAGCGTGGAACTGCATGGGAATGAGTACTTTGAAGAAAGCGGTGAAGCGAGATCTGAAATGCGTCGCGGCGTCCACCGGCCGAGTACGCGGCTTCTTCCTTCGCACCCCGTGCAAGTCACTGGACCGGGTACTACTCGCAGTTGGTGACACCGCAGGAAATTCAGCAGTCATCTCCGTCGCCTGGATCGGCTTCACGAGCCGCAGTCACGCGGACGCCTTCGAACGAGTCGAGACAGTCCAAGGAAGCGGCGACATCACTCCGCTCGCCGGCGCACTGCTCGACCTCGCCGATGTCCATTTCACCGGTCACCACTACCGAGCCCACCGTGACGGCGCCACCATGGTCATCGCCGAAACGGAGAGTGCGGCAGGACACGTCGGCAGTGCGGTGCTCGACGCGCTCGCCGAGATCGCAGTGTGGCTACCCAAACCGTAGCCGTAACGCTCTACGACAATTTCACGACTACGTATCTGACGAGAGAGCCCAGGAGCTTCATCCGAGGAGGAAAAATGCTGCGCATTTCGCTGCTGATCTCCTCGGCCTTCCTGCTGGCCATGTCGACAGCCTGCACCTCTCCTGTCGGAAACCAACCTGCTCCGCTGGTGGTTTCGACCACAACAGCCGTAACGACGGTTGCACAGCCATCGACAACCGCTGCCCCCAGCCCGACCCAGACCACGCCTACCACGACAGTCGCAGCGGCGACCACAACATCCAAGCCGAAGACCACCCCGACGGTGCACAGCAAAGCTGCCTGTTTGAAAGACGAGAACCAGTGCTACGAGCCAGGCACAAACATCAAGTGCCAGACCGGCGGCTGTGTCAACGCTGCGCGTGGTTTGACGCAGAGCAGCGTTGAATCAGCTCGACAGAAATGGTTGCGAGAACACCCAGGCTGGTGCCCTGTAGGCACCCAAGGTGCGGTAGCGCCGTGCTAGCACAGGGGTGAGCCTGAGTTCCACCGAGCGCCGCCGCTACCCGGACACCCGTTCGACTGGCCTCAGCCAGTGCTGAAGGCCTGACGTGACACCGGCATAAGCCCGATGGCTTACACCAACAACCGAAGCCGTGTAGATAGTGAACAAGATCGTCCTCGGACGCACACGATGGCGCGATCTCGATGTCACTGTGCCCGGACTTGGCGAGCACAGTCATGGGCAGAGCGATGCCGGACTTGTCCGCTCACCACCACAAGCCCGAACGCGGCCAACGTGGGTAACCACCCCGGCACCCATGGTGACAACCCTGGCGACCGCAACCATCTGACCAGCAGAAGGAATCACGAACCTCGCCCTGCCTGTTCCGAGTGCCTCCCGGTAGGGAAAACTCCACCCCGCACGGTGGGGTCGTCCCCAGGGCCGGTTGGGGTGCCACCTTGATCGCGTGCGGCGCTGCAGCCGGACAGGCTTGTGCCGTGGCCCAGATGACTGACTTTCACCCCCGCCCCAGGGAAGGTGGCATGCCGGTGCCTCGGTCGCGGCGCGTATCGGAGGGTTCCGGATGAACATCATCGGGATCGCGTTTGCCATGGCAGGCGCCGTGTTCGCCGCGCTGGCCGCGCACATGCAGCACCGGGCGGTGCACACGACGCTACAAGCCGCCGACGATGGGCCGACGCTGGGACTTCGTTCGTTCAGACGGTTGCTGTGCCAGCCAGGCTGGCTGCTCGGCCTGCTCGTGATGATCGTCGGCGGGACCCTGCACGCCGTAGCGCTCGGCGTCGCACCGGTCATCGTGGTGCAGCCGGTCGGCGTGCTCGCGGTCGGTGCGACCGCGCTGTTCGCGGCCAGGGCCGGCGGGCCGCAGCTCACCGGACGCGGCTGGCTGGCGGTCGGTGCGATCGCGGCAGGTGTGGCCGGTTTTGTGGTGATCGCGGCGAACAACACCACACCGACCGAAGTGAGCGGTTCTGCCGGCCTCCAAGCCGGCAAACTCGTCGCCGCCGGCGTGGTCGGCATGTCCCTGCTCGCCATGATGACGAGGGGGCGGGCACGCGGCCTTGCGTTCGCCACCGCCGCGGCCACGGCCTACGGGCTGGTATCCGTGCTGACCAGGGCGGTGCTGCAGCAGGCTCAGCACGGCGGCCCGCTCTCCACGCTGATCGTTTCCGCGATCGCCATCCTGCTCGCGCTGCTCCTCGGCGCCTGGCTGGTGCAGCAGGCATATGCCAGCGCACCACCACACACGGTCATGGCGTGTATCACCGTGGTGGACCCGATCGTCGCCGTGGCGATCGGGGTCGGGCTGTTCGGCGAAGCGAGCTCGATCAGCGGATGGGTCGCTGTGTCCGGGCTGCTCTGCGCGCTCCTCGCCATCGGTGGCGTACTGGCGCTGGCCCGGATCACCGATCATCACGGCGAGAACGTACAGCCGCACTCGGGTCCGGATTCGGACAAGCGACCAGCGCCGGAACTCGTTCGCGCAGGTTGACCCCAGGGTGGCGACGGCACGTGGCCGGAGAACTTACCCCGTCGCCGCCGGGAAGTCGTTCACTCCGTGCTCCACCAGGTTAAAAGCCTGATCGATCACCCCGACCTGCTCCCGCCGCACCACCTCGACGTCATCCCCGGCCAAGATCCGCCCCATAGCGTGCGAAAACACCGACGTGATCGCGGTGGTCAGCAACCCGGCAACCATCCGAGACCGGAACGCATCCCCAGTTTCCGCAACGAACACCTCGGCGAACGCATCAGCGATCTCCCGCTCCTGCTCGTACCAGCGGGCCATCAGCGCCGGACTGGAACTCAGCACCCACCAGAACCCCGGCCCACCCGCGATGGCCCCCGACAACGGGTGCCCCGAAGCCAACAGCGCGTGCTGGTGCTCACGCAGTGCAGCGATAGGAGACACGCCGGCCGGGCGGGAGCGGACCACCGAGACCAACTCGGCCAACCGATCCGCATGACGGTCCAGGAAGAGATCCTCCTTCCGCGGGAAGTAGTTGAACACCGTCATCTTCGACACGCCCGCCGCCTCGGCGATCTCCGCCACCGTCACCTCCTCGAAGCCTCGCTGGATGAACAGGCCCGAGGCCACATTCGAAATCAGCTGGCGCGTGGCCTGCTTCTTCCGCTCGCGCAGTCCGTGATCCGCCATGAACCGAGAGTATAGACCGAGCCTAAAGTTTGACTCGGTAAAAGTTTGGCGGCATCATCGGTGGCATGAACTGGGATGTGGTGATCTCCGGGGGCGGACCGGTCGGGTTGATGCTGGCCTGCGAACTCCGGCTCGAGAACGTGAACGTGCTCGTCGTCGAACGGCTCGCCGAGCCGGATCCGACGATCAAGGCAGGGTCGGTCAACCTCACGACCGCCGAGGCCTTCTACCGCCGTGGCCTGCTGCCCGCGGTGGACGCCGTCGTGCAGCAGAACTTCGCCAAGATCCAAGAATTCCTGAAGTCCCGGGGCGGGGGCGGGCCGAAACCCGCGATCCCCGTTGGGCACTTCGCCGGGATCATGGTCGCCTCCCACGGCGTCGACTTCGGCGATCCGGCCTTCCGTGACGTCGGGCCCGCGGCGAACGTCGTCGTGATCCAGCAGCAGGCCGTCGAGGCCATCCTCGCCGAACGCGCCGCCGAGCTGGGCGTCGAGGTCCGGCGGGGCGTCGAGGTGACCGGGTTCGACGCCGATGACGACGGCGTGACCGTGCGGATCGGGGACGAAGAGGTCCGCACGAGCTGGCTCGTCGGGGCCGACGGTGGCCGCAGCTTCGTCCGCAAGCACGCCGGGTTCGCGTTCCCCGGGACCGATCCCGCCGTCACCGGGCGGCAGGCGCTCGCCGAGGTCACCGGCACCGACGCGCTGCCCGGCGGCTGGCAGCACGGCAACGGCGGGCTCTACGTCCACGGGCCGATGCCCGGCCGGATCCTCACCGTCGAGTTCGACGGGCCGCCCGAGGACCGGGACTCCCCCGTCACCGCGCAGGAGCTCGAAGACAGCTTCCGGCGGGTCTCCTGCGCCGACGTCAGGGTGACCAAGGTCCACAGCGCGACGCGCTTCACCGACAACGCGCGGCAGGCCACCACCTACCGCCAGGGCCGCGTGCTCCTCGCCGGCGACGCCGCGCACGTCCACTCCCCCTTCGGCGGGCAGGGGCTCAACCTCGGCATCGGCGACGCCGTCAACCTCGGCTGGAAGCTCGCCGCGACCATCCACGGCTGGGCACCCGACGGCCTGCTCGACACCTACACGACCGAACGCCACCCGATCGGCGAGTGGGTCCTCGAGTGGACGCGGGCGCAGGTCGCGCTGATGCGCAGCGACGTCCGGACCAAGGCGCTGCGCCAGGTCGTCACTGACCTGCTGCTCACCGACGACGGCGCGACATACCTGGCCAAGAAGCTTTCCGGTGTCCTGCACCGGTACCCGATCGAGGGCGAGCACGACCTCACCGGCCGCGGCGCGCCCGACTTCGCGTTCGCCGACGGCACCCGCCTCGGCGAGCACCTCCAGGACGGGCGGGCGCTCCTGCTCGACCTCGCCGACAACGCCGGCCTGCGCGCGACGGCGAAGGGCTGGGCCGGCCGCGTCACCACGCTGACCGCCAAGTGCGACAGCGAGCCGACCCTCACCGGCGTGCTGATCCGGCCGGACGGCCACATCGCCTGGGCCCGCGAGGACGGCGCGACGACCGGCCTGGAAGCCGCGCTGCACCGCTGGTTCGGCGAACCCGCCTGACCCCGGAAGGGGCGCGCCGGGAAGCCCGGCGCGCCCGTCTCGGATCAATAAGCGACCGCGAAGGCGTGGCTCATCGCGTCGTTGTGCGTCGAGGTCGAGCCCGCCGCGTCCGGCAGGCCGCTGGCCGCCATCTGCACCGCGCCCGTCGAGCCGCTCAGCCAGTCCGTCTTCACGTAGAAGTTGAACTTCGGCACGCAGCCGTTGCCCGTCGCCGCCGCGAAGTGCGTGTTCAGCGGGACCACCATGTGGTGGACGTCGCGGCGGACGACCGCCGTCACGCTCGCGGACGAGTCCGTCTTGCACAGCGTGCCGTCGGCCTTCCACTGGTTGACGAACAGCGTCACCCGCGCCGTCATGCTGTTCACCGGGCAGTCGTAGTTCACCGGTTCCGGGTAGCAGGCCATGAGTTCCTGGTCGCCGAACACGCTGAGCCCGGTCACCGGCGCCGTCTCGAAGACCTCGGTCCCCGGTTCGCGAACCGTCGGCGCCGACGAGTTCACCGCGATGACGCGGCCGGTCGGCGTATCGCCGTCGTCGGCCTGCGGCGGCGTGCCCGCCGTCGTGTTCGCGACGCTGGTGTCGGCGAACTTCAGCTCGCCGCTCGCCAGCCGCACGGTCGAGTTGCCCAGCCCGAGGTTCGCGCTGCGCAGGTACGTCGTGCACGTGACCGTGCCCGCCGCGCCGGGGTGCACGAGGAACCGGGTCGTGACGCCGATGTCCCGCCGCGACGCCGGGGCGTCGGCGGTCGCGATCAGGACGTTCTGGCCGAGCACCTCGTTTTTCGTCCAGCCGCTCGTGCTCGAGCAGCGGACCTCGTTGTCGATCAACGTCGTGTTCGACGCGTTGTTCGCCCGCAGCGTCGAGTAGACGTACGCGGTCTGGCCCGCCGTCATGGTCAGCTGCACCGAGCCCAGTGCCGCGACGTACTGGTGGTCGTGCGGTGAGGTCACCGTGCGCGGGGTGAACGTCACCGACGTCGCCGCCTGCGCCGCTCCGGCGGCGCCGAGCAGCCCCGCGAACGTGGCCGCGCAGGCCACGGCCGCAGCGAAGATCCTGCGTTTCATCGAAATCCCCTCGGAAGATGTGGCTACGTCCGGCATGATCACCGGCCGTAACCAAGTCTGGCGGGCTTCCGGCGCGGCCGGACCGGTCTGTTCCGGACATTGACCGAAGGTGGACACGCGCGATGCCCGAGATGTACCCGATGACCGAGCCTTACGACCAAGGCCTGCTCGACGTCGGCGACGGGCACCGGATCTTCTGGGAGACCAGCGGGAACCCCGGCGGCAAACCCGCGGTCGTGCTGCACGGCGGGCCGGGTCAGGGCAGCGCGCCGGGCATGCGGCGGGTGTTCGACCCGGCCCGCTACCGGGTGGTGCTGCTCGACCAGCGCGGCTGCGGCCGGAGCGTGCCGCACGCGAGCGATCCCGCGGCCGACCTGCGGCACAACACCACCGACCACCTCGTGGCCGATCTGGAGAAGCTGCGCGACCACCTCGGCATCGACCGCTGGCTGGTGACCGGCGGTTCGTGGGGCACGACCCTGGCGCTGGTGTACGCCGAACGTTTCCCCGAACGGGTGACGGAACTCGTGGTCAGCGCGATCAGCACCACGCGCCGGTCGGAAATCGACTGGCTCTACCGCGGCGTGCGCCGCTTCTTCCCCGAGGAATGGGCGCGGTTCAGCTTGGGCGCCGACGACGACGTCGCCGCGTACGCGCGGCTGATGGCCGACCCCGATCCGGCGGTCCGCGACCGGGCGGCCGCCGCGTGGTGGCGGTGGGAGAACGTCGTGCTGTCCCTCGAGCCCGGCGCTCCCCCGGTCCGCAACGAACCGGTCGACGCCGCCACGCTCGCGTTCGTCCGCCTCACGACGCACTACTACGCGAACGCGGGCTGGCTGGAAGAAGGCGCCGTGATCCGCGACGCCGGACGCCTCGCCGGCATCCCGGGGGTGCTGATCCACGGGCGGCTCGACCTCAGCTGCCCGGTGACGACCGCGTGGGAGCTGGCCGAGGCGTGGCCGGGTGCCCAGCTGCTGGTCGATGACCACGCCGGGCACCGGGCCAGCGATGTCAAGCGGGAGTGGAAGCTCGCGGCGCTGGACCGGTTCGCGGGCTAGCCTTCTGCCGCCAGTGTCATCGCGACGTCGATGATCATGTCTTCCTGGCCGCCGACCAGCGCGAGCTCCCCGCACCGGCGGAGGATCGCCTGCGCCGGGACGCCGTAGCGCTCCGCCGCGCGCTCCGCGTGCAGCAGGAAGCTCGAGTACACCCCGGCCCAGCCCTGCACGATCGCGTTGCGGTCCATCTTCGGCCAGCGGTTCAGGTACGGCCGGACGACCTCCTCCGCGCCGTCGAGCAGGGCGCCGACGTCGAGGCCGGTGTCGATGCCCAGGCGGTCGAACACCGCCGCGAGCACCTCGGTCGGCGAGTTGCCGGCGCCCGCGCCGAGGGCGCAGAGCGACCCGTCGATGTAGCGGACCCCGGCTTCGTAGGCCAGGACGGAGTTCGCGACGCCGAGCGAGAGGTTCTGGTGGCCGTGGTAGCCGACCCAGGCGGTGTCGCCGACCTCGGCGACCAGCGCTTCGAACCGTTCGCGGGCTTCGTGCATCAGCAGCGCGCCGGCCGAGTCCGTCACGTACGCCGCCTGGCAGCCCGCGTCGACCATGATCCGTGCCTGCTTCGCGAGGTCCTCCGGCGGCGTCCGGTGCGCCATCATGAGGAACCCGGCCGTTTCCATGCCGAGTTCGCGCGCCAGCCCGAAGTGCTGCGGCGAGACGTCGGCCTCGGTGCAGTGCGTCGCCACCCGGACCATCTCCGCGCCCGCGTCGAACGCGCGCTGGAGGTCCTCCGCGGTGCCGATGCCCGGCACGAGCAGCACGGCGATCTTGGCCTGCTTCGCCTCTTCGCGGGCCGCGGCGATCAGCTTGAGCTCGTCGACGGCGGAGAAGCCGTAGGTGAACGACGAGCCGCCGAGGCCGTCGCCGTGGGTCACCTCGATCACCTCGACGCCGGCGCGATCCAGCGCGCGCACGGTGTCGCGCACCTGCTGCTCGGTGAAGCGGTGGGCCATCGCGTGGCTGCCGTCACGCAGCGTCGTGTCGACGATCCGGACGTCGTGGCGCAGCTCCGGGCGACCAGTGTCCATTGATTCGTTCGCAAGCTCACTCATGCGGACACCTCCTGCTTCGCGCGGGCCATCAGTTCGCCGACGCGGGCGGCCGCGGCGGTCATGATGTCGAGGTTCCCGGCGTACTCCGGCAGGTAGTCGCCGTTGCCGCGGACCTCGAGGAAGATCCCGACCCGCGCGTTGCCGTCCCACTCCTCGCGCGCGTCGTCGAACTGCGGATCCGCGCGCAGGGAATACCCGGGAACGTACTGGCGGACTTCGTCGGCCATTTCGTGGATGGACGCGGTGATCGCGTCGCGGTCGGCGTCGAGCCCGATCGCGCAGAACACGGTGTCCCGCATGATCATCGGCGGCTCGACCGGGTTCAGGATGATGATCGCCTTGCCGCGCCCGGCGCCCCCGATCTCGGCGACCGCCTGCGACGTCGTGCGCGTGAACTCGTCGATGTTCGCCCGGGTGCCCGGCCCCGCGCCGCGCGAGGCCACCGACGCGACGATCTCCGCGTACGGCACCGGCGTCACCCGGGAAACCGCGTGCACCATGGGGATCGTGGCCTGACCGCCGCAGGTGATCATCGAGACGTTCGGGGCGTCGAGGTGCGTGCCGAGGTTCACCGGCGGGCACACCATCGGGCCGAGGTGCGCCGGGGTCAGGTCGATCGCCTGGATGCCGGCTTCTTCGTACCGCGGGGCGTTGGCCGCGTGCGCTTTGGCCGACGTCGCCTCGAACACCAGCTCAGGCAGGGGGTCCTGGCGCAGCAGCCAGTCGACGCCCTCGGCGGACGCCGAAATCCCCTGCGCGCGGGCGCGCTCGAGCCCGTCGGACTCGATCACGCCGACCACGTAGCCGACTTCGAGAACTTCACTGCGTCGCAGCTTCGCCAGCAGGTCGGTGCCGATGTTGCCGGGGCCGACGATCGCCGCCATCACGGGAGCCATGCCTACGACGGTCGCACCGCGGCTCTCGACCGGGACAGCCTGGCGTTCCGGTCAGCGGAACGTCGGCGCCCCCGGCTTCGGCGGCTACGGTTTGATCGACACCCGTTCGGGGCAGCTCTGGAGCACGAACCGACCGAGGAGGCGCGATGGCCGAGCGGAACCGTTGGCACGTCATCCCGAGGACCGCCCCGCTGTGCTGGCTCAGCATGATCGCGGGGGTGCTGTTGCTGGTGTCGAGCATCGTCACGTTGACCACGACGGCGGCCCGGGTACCGGTGCTGGAGGTGATCCTCGCGGTGGCGGCGGTGGCGTTGATGGTGTGCGCGGGGATCGGGCTGACCCGGCCCGGCTTGCGGGGACGGTGAGGGAAGCCGGCCGGGTCCCGCGGCGGCGCCGGGGCCCGGCCGGCCGGTCCTACAGCTCTTGGTGGTCCGCGTGCTCCACCCGGGCCTCGGCCACCGGACGCCCGTCGCTCACCCGGAAGTCGTCCACGTCGTCCAGGACGAAGGTCGGCTTTCCCGCCTCGGCGCGGCAATGGTGCACATCGAGGTCCGCGACGTCCCGCACCACGAACGCCGGGCGCGTGTCGGGAACCCCGGCCCGGACGTCCACATTGTCCATGCTGATGCCCCGCGCGTGGCGGATGAAGAACCCGTACGCCGGCAACGTGCCGAACATCGACGGCTCCGGGTACGCCGTCTCCAGCTCCGGAGGGTTCTGGACCGCGTCGCCCGGGGTGAGGCCGCCCGCCAGGTGGTGGCGGATGTTGCTCAGCTTCACGTCCTCGATCGGGTGGCCCGGGATCCCCGCGAAGCACGACGGGTACCGCGGGTCGGCGTCGAACGTCGTCACGTCGCTGATGCTCACCCGGCGCAGGAACCCGACCGGGAGGCCCGCCGGACCGCGCATGCGTGCGCCCAGTCGCAGGAACAGCGGCATCTGGACCTTGCGCATCGTCAGGTTGCTGATCGTCACGTCCTCCAGCCACCCGCCGTCGACCGTCTCCAGCGCCAGGCCGCGGCAGTACTCGAAGACCACGTTCGAGATCGCGATGTTGCGGAACCCGCCGTTCGCTTCCGTACCGCACTTGATCCGCCCGGTGCGCCCGTACGACGCCGTCTTGAACGTGCCGTCCACCAGCGTGCCGAGGTCGTAGCCGCTGACGAAGCAGTTGTCGATGGTCACGTTTTCCGTGTCCCGCACCCGGTTCAGCGCGTACGAGCTCTTCAGCACGATCGCGTCGTCGTTCGGCGAGTTCACCGTCGTGGTGGCGATCCGGACGTTCTTGCAGCAGTCGATGTTGATGCCGTCGCGGTTGGTGTCGATCACCAGGCCGTCGATGCGGAAGTTGTCGACGCCGGTGGGCAGGATGCCGAAGTGCCCGCCGTTGACGATCGTGATGTCGCGGATCGCGACGTTGCGGCACAGCTTGAGCGCGATCGCCTTGTTGCCGTTGAGCGGCGCGGACTCCGCGCTGCCGCCGGCGACCAGCCCCTTGCCGTCGATCTTGCCCGGCCCCTCGATGGTGACGTTCTCCAGGTTTTCGCCCCAGATCAGGCTGTTGTGCCAGTGGCTGTGCCCGAAGTCCTGGTACGGGTTGCCCGCGCCCGGCTCGGCCGGGTCGTAGCCGTTGCCGCCCGCGGGGGCGGCCGCGAGGATCGTCGCGTTCGCCGCCAGGTACAGCGCCACGTTGCTCTTGAGGTGGATCGAATAGCTCGCGTACGTCCCGGCCGGGAAGTAGACGGTCCCGCCGCGGGTCGCGGCCGCGTCGATCGCGCGGTTGATGGCGGCGGTGTCGATCGTGCGCCCGTCGCCCTTCGCACCGAACTTCGTGATGTCGAAGAACCGGCCCGGCGTGCTGTCCTCGGCCGCGAGGGCCGGAGATCCGATGAATGGCAGTGCGGCGCCCGCCGCCGCTCCCCAGGTGACCGCACGACGGCGGCTCAACGCTTCGCCCACGAAAGCTCCCTTTCCTCGCCATGACGGAAACACCGCGCGGTGTTTCCGACGGCGGATCGGGAATGCGCGAACTCAGGCTAGGAGCAAGTGATCGGATGAGTCAAGCAGCCCTTCGCGAACCGCGTCACCCCGGTTTCTCACGGCCGAGGAGAGCGCGGGCGCATCACGAGCGCGGCGACGTGGTACTCACAGGCCTCATCACCCCGGTTCGCGTACGAATGCGTTACGTCGGCGGGAAAGTAGACGGAATCACCCGCCGCCAGCACGTGCTCCGCCGAGCCGACGCCCAGCCACAGCACCCCTGACTCCACCGCGACGAACTCGTGCGAACCCGGCGCGTACGCGGGAAACGTGCCCGCGTCGCAGTGCGGCGGCAAGGTCGTGCGGATCCATTCGAAGTTGACGCCGGGGACGACCGGCGTCACCACCGTGCGGTGCCAGCCACCCGGCTCGGCGACGTGGTCCTGCTCGGCCGCGCGGCGGACGATCACCCCGTCGGTCTCCAGGTCGGCCAGCAGGCGCGACAACGACACCCCGAGGCCGTCGGCGATGCGGGACAGCACCACCACCGTCGGCGTCTTTTCGCCGCGCTCGATGGCCGACAGCATGCTGACGCTCACCCCGGCTTCCTTGGCCAGGGCGCTCAACGCCAGCCCGCGGTCGGACCGCAGCGCGTGCAGGCGGCGGCCGAGGCTCGCGGGATCGATCATTCCTCTATAATAACGGTCGTGTCCACTATAGAGGAAGCGACGGTGAGCCACGCCGAAGGCATCGCGGCCGTCTTCGCGCCTTACGTCACCGGCTCGGTCGTCACCTTCGAGACCACGCCGCCGACCACGGACCAGTGGCGCGCGAAGGTCCGGGACAACCAGCTGCCCTTTCTCGTGCTGACGGAGGCGGACGCTGTCCTGGGCTATGCGCTGGCCGCGCCGTGGCGGCCGAAACCCGCGTACCGGCACTCGGTGGAGACGACGATCTACCTCGCGTCCGAAGCCACCGGACGCGGTCTCGGCCGCCGCCTGCTGGACGAGCTGCTGAAGCGCTGCGGCGAGGCCGGGGCCCGACAGGCGATCGCCGTCGTCGTCGACTCGGGCAGCCCCGCGTCGCGGAACCTGCACCGCGCGGCCGGGTTCACCGACGCCGGCGTGCTGCGGCGCGTCGGGTTCAAGCACGGCCGGTGGCTCGACACCCTGCTGATGCAGCGCGAGCTGGGCTGAGCATGCTTCGGTGAACAGCGCGTTGCGACGGGCCCGCGAGAGGCACGCGCCATCGCAAAGCCAGCAGGCGGACTTCGTCGCGGCGTGGGAACGCGCGGAGATCACCGGCTTCCTCGACCCGGCGATGTACGCGGGCTTCGGGCTGCCGCCGGAACTCCCCTAGTCCGTCCAGCGCCGCAGTTTCTCGGGGTTGCGGACGACCCAGATGTGCCGGATCCGGTCGTCCGCGACCTCGAACGCGAAGACCGTCACGACGACGCCGTCCTGCCGGGCGACCAGGCCGGGCCGTCCGTTGACCGTGCGCTCGACGAACGTCATGGTGGCGGGCTTCCGCCCGGCCAGCTCGATCCAGGCGTGCGCGATCCGCTCGCCACCCTCGATGGGGTGCGGGAAGGCGAGGGCGAGGCCGCCGCCGTCGGCGATCGCCGTGGCGCCGGGGTCGAGCAGGCCGATCAGCGCGTCGATGTCCTTCGCCTCCCACGCCCGCTTGAACTCGCGGACGATCCCCGCCTGCCGGGCCACCGGAGTCACGGGGTCGTGCGACGCGCGGATCCGGCGCCGGGCCGAGGAAGCCAGCTGGCGGCACGCGGCCGGCGTCCGTCCGACAATCTCGGCGACCTCCGCGAAGGAGTGGCAGAAGACGTCGTGCAGGACGAACGCGACGCGCTCGGCCGGGGTCATCGACTCGAGCACGACGAGGAAGGCCATGCTGACCGACTCGTCCAGGGTGACCCGGTCGGCCGGGTCGTCCGCCGGGTGCTCCGGCACCGGCTCGGGGATCCATTCGCCCACGTAGGTCTCGCGCCGGGCCCGCGCCGATCCCAGCACGTTGAGGCAGATGCGGCCGGTGACCGTCGTCAGCCAGGCGCCCGGGGACTCGATGGCGTCCCGCCGCGGCCGGGACAGCGCGAACCAGCGGGTGTAGGCCTCCTGGACGGCGTCCTCGGCTTCGGCGAGGGAGCCCAGGAGCCGGTACGCGAGGTTGAGCAGCCGGCGCCGCTCGCTCATGAGCGCGTCCATGTTCGTCACCCTCTTACGACAAGACAGCGGCCCCGGATGTCAGGCCTCACATTCCGGGTGGCTGCGTGGTCGTACCCGGGAAACCGATCCGACCACACCAGGAGCCGCCATGACCACCCAGCTGCCGGTCACCCCTTTCGCCGACCCGGCGCCCGCCGAACGCCTGGAACGGGCGGCCGCCGCGCTGACCGCCCACGGGTTCGCCGCGGAGATCCTCGACGACGCCGCGGCCGCGCGGACCCGCGTCGCCTCGTTGATCCCGGCCGGCGCCAGCGTGTTCACCGGGGCCAGCGAAACCCTGCGTCTTTCGGGCATCGACGCGGACATCAACGGCGGCGAGCGGTACCACGCCGTCAAGCCGCTGGTCCTGGCGCTGGACCGGGCGACCGGCGCCGACGAGATCCGGCGGCTGCTCGCGAGCCCCGACGTCGTGGTGGGAAGTGTCGCCGCCGTCACCGAAACCGGCTCGCTCGTGGCCGCGTCGGGGAGCGGAAGCCAGCTGCCCGCCTACTCCGGCGGTGCCGGTCGCGCGATCTGGGTCGTCGGAGCGCAGAAGGTGGTGCCCGACCTGGAGACCGCGTTGCGCCGCGTCGAAGAGCACTGCCTCCCGCTGGAGAGCGTGCGGACGCGGGAGGTCCACGGGTGGCCCAGCGCCGTCAACCGGTTGCTGGTCCTCAACGCGGAGCCCCGGCCGGGACGCGCCACGGTCCTGCTGCTGCGGGAAGCGATCGGCTTCTGAGGGTCACGGGAGCGGGGGGAACTCGGCGCAGGAGGTAGCTTGCCCGTCCGCGGCACGCGAAGATGAGCCGGTGGACGACCGTCCGGACAGCTCCACCGCGATCCTCCTCGCCGAGTACGCGGCGCTCCGCAGCGAGACCGAACGCCGCTCGACGATCCAATGGAACGTCTTCGCCCTGCAGATCGCCTCGGCCGGCGCGATCATCAGCCTGGCGATCGCGTCCGCCGCCGACTCCGCGCTGCTCCTCGTGGTTCCGCTCACCTCGTACGTGCTGGGCAACCGCTACCTCCTGCACGACTTCCACCTCAAGCTGATCCACCGGTACGTCCGGGACTCCTTGAGCGCGCGGTTGTCCGGGAACCTCCAGTGGGAAGCCTGGCGGGACCGCGAGCTGGACCGCGAAACGGCTCCCGGGCGGTGGTTCACCTCGACCGGCTGGAACGCCGTGCACCCGACCCGGCTCGCCTTCGTGGGAGTCGCCGCGCTGGCCCTCGCCGGGGCCTTGGTCGCCGGGATCTTCCTGTGGATCGGCCGGTCACCCGCCTGGTACGTGATCACCGCGTTCGGCCTCGGCTGGGTGTTGGACGCACTGGCGACCGCGAGGCTGCACCGGATCTTCAGCGGCGCCCGCGACCGCCCGCCGAGCCCTACCGGGACTTCGCCCGCAGGTGGAGCCGCTCCCCCTGCTTCCCGAACAGGCTGAGGATCTCCGCGGGCCGCCCGACCGCGCCGAACCAGTGGGGCAACCTCGTGTCGAACTCCGCCGCCTCGCCCGGGCCCAGCGTCAGGTCGCGGTCGGCCAGGATCAGCCGCAGCCGGCCCGACAGGACGTACAGCCACTCGTAGCCCTCGTGGACCTGCGGGTCCGGCTCGCCCGTCTCCGGTTCGAGGATCATCTTGAACGCCTGGGGCGCGCCCGGCTGGCGGGTCAGCGGCAGGACCGTCATCGTCGCCCCGTTCGCGCGCGGGAAGCGGCGCGCCGTCAACCGGACGCGGGGGTCGCCGACCTCGGGCGCGCCCACCAGCTCGTCGAGGGGCACCTGGTGGGCCTGCGCGATCGGCAGCAGCAGCTCGAGGCTCGGCTTGCGCTGGCCGGACTCCAGCCGGGACAGCGTGCTCTTCGAGATGCCCGTCGCCGCCGAAAGGTCGGCCAGCGTGACCCGCCGCTGCGTGCGGACCCGCTTGAGCCGGGGGCCGACCTCGGCCAGGGCGTGGGTGATGGCGTCCGTCATGCTCCCAGGAAACGCCCTTGTCCCGAAAACGGCAACATTTGTTGTCGGAACCGCGAAGCCGGGTTCATGGTGGCGGCATGACCGGAAACAGCTATGACGTCCTGGTGGTGGGTGGCGGCGCCGCGGGCCTGAATGCCGCCCTGATGCTCGGCCGCGCGCGGCGGCGCGTCGTGGTCGTCGACGGCGGCTCCCCCCGCAACGCTCCCGCCGAACACATGCACGGCTTCCTCTCCCGCGACGGCCTGCCGCCGTCCGAACTGCTCAAGATCGGCCGCGAGGAGCTCGCGGGCTATGGCGTCGAGATCGTCGAAGACCAGGTGAGCGGGCTCGAACCCGGCTTCACCGCGCGGCTCGCGAGCGGCCGGGAGCTGACCGCCCGGCGCGTCCTGGTCGCGACCGGCGTCCACGACGACCTGCCGGTCATCCCGGGCCTGCGCGAAAGCTGGGGCACCGACGCGGTGACCTGCCCGTACTGCCACGGCTACGAGGTCCGCGACCAGCCGCTCGGCGTGCTCGGCACCGAGCCCGCGAGCGTCGAGCACGCGCTGCTGGTGCGCCAGTGGTCGCCCGACGTCGTGTACTTCGCGCACACCGCGCCTCCGTCCGAAGAGGACCGTGAGCGGCTCGACGCGCGGGGCATCCGCGTCGTCGACGGGACCGTCACCGCCCTGCGACGCGAAGACGGCCACCTCACCGGGCTCGAGCTCGGCGCGCGGTTCGTCCCGCGGGCGGCACTGTTCGTCCGGACGCAGACCGTCGCGCACGACGAGCTGATGCGCGCGCTCGGCTACCAAGAGACCGACCCGATGGGCAAGACGAACGTGCCGGGCGTGTGGGCGGCCGGGAACGTCGTCGACGCGCGGGCGACCGTGATCATCGCCGCCGCCCAGGGCGCGGCCGCCGGCGGCGCGCTCAACCACGACCTCGTGACCGAGGACGTCCGGCGGGCGGTCGACGCGTTCGGCGGCTTCACCCCCGAAGCCGAGCGCGCGGCCGCGGCGGCGCGCTGACGTCCTGGCGTTCGGCGGCGGCGCGTGCCAGGCTCGGCGGGTGCGTCCGACCCTGTACGACTTCGCCGGCGGCGACCCCGCGTTCCGCGCGCTGGCCGCCGCCCACCACGAGCGCTGCCTGGCCGACCCCGAGCTGAACCACCCGTTCTCACACCCGGGGCAGCACCCGCAGCACGTCGACCGGCTGGCCCGGTACTGGGCCGAGGTCATGGGCGGGCCGCCACGGTTTTCGCAGGAGTGCAGCGACCACTCGGCGATGCTGCGGATGCACGCCGGCAACGGCGACATGAGCGACCTCGGCCGCCGGTTCGTCGAGTGCTTCGTGCGCGCCGCGGACGACGCCGGCCTGCCCGCCGATCCGGAATTCCGCGCCGCGCTGCGGTCCTACATGGAGTGGGCGGTGGCCGAGGTCCTCACCTACCCGGGCCCGGCCGACGACGTGCCCGGCGGGCTCGCGATGCCGCGCTGGTCGTGGCACGGGTTGCAGCCGGTGTAACGCCCGGGGCGCCCGCCGCGTCTTGTGGGGCAACGACCGGCTGTGGAGGTCCGTCGCAGAGCCGGTCCGGGCGCGTTTCCCCCCGACCTGTCCGGGCCGGCTCGCCCACCACGTCCGATTCCCGCGAGCGTCGCCGCCGCGAGCCGGGCCAGAGTGGACGCATGCTCCTCGACCGCTACCTGCTCGCCGGCAAGGGTTTCGAACACCACGTCCGCGCGGTGCCGCCCGACGGCTGGGGCGCGCCGACCCCGTGCTCCGCATGGGACGTGCGGGCGCTCGTGAACCACATGACCCGCGGCAACCTCAACTACATCGGGCTGCTGCGCGGTGCCACCCGCGACGAGTTCCTGGCGCAGCGCGACGCCGACGCGCTCGGCGACGACCCGGTGACGGCGTTCACCGAATCGGTCCGGGACTGCGCGGCGGCCTTCGCCGAAGAGGGTGCGCTGGACCGGGTCGTCGACTACCCGCTGGGCAAGCTGACCGGGCGGCGCGCGCTGGCCGTCCGCACCACCGACAGCACCGTGCACACCTGGGACCTCGCCCGCGCGCTCGGCGCCGACGAGACGCTGGATCCGGGTCTCGTGGCGTGGATCGACGAGAGCTACGACGACATCTTCGCCGGGCTGGCGCTGAACCCGCGGGTGTTCGCCGAGCCGCCGCCCGGTGCGCCCGGCGCGTCCCGCCAGGACCGGCTGCTCACGCGCTTCGGCCGCGACCCTCGCTGAGGTCGCAGCCCAGCCGCGCGGCCAGCTCGGTCAGCGCCCGGCCCAGCGGCCGGTCGACGCGCACCGAGGCGTAGCGGTCGCCGCGGGTCTCACCGCGGTTGACGATCACCACCGGCTTGCCCGCGGCCGCCGCGTGGCGGACGAAGCGCAGGCCGGACATCACCGTCAGGGAGGACCCCAGCACCAGCAGCGCGCCGGCCTCGTCGACCAGCCGATAGCACTGCTCGACGCGCGGCCGCGGCACGTTCTCGCCGAAGAACACGACGTCCGGCTTGAGCACTCCGGCGCACTCCGCGCAGGGCACCGGCGTGAACCGGCGGACGACGTCTCCGGGCAGCTCGACGTCGCCGTCCGGGTTGATCCGGGTGGCCGCGCCCTCGAAGTCCGGGTTGGCGGCCCGCAGCCGCCGGTCCAGCTCGGCGCGCGGGCCGGTGCGGCGGCAGTCCAGGCAGATCACGCGGTCCAGGCTGCCGTGCAGCTCGACGGCGTCCGCGGTGCCGGCCGCCTGGTGCAGGCCGTCGACGTTCTGCGTGATGACGCCGCCGAGGTACCCGCCCTCGTGCAGGGCGGCGACCGCGCGGTGGCCGTCGTTGGGGTCGGCACGGGCGATGGTGCGCCAGCCGAGGTGGCTGCGCGCCCAGTACCGCTGCCGGCCCTCGGCGCTGGTCACGAACTCGTCGTAGGTCATCGGCGTGTGCCGGCGCAGGCTGCCGGTTTCGCCGCGGTAGTCGGGGATCCCGGACTCGGTGGACAGCCCGGCACCGCTGAGCACGGCGACCCCGCGCCGCGCGACGACGTCGGTGAGCTCGTCGAGGCTCGAGGTCCGGGGCAGCGGCGCGTCCGGGGACGTCCAGGTCAGGGTGGGGCGGGTCCGCACCAGCCCAGGGTACGTGGGCCGGGGAAGTGCTTCTCGAACCCTGTAACGCCACGCCGGATAGGGCAGACTTCCCGGTGTCTGCGGGAGGGAAGAGCGTGGGCCAGGCAAAGCCGGTGGCCGGGTCGGGCTCGGCGGTCTTCCGGCGGCGTCGGCGGGTACGGTGGCACGTCCTGCCGGACCGCCGGCACCGAGCCGCGACGACTTTGCGGAACCCTGGAAGGGAAGAGCGTGAGCGGGCAGTTCGGGCCGTACCGGATCGAGTCGTTGATCGCCCGCGGCGGCATGGGCGAAGTCCACCGCGCTTACGACACGCGCCACGACCGCGTCGTCGCGTTGAAGCTGCTCGCGCCGGACTTCGCGGCCGACCACGACTTCCAGGAGCGGTTCCGGCGCGAGGCCCACGCGGTGGCGCGGCTGCGCGAGCCGCACGTGATCCCGATCCACGCCTACGGCGAGATCGACGGGCGCCTGTACCTCGACATGCGGCTGGTCGACGGCGACAACCTCGGCACCCGGCTGGCCGCGGGCGGGGCCCTCGCGCCGGCCGAGGCGGTCGACGTCGTCGGCCAGGTCGCCCAGGCCCTGGCCGCCGCGCACGCCGAAGGCCTCGTGCACCGGGACGTCAAGCCGTCGAACGTGCTGGTCGGCGCGACCGGGTTCGCCTACCTCGTGGACTTCGGCATCGCCCGCGCGGCCGGCCCCGGCACCGAGCTCACCGCCACCGGCGGCGCCGTCGGGACGCTCGACTACATGGCGCCCGAGCGCTTCACGGACGCGCCGACCGATCACCGGGTCGACGTCTATTCGCTCGCCTGCGTGCTGCACCAGTGCCTGACCGGCAGCAAGCCGTTCACGGCGTCGACCACCGCGTCGCTGATCGGCGCGCACCTGCACCAGCCGCCGCCGCGTCCGAGCACGCTGCGGCCCGGGCTGCCCGCGGCGTTCGACGCCGTGATCGCGCGGGGCATGGCGAAGAACCCCGCGGAGCGCTTCGGCGGAGTCGCCGAGCTGGCGGACGCCGCCCGCGCCGCGCTCGGCGGGACGAGCCCGGTCCGCGCCACCGCTCCCCCGACCCGGCAGGCCACCAGCCCGGCGCCGGCCGCCACCGAGGTGCGCCGGTGGCCGTCGAAGGCACCGTGGCTGGTGGCCGGCGTGGCGCTGCTGGCGCTGATCGGCGTCGTCGGGTGGTTCACGATCCTGAAGCCGTCGTCGCAGGCCCAGCCGACCCCGGCCGCGACGTCCTCCGCCACCGCGCCCCCGGTGACCGCTCCGCCGGTCACGACCACGCAGGTGAGCGACCGGACGTCCGTCGCCACCAGCGTCGCGAGCAGCGCCGACCTCGGCCTGGCGACCGCGATGACCACGCCGGCGTGCGACGGCTCGTACGTCGTCGTGCTCGGCTCCGCCATCGCCCCGGCCCGCTATCGCGCCGACGTCCAGCAGTTCCTCGCCGCCCATCCCGGCGCGCGGTACCTGCACTCGCCGACCACCGGCTGCGGCTCGCTGCGGCAGCAGGTGAACGGCGCCGACGTCTACGCGGTGTTCGACGGGCCGTTCGCTTCGAAGGCGTCCGCGTGCGCGCGGCGCGGCGGGAGCGCGTACGTCAAGCAGCTCGACAACACGTCGTCGCCGGCGCAGGTCGTCAGCTGCTGAGCGCGTTCCAGACGGACTCGGCGTCCACAAAGGACTCCAGCAGGCCGGTCAGCACGGGGTCGCCGTGTCCGTTCAGCGCGTCGGAGGCGATCCGGCGGGCGACGCCGGCGAGGAAGTCGGCGACCTGCACGCGCGCGTCGGACCGGGAGTCGACGAACCGGACGCCGGCCAGCCGGTGCCCGAGCGTGACCTTCAGCTGCAGCACACGTTCGGCGGTCAGGGCGAGCTGCTCGTCGTGGACGAGGGCGACCGGGGTGCCGTCCGCGCTGAAGTGCCGGACGGTGTGGACCACGGCGGGCACCAGCGGATCCAGCACCGGGACGAGGCCGGGATCGCTCGCCAGCCGGGCGCGGTAGGCGGCCACGCGGTCGGCGCCTTCTTCCAGCCGGCCCATGATCTCACCGGCTTCGCCGTCGCCCGCGAGCTCGCCGGCCAAGGCGAAGAACTCCTCGGGCGACGTCGTCACGCCGCGCCGGGGCCTCAGGCGCAGGACGCTGGTGAACGCGGCGAGGAAGTAGGCCCAGCGGTCGGCGCCGAAGGCGGCGGGCCCGGCCCGGTGGAGGGTGCGCGCCATGGCTTCGGTGCCGTGCTCGGCCAGCAGCGTGACCGCGGCCCGCACGGCGAAGAAGGTCTTGTCGGTCAAGTGGACGTGCCCGCGGCCGGCGAGCGGGCCGGCCGGGTCGAGCAGCCACTCGAGGACCGGCCGGTGCTTGCCGCGCAGCAGGTGGTTGGCCTTGTACTCCTCGGCGGGCGAGCCGATGCGCGCGCGGATCTCTTGGACGCAGGCCCGCGCGGCCTCGGGGGTCAGCCGGACCCCGGCGTGGGCGAAGACGTCGGTTTCGCCCCCGACGAGGTTTTCGCCCTCGGAACCCGACTCGTCGCAGGCGATCTCGACCGGGTTCACCGCTCCGATGGTGCCAGACCGGCGGGTGGCCGGCGACCGATTACCGGCTGCGGCGTCCGTCCACGGTGAACCGGCGGAGCAGCGAGAAGGCTTGCGGTGAGGGTCCGTGGTCCCGGAGGAACCCCAGCCGCGCGAGCGCCTGGTCGACGGTGGGGCGCCGGCCGTCGGCCACCCACCACAGGGCGGTGGACGGCTGCGGCGTGGGCGCGAACCAGTCCCGGCGGCGCAGGAGGAACCTCCCGTGGACGCTGCGGTAGACGAACTCGTGGAGGCTGCGGTAGTCGCGCCAGACGGAGACGTTGACGACGACCTCGACGCCGGCGGAGGTGGCGAGGACGGCGTGCCCGCCGGAGCCCAGCCGCCAGACGAAGCCAGGAGCGGCTTCGGCAAGCCGCGCGACGGCTTCGAAGGCGTTCGCGAAGCCGGCCATGGCGGGATCGTCCAGCGGGGCGCGAGGGATCGCGACGTTCACCTGAGCCAGCTCGGCCACCGCGCCAGCCTAAGCCCGGCCGTCACGGTTGGGCCACGACGGCTAACGACCATGGCCGGTCCGCTGACTAGCGGGAGTAAGTGCTCTGGAGGCTCCGATGCCCACGAACGACCGGCCCGCCCGGCTCGCGCTGACGGCTGCCGTGCTCGTCCTGCTGCTGGGCGGGGCCGGAGTCCTCGTGCAGCACCACTTCGCGACCGGGCCGGGTGGGACGGTCACCGCAACCGGGATTGAGGTCGACGCCTCCGCCGGCACGAGCGTTTCCGTGCGGCCGGCGCCGGAACCCGGGTTCGCGGTGCCCCTGACGCGCCGGGTCGGCGGTGGTGCCGAGCTGGACTTGAACGGCGGTCGGCGAGCGCGGGTGCGGATCTCCGTCCCGGACGCGCCGCCGCCCGGGTTCGCGCCCGTCGTCATCACCGGAACCAAGCTCGTCCCGGCGGCTTACGACGCTTCGACCCGCAGCATCGTCGCGGAACTGACCCGCGGCGGCGCGTTCTGGGGCGGCCTCCTCGACTTCGCCGCGCTCGGTCGCGTGGTCGTGCCGGACCCGGCGCCGCGGCCGGACTGCGCCGGGCGCTCGGCCAGCTCCGGCGGCCTCACCATCGGGCTCGGCGGGCCCGGCCCGGCCGCGCCCGTCTCCACCTGTCTGACCGCCGGCAACGGCCGCGCGAGCGTCACCCTCACCTCGCACACCCGGGTGCCCTACCGGCTCGCCCTGCCGGCCGGCTGGCCCGAACCCACCGCCCGGACCGCCGCCGCGAGCACGTCCGCCGTGCAGCTGTTCGGCCGCCCACGTCAACGCGACCTGCTGTGGCCCGGCTCCGGCGTCACCTACGACGTCCCGCTCGCCAGCCTGCCGGCGACGCTCAAGGGCCAAGCCGAGCCCGGACCGGAGATCGGCACGACCCTCGCCGCGGCGGCGCACCACCTCGCCTCGCTGTTCGGGCTGACCGGCGCCCCCGAGCCGTCCCCCGGCACCCTGACCTGCGCCGCGCAGTACACCGCGGACCAGCCGGCCACCGTGTGGGCGGCGCTCGGACCCTGTCACCTGGACGGCGGCGACGTCGTGCGCCGGTTCCTCGCCCCCGGCGTCGGGCCGGTGACGAGCAGTCTCACGACGGCGAACCCCGTCTTCGAAGCCGCCATCACCACCAGCCGCGCGCAGCGGTTCACGCAGACCACCGAATACCGGCCGCGCACCGGCGCCACGACGTCCCGGGCGACCGGCGCCTGCGGCTCGGTGTCCGCGGTGTCCGGCCGCCACGACGCCTACCGCTGCACGTCCGGCGCTACCACGTACGACCCGTGCTTCGCCGCGCCGGGAACGCGGGTCGTCTGCCCGGCTTCGGCGACGAAGGCCGTCCTGCTGACCTACACCGGCGCCCTGCCGGCCCCGCCGCGGCCCGGCGGTACCGCCGACGCGTTCCTGCTCACCCTGGACAACGGCCTGCAGTGCGCGGCCGTCGCCGACGACTCGGCCCCCGGCACCCGGTTCGCCTGCGCCGACGGCACCGTCCTGCGCGGCGAAGCGGACACGTCAAGTCCACTGTGGACCGTCGACGGGTGGACCGTTTCGAAGGCCTACACCTAGGCCGGCAACGGCAGCTGGTGGTGTTGTGGCAGCTCATCCTGGTGGTGGTCGACGTGGCGATGGCGCAGCGGGATCGGGTGCGCCGCGGCCCTGTGCAGGACCTCGTTCTCCTGTTTCGGCAGCCGGTTGCGTTTACGCGGCTCTCGCAGCTCGGCGAACTCCTCGCGGGTCACTCCGGGCCGGGTGCGGCCCTCGATGTCGGCGGCTCGCAGCCAGTCGGCCGGACACGACTCGGAGATCGCGAGATCCTTTGCGACCTGCGTCAACGGTGTCTCGCCGCGACGGGCCACTGCGCCGATATCGGCACGGAACCCAGGGGTGGGGCTTGGGCACGATGACAGCCTTCCAGGCGAGGCCGAAGCCTCACAGGTGAGGTGTCGACCAGAACCTGGGCAGACCTGAGTAAACATTGTGGCGCACAGGGTGGCGCCCGATCTGCTCGAATATTGTGCCCTTTAAGTCAGACAAGGACTCGACCAGCAGATTCTCGCCCTGCGTGCCGTTGACACGAAAACCCGGTTGCCCTTACCGTACTTGCACGAATTCGATTGAGATATCCTCCAGCTCCTGATGGCTCGCCGACCGACTGAAACCAAGAGAGGCGTACCAATAATGCGATTTCGCTCTCCGATCGTGGCAAGTGTCGCTGCCGCGGCACTTGCAGCCTGCGTTTCTCCCGCTTTTGCCTCCACAGCTCACGTCGCCGACAGCAATGTCGGCACATATCATCCGGCCCCTGTCCCCAACGTCGCCATCGGCCCCGTCGGCACCACGGAAAACACTTACAACATAGACGTAAAAGTCACCGCACGCTATGTAATCCGATTCCAGGTCAATTACCCGGAGACTTCGTCAGTGCTGAGCTCCTCGGTTGACGGAACGGCGTTGCCTGACGTTGTATCGCCGATCAAGAGCGGTGCATTCGCGGCTTTCGCGTACACCAGGTCGTTCAAGCTGGCTCCCGGTCAGCATTCTGTCACGGTGCAAGCTTCGGTACTGCCTAGCGGAGTCGGGATCTACGCGACATTGGACGACGCCACCGCCACGCGTCCGTAGGTTTCATTCCAGACGGCTTTCGCTTCCTCGGGCCGACCTCACCCCGCGGAAGCGAATCAGGGATTTGCTGACCCCCTTCCCCGGTGCAGTCGTGGCCTCGCGGGGAAGGGGGTCACCGCACCCAAGCCCTGTCCCCGCCAGATCGGCAGACCAGGCCGCGGTCTTGTTTCCACCATGATCGCGGGCGAACTGAGTGCGACGACCCGGCGGACGCCTGCGGCGAACGCTTCATCCAAAGGGTGACACCAGCCGTGCGGGCTGGGCGTCATCGTTGCCTCACCAAACCGTATGAACTCTCGTACGTCACGGTCGTCGCCGTCGAAGGCGGGCATTTCTTAACAGGCGCCGGAGAAGTTCGCAGACGCAATCGCGGACCCCTCCGGCGCCGGATCAGATGAATCCCCGCCCACACCGGATAAGCGACCTACGGGGCACCGACTGCGCAATCTCGCCGACTCGTCATCATCTGGATCCGCACCAGTGGTCCCACCCTAGGTGAACACCGCGGTGGAGTACACGAACAGGGCAGACGCCGACTGAGTATTCAGACCAGCGTCGCTTCCAGAGTGATCTCCACAGCAGCCAGCGCCTTCGAGACCACGCAGCCCGCCTTCGCCGCATCGGCGAGCTTCGCGAAGTCGTTCCCGTCGATGCCAGGGATATCGGCTTGCGTCTTCAAATCGATCCGGGAGATCTCGAACCCACCTTCGACCGATGAAAGCCGCACGGCCGCGCTCGTCTCCACCGAGCGGGGCGAATACCCCGCACCCTCCAGGATGTGGGTAAAAGCCATCGAGAAGCAACCCGCGTGCGCCGCCGCGATCAGTTCCTCGGGATTCGTTCCCTTACCGTCCTCGAATCGAGACAAGAAGCTGAACGACCCTTCATACGCCCCCGAGCCGAGCGCCATCGAGCCGGAACCTTCCACGATCGAACCCTGCCAACGTGCCGTCGACATCCGCGTAGCCATTTTCTGTTCCCCTTTGTCATTGCAGCCCGGTCGATCGCCGGGCGCCCTGGAGGGCACGGTATCGAATAAAGGGTAGTTACCCGCAAGGACAAGTAGTCTCCGAGCGGAACCACCGAGGTCTGTGGCAGGTGACCGTTCGCCGGACTCGATACGTCTACCGGCGGCGGTCAGTGGAATTGCGGAGGTCGCGATGAGGGTTGTGTTCGTGCCTGGGCCGTGCGAGACGGGTCGTGGTGGTGGCACCGCATGACCGGGCTCCTCCAGGAGCGGGGGTAGCGAGCGTGACGCCGGAACTGCCGAGAGACCGGCGTGCCAGGGGGTGCGGGTGGTCCAGGGCTGCCTCCTGAGTCTCTCGTGACCAGCGCGGAGAAGCTGCTGTTGAAGGCCTACGCGGCCCACAACGAGCAAGACGCCGACGACCTTTCTTGAGCTCGTGAGCGACGACGTCGGCTGGCCGGACGGCGCGAACCGGTTGCCCGGCAGGGCCGTCGTCAAGACGTACTGGCCGAACCAGTGGACCCACACGCGCACCCACGACCGGCCGCCGGCGTTCACCCCTCTGCCCGGTGGCCGGGTCACCGTCCGGATCAGCCAGGTCGTCCGATCGGACAGCGAGCGTGACGCCGGACCGCCGTCCCGGGGAATCCGTCAGGGGATTCCCCTAGTACTGCAACGGCAGTCGGGTGGCGTGTGGTAGATCATCCTGGTGGTGGTCGATGTGGTGATGGATCAGCTGGACCGGGTGCATGAGCGGATC